>JAFTYS010000079.1 GCA_017461285.1 Bacteroidales bacterium | reverse complement strand
TTATAATACATATATGTACGTCCGTTACGGATATCGTAATCCATCATGTTCGGAAGTTCCAGGATGTCGCGCACCCAGGTCTGGGTGGTTCTGCCTGCAGGATTGTAATCTCCGAAGATCACATCGGCAAGAGCATTTCCGGTCTCCTGGCCGCACTGGGTCATATGCAGGATGGCGGGAACATTCTCCTGAGTCCAGTCTATCGCATAAGGGAAGCTGCTGATCAGGGCAACGACGGTATTCGGATTTGCCTTCCACACCATCTTTATGAGATCCTCGCTTTCAAGCTCGAGCGACCTGCGGTCGACCGCTTCCCTTCCGTCACCGGCAACCGTGCCCTCGCCCCATGGAGCCTGAATCTTCTCCCACTTCCAGTCTGGGCTCGTATTCGGATGGTTTCCGACGCATACGATGGCGACATCAGCCCATTCCGCAAGCTCCTGGGCCTTTCCGTCGGAATCCCACTTCTGGAACCTGACTTCGACATCAGTGCCTTCGACAGCTGCCTGGATACCGGCCAGCGGAGAAACAGAATAGGCAGGAAGGGCACCATACCAGTCCTTGAGGATCTCTTCCGCCCTGTTGCCGAAGACCGCTATCTTCTTTACGTTCTTCTTGTCAAGAGGCAGAAGGCCGCCTTCATTCTTGAGCAGGACCACAGATTTACGGGCGGCCAGAAGAGCCTTTGCCTTATGGTCATCAGTCTCCCACAACGGAGTCTCTGTAAAGCCCATGTCCTTATATGGGTTTGCATCAGAAGAGTCCATCAGACCCAGGCGGAGCATGGTACGGATGTTGAACCTGACATTCCTGTCTACAATTTCCTCCGACAGGAGGCCTTCATTCACTGCAGCCAGCATTTCGTCGGCCACCTGATCCAGAATCCTGGTGATTCCGGCCTCGACGCTGACCTTGACGGCCTGCTTGTCATCTTCCACCCAATGGTGCATGGTCACAAGTTGCTTGAGGGCTCCTCCGTCATTGAGTATCTGCCCGTCCATACCCCACTCCTTGATCAGGATCTCCTGTATGAAGTCCTGGGTAGAGCATGGCACACCATTATATTTATTATACGCGCACATGAGGGAACGGGCACCGCCTTCCTTCACGCCCTTCCAGAATCCGTATGAATAATAATCCCTGAACAGGTCCTCACCGAAATCCGAAGATGTGAAGCAGCGGCCGTCTTCATTGCTGTTGGCCAGAAAATGCTTCATCACCGAGGCTCCACGCCAGTACTTCGGATCATCTCCCTGGATGCCCCTGACTTCGGATGCGACAAGCTCTCCGACCAGATAAGGATCCTCTCCGAAACATTCCTCGGTCCTGCCCCATCGCGGGTCGCGGCCCAGATCGGCATTAGGAGCCCACAGGCAGAGGACATTATAGCCGTTGGCCCACGAATGGTAGCGTGCCTCGTCCGACATCACCTCTCCTACCATCTTAAGAACCTCGCGGTCCCATGTCTCTCCGAGACCGTATCCCTGAGGGAATGCGGTGCTGTGGATCAGACCCTGGCGTCTGTTGTTCTGCTGAACCTTGGCGTTCGCCAGCTGCGAATTACGGACAAAACCCTCAAGGTCAGTGCTGCCTCCGCGCACAAGTCCATGGATGGCTTCCGAACTTCCTGGAGACGGAACCCCCAGACGAGGGACGCCCTGGCCTGAAAACGTGGCAATCTTCTCTTCCAGCGTCATCAGGGAGAGAAGATTGTCTATGCGTTCCTCATCAGGAAGATCAGGATTCTGAAACGGGTATTCATAGGTCTGTGCAGACAGGGCAGCTGCTGCGAAAAGAGACAGCGCCGCCACACAAGCCCGACGGAAGTTTTTCATAATCAGGTTGTTTTAGTTTTTTATATAGAAAGTACGTTCAATACGTTGATGAGCTCTCTGTCGATCGGCTTGTCAATGCGGATAGCCTTGTTGAAAGGCACATATACGATCTGGTCGTTCTTCACTCCGATCATGACATTGCGCTGTCCGTCCTTGAGGGCCTCGATAGCAGCCACACCCATGCGGCTGGCAAGGATACGGTCGTTCGCTGTCGGTATTCCGCCTCGCTGGAGGTGACCCAGGATGGTCACGCGCGCCTCATATTCAGGATATTCATGAACCAGACGGTCAGCATAATACTGCGCTCCGCCAGTACCGTCCTTCTTGCTCTCGGAAACGAGGACGATAGAGCTGTTCTTGCTTTTGCGGACACCGCGGCCGATGAAAGAAGCCAGCTGGTCGACATCCGTCTGGTCCTCCGGTATGATCGCCGCCTCTGCTCCTGTAGCGATGGCCGCGTTCTGCGCAAGGAAGCCGGCATCGCGTCCCATCACCTCCACAAAGAAGATGCGGTTGTGTGAATTGGCGGTGTCGCGGATCTTGTCGACACATTCCATGATCGTGTTGAGAGCCGTATCATAGCCGATGGTGGTATCGGTGCCGTAGAGGTCATTGTCGATTGTTCCGGGAAGTCCGACACATGGAATGTCATGCTCGGCTGCAATAGCCTGCGCTCCAGCAAGGGAGCCGTTGCCTCCGATCACAATCAGGGCGTCGATTTCATGTTTCCTCATATTCTCATATGCCTTCGCGCGGCCGGCTTCATCCATGAAGCCCTTGCTGCGCGCGGTGCGGAGGATAGTGCCGCCGCGGTTGATGGTTCCGCTGACGCTCTCTGACGTGAAGTCCTTTATCTCATTGTTGATAAGGCCTTCCCAGCCTCTGTATATTCCCTTGACCTTCCAGCCGTTATAAATCGCAGCACGCGTCACGGCCCTGATGGCCGCGTTCATTCCCGGTGCATCGCCCCCTGACGTAAGCACGCCTATTGTCTTGATCTTTGCCATTTTGTTTTCGTTTTATCAGATGCAAAGGTACAAAATCCATGAAAATATGTAAATTTATTCGTACTTTTGTCGTTTTGGGGTTCCTGGTCGAGACGGGAATGACGACGAAGATCCGGGAAACATATCATTGTATGAGAATAGGTGACATAGAGTTAGGAGACAGGCCGCTTTTCCTTGCGCCGATGGAGGATGTGACAGACGCGTCCTTCCGTTTCATATGCAAGGAGTTCGGGGCGGACATGATGTATACCGAATTCATATCTTCCGACGGACTGATCCGCGACGCCCGCAAGTCTCTTGAAAAGCTGGTCACATATGATTACGAGGCCCCTGTCGGCATCCAGATATACGGCAACATACCGGAGGCGATGGTCGATGCGGCGAAGATGGCCGAAGAGGCGGCCAGAATCGCCGGAGGGCATGGAGCCGACCTTGTGGACATCAATTTCGGATGCCCGGTCAATAAGATAGCAAGGCGCGGAGCGGGATCGGGAATGATGCGCGAGCCGGACAAGATGGTCGAGATAACCAGACAGGTCGTGGAGGCGGTGAAGCTCCCGGTGACCGTAAAGACACGCCTTGGGTGGGACGAGGACTCGAAGATCATCGTTGAGCTGGCTGAAAGGCTGCAGGATGCCGGCATCCAGGCTCTGACCATTCATGGACGCACCAGATGCCAGATGTATACGGGAGAGGCGGACTGGACCCTGATCGGAAAGGTAAAGGAGAATCCGCGCATGCACATACCGATAATCGGCAACGGAGACATAAATTCACCGCAGAAGGCAAAGGAATATTTCGACCGCTACGGAGTCGATGCCATAATGATCGGACGCGCCACATACGGCCATCCGTGGATATTCAAGGAAATCAGACACTACCTTCAGACCGGGGAACTGCTGCCGCAGATGAGCGTGGTGGACAGGGTGGCTCTGGCCAAGAGGCATCTGGCCAAGTCGCTGGAGATAAAGGGCGACCGCGTCGGGATCCTTGAGATGCGCAGGCATCTGTCCTGCTATTTCAAGGGACTGCCGGACTTCAAGGAGACCAGACTGAAGCTTGTGACCTTGAACGACCCTGCGGAGCTTTTCGCGACTTTGGACTACATTTCGGAACGATGGGGAGGATCCGATGCTCCCGATGCTGGGAATGTATATAATGTATAGATATGATAGATAAGATACTGCTGTTTCCATACTGGCTGACCCTGAAGGTCAGGCATTTCATGTATGACCATGGGCTGAAGAAGTCCCATACCGCCCCTGTACCCACCATCTGCGTCGGAAACATAACCGTAGGAGGCACGGGAAAGACTCCGCACACCGAGATGATCCTGAGGACCTTGCTTCAGGATGTGGACTGGGGTGCAAGAAACATCGCAGTACTTTCCAGAGGATACAAGCGCAAGACCAGAGGATTCCAGCAGGTGGTGGCAGACGGAACGGCAAGGGAATATGGAGACGAGCCGCTCCAGATGAAAAGGAAGTTCCCGTTCATCACGGTCGCCGTCGACAAGTCCCGCAAGGAGGGATGCTCCTTCCTATGCGATCCTGAACTGGTCCAGACATCGAAGAAGGCCCGCAAATGCCTCCACAAGGAATTCCCGAAGTCAGAGCTGATCATTCTCGACGATGCATTCCAGCACAGGGCGCTGAAGCCTACTGTATCAATAGTGCTGGTGGATTACAGCAGACCTACATTCAAGGACCACCTCATGCCTCTTGGCAGGCTTCGTGACCTGCCTGAGCGCATAAAGGCCGCCGATATCGTCATCGTATCGAAATGCCCGACATATCTCGATGCATGGGAAAGAAGCAAATGGACGGAAGCCCTCGGAATCAGAAAGGACCAGCACATATTCTTCACGACCATCGGATACGACCAGTCGCAGGCCGTGTTCCCTGAAGGAGACCCGCGCTACCTGTACACCCAGAGGCTGATACTTTTCTCAGGAATAGCCAACGACAAGCCACTGCGCAACTACCTCAGCGGAAACTATAAGATAGTAAGGCATTTCGACTTCCCTGACCATCACAAGTTCTCGAAGGCGGACATCTCGACCATATATAATGCCGCCCGCGCATTCCCGACCTCCGTAGTCATGACTACAGAAAAAGATTGCCAGAGAATCCGTGACTGCAAGACGGTCCCTGACAATCTCAAGCAAAGGCTGTTCTATGCTCCGATCAAAGTGAACTTCTTCTCGGAGAAGGAGCAGGAAGAATTCGCTACTGTTCTGAACTCTTACCTGAAATGATTTCGTTCTGAACCTCAACAGAGGCTTCATGGATGGCATTGAACACGTCTGTCAGGAATTTCTCCGACAGACCGCTTCCGCGTCCTTTCTCCAGCACCTGGGCAAGAAGAGCATCCCATCTTACGGCCTGGACGATAGCCACATTGTTGTTCTTCTTGTATTCACCGATCTGGCGGCTGATCTTCAATCTGGCGCTCAGTGCATACAGGATGTTTTCGTCTATCACGTCTATCTTTGCACGGAGCTGGTCGATGTTCTCCCTCCACTCTCTTGAATCAGAATCAGACTCCCTGACGCTGATCCGGTTATAAAGAAGATCCTTGAGCTGAGGAGGTGTCAGCTGCTGCTTCGAGTCGCTCAGGGCAACCGACGGATTGCAGTGAGACTCGATCATAAGACCCTCGAATCCGAGGTCCAGAGACCTCTGCGATATCTCATGTATATAATCCCTGCTTCCTCCCATATGGCTCGGATCCACAAAGAAAGGAAGTTCCGGATAGCGGCTTCGCATCTCGATGGCTATATCCCAGTGAGGGTCGTTGCGGTATCTGATCTTGTCGAATGTAGAAAAGCCCCTGTGGATCACGCCAAGTTTACGGACACCTGCTCTGTTCAGACGTTCCATGGCACCGATCCAGAGTTCAAGATCCGGATTGACAGGGTTCTTTACCAGGACAGGGATGTCCGTACCCTTGAGGGCGTCGGCTATCTCCTGGACGAGGAAAGGATTCGCTGTCGTCCTGGCTCCTATCCAGACCATGTCCACCCCGTGCTTCAGACATTCCATCACATGCTTCTCGCTTGCGACTTCCGTAGCGACCTTGAGTCCATATTCCTTCTGTACCTTCTGGAGCCATTTCAGACCGGGAACACCGATTCCTTCAAAGCATCCCGGATGGGTCCTTGGTTTCCATATTCCTGCACGGAACACATTGATTCCCATTTCCCTGAGTCCCTTGGCGGTCTCCATGACCTGCTCTTCTGACTCTGCGCTGCAAGGACCTGCCACTACGCTTGGCTGGGGGTCAGTGAACATCCCCCATTCTTCCAACGGCACGATATCAAGTTTCTTATCACCCATGACATTAAATGTTTATATCGTTATCTTATGATTCTTCTTATCTTGTTCGCATCCTGGATCAGTTTCCTGATGGCCTCTTCATCCGCATCTTCCATCGCCTTGCGGAAAGCATCCAGCATACCTGTATATGTCTCCATCACATGAAGGACGTTCTCCCTGTTCTGCATCAGGATAGGAGTCCACATGTCGGCGCTGCTCTTTGCCAGACGGACGGTGGATGAGAATCCTCCGGAAGCCAGATCAAAGATATGTTTCTCGTCCTTTTCCTTCTCCAGCACCGTCAGGGCAAGGGCAAATGAGATCACATGTGAGAAATGGGACACATATGCTGTGTGGACATCATGGCTGGATGAGTTCATGTAGACCACCCTCATGTTCAGCACGCCGTAGATATCCTCTACGGTACGGACCGCCTTCGGAGACGACTCGCTGAAGTCGCAGATGATGCATGCGCGGCCGTCGAACAGGCCCGGGATGGCCGCCCACGGGCCGCTGTATTCCGTTCCCGACATCGGATGGGAAGCGACGTAGCACTTGCGCATCGGGTGGTACTTCACTGCCGACGCAAGACTTTCCTTTGTCGAGCAGACATCCATCAGGACCTTGCCGCAGCCTCCGTCCGGATACAGACCGGCCATGATGTCAAGCACCTGGGGAACGATCTTGAGCGCCGCTCCTACTGGCACGGAAACAATGATGACATCGCTTTCTGCGACACATTCCTCAATCGACGTCACGGCATCGACCAGCCCGATATGCTCTGCTGCAGATGCATTGACCGGATCGTTCTCGACGCCCAGTATCCTGGAGGCATATCCCTTCCTCCTGAGATCTATCGCCATTGAGCCTCCTATGAGTCCCAGGCCTATGATTCCTATATTCATGATAACCTAAACCGCTGCTTCATATTCTCCCAGAATGTTCAGGTCGGTCATCAGCGGCTTCACCGCCGAAAGCGCCTGCTCGTATCTGGCATAATCGTCAAACTTTATATCCACATAAAAGAAATACTGCCACTCCTGTCCCGGGATAGGGAGGGACTGGATCCTCGTAAGGTTCATGTCGTAGAACGAGAGGATCGTCAGGACATGGGTCAGGGAACCGGGCTTGTGGGGCAGTGTAAAGCACATCGACGCCTTGTTGATCCTGGACTTGTCTACCTGGAGGGAATCGTCGAAGACAAGAAACCTCGTGAAGTTCTGCTTGTAGGTCTCGATGCCCTCGGCTATGATTTCAAGACCGTATATGTCCGCAGCAAGATCAGATGCGATGGCTCCAACACCTTCGACACCTTCCTTTACGATATCCGCGGCACTCTTCGCCGTATCGCCGTACTCCACCAGACGTATCCACGGATAATCGTTGAAGTACGGGCGTGTCTGGTTTATCGCCATGTAATGGGACCTGACCTCGCGGAGGTCCTCGATCTTCTGACCCGGCAGGGTCATGAGGTTCTGCTTGATGCGCAGAAAGACCTCTCCCTTTATCTTGCGGTCATATTTGCGGAGGAGCTCGAAGTTCGGCAGGAGTCCTCCTGAGACGGTGTTCTCTATAGCCATGATTGCGGCATCCGCCTTTCCTTCATCCATCCTCCTGTACAGGTCCTCGAACGAGGAGCATTCGACTACCTCCGGCTTAGGAAGGCCGACGCCCTCGTAAAACTTGTAGGCGGCCTGCTCATGAAAACATCCCTTGATGCCCTGAATCGCTATCTTTGCCATTGCTTTTCCAATAAAAATGCTGTCCGGCAAACACCGGACAGCATATAAGATTCTATATCATACGACAAACAGCGCCCGGTCCATTACCTTTTCTGGAAATAGAAATAATAAAAACCGAAGCTGTTAAATCGATAAGTTCCCATAACGGTTACAAATATAGATAATTTTTCTTTAAACCGTCATCATTTCCTTTTCCTTTGCAGCTACGAGCTCGTCAACTTTCTTTGTGAAAGCGTCAGTCTCCTTCTGCACGAGCTGCTCGTACTCCTTCTGGAGGTCTTCAGGCATGCCGTCCTTGTTTGCCTTCTTAAGAAGCTCGATAGCGTCACGACGGGCGTTGCGCACGCTCACCTTGGCATTCTCGCCGGCAGCCTTCGCCTTCTTGAGAAGATCCCTGCGGCGCTCTTCAGTAAGGGCTGGAACCACGCAGCGGATGCTCTCGCCGTTGTTTGAAGGAGTGAAGCCGAGGTTTGCGTCGATGATAGCCTTCTCGATAGGTCCGATCATCTTCTTCTCCCATGGCTGGAGCATGAGGGTCTTGGCGTCAGGAGTAGTGACTGAAGCCACCTGAGGGATCGGTGTAGGGCTGCCATAGTAGTCAACCATCACGTTGTTGAACACCATAGGATTTGCCTTTCCGGCACGGTATGTCTTGAGTTCCTCGTCGAGGTGATTGACAGCATTGGACATCTTGCCCTTTGCGCCTGAGAGAATTTCTTTTGCTTTAGTAATCATAGTATGTGTCTTTTAAATTTATACGTGTACCAATGTGCCGACCTTTTCGCCCTTCACGAGCTTTGTAAGGTTGCCTTTCTGATTCATGTCGAAGACGATGATAGGCATGTTGCCCTCACGGCAGAGCGCGAACGCCGTCTGGTCCATTACCTTCAGGCGGTCCTCGATGGCCTTGTCGAAGCTGAGTTCGTCATACTTCACGGCTGTCGGGTCCTTTTCAGGATCTGCTGTATAGACACCGTCCACGCGTGTTCCCTTAAGAAGGGCATCAGCTCCGATCTCGAGAGCACGGAGAGCCGCGCCTGAATCGGTAGTGAAATAAGGGTTTCCTGTGCCGCCTGCGATAAGGGCCACTCCGCCCTTCTCCATCACTGCGACAGCATCATCCCTCATGTAATAGCGGGCTACCGGCATCATAGGGGTCGCGGTAAACACCTCAGCCTCAACGCCGGCGCTTCTGATGGCCATTGCAAGACCGAGCGAATTGATGACTGTGGCAAGCATGCCCATCTTGTCACCGTTCACTCTGTCAAATCCTTTTCCTACGCCCTGAAGACCACGGAAAATGTTTCCTCCACCGATGACGATAGCCACCTGAAGGCCGTTCTTCACAGCCTCTGCGACCTCTTCCGCATAAGCGGCAAGCCAGTTCTCGTCAATACCTTTGCCGGCAGGGCCTCCAAGGCTCTCGCCGCTCAATTTCAAAAGAACGCGTCTATATGCTCCCATATCGATAATGTTTCATGTTTTACAACAAACAAAAGTATCGAATTATTATGAAACTTCCAAGAAAGAATATATCTTTGCATACTAGAATCTACTATTCTGACTGAATATTAACTAAAACAGATTATAAAACTATTATGGCACTTTCATCAATTACCAAGAAGCTTATCATGAGTATAAGCGGACTGTTCCTCATCGTCTTCATGCTTCTTCACATGACAATCAACTTCTTATCAGTGATTGACTCTTTCACAGGAAAGTACGGCGCGGCTGACGGCCTCTTTCAGGCAGGCTGCGACTTCATGGCTCTCCCTATCATCACAATCATGGTTCCTGTGCTTGCAGCAGGCTTCATCGTACACATCGTTTACGCCCTCATCCTCACCTACGGCAACTACAAGGCCCGCGGAACAGAGCGCTACGCTGTTGCAAACAAGACAAAGACTGAGTCTTGGGCAGCAAAGAACATGCTTGTACTCGGAGTAGTGGTTCTCGGAATCGTAGCTTTCCACCTCAACCACTTCTGGGCTGAGATGCAGCTTGCAGAATGGCAGGGCGAGCACGCAGCAAATCCTTACGACCTCCTCAACGCGACATTCGGAAACTGGATCTGGGTTGTGGTTTACCTCGTATGGTTCGTTGCTCTCGGACTTCACCTCTGCCACGGATTCTGGAGCGCATTCCAGAGCATAGGCCTCAGCAACAAGGTATGGGAAAAGAGACTCATGTACATCGGCTATGCAGTCGTAGCGATCATCGTTCTCGGCTTCTCAGCAGTTGCAATCAACGCATGCCTCCACGCATACGGCATTCTCGGATAATCCCCGATTACATAACCATATCGAAATGCTGGCCTTTGAGGTCAGCATTTTTTGTAAACCTGTAAAAGACAGCTTTACAAAAGTGTAAAGTTTCTTTACAGTTGTGCGATCACCTAAATTTACTAACCGTCACAAAATCAACAGATTACCACATTTGGCACGGATATGGTTGCCGTTCAGCGACTGTAAAGACGTTAACATATGAAAAGCTATTTAAGGTTCCTTTCGAGAAATAAGCTGTACACTGCGATCGAGATTGTGGGATTGAGTGTCGCCATAGCGTTCGTGATACTGTTAAGCAGCCATATCGTTGAAGATCTGAACTGCGACAATGATATCAAGGACAAGGACAGGATATGCCTGACTCATGTATTCGAAGCGCCTATGATGCCGGATCAGTTTATGGAGATCGGAAGAGGGCTCCCCGCAACAGAAGACCTGTGCTGGTATGTACAGAGCAGGAGCAAGACATTCTTCCAGAATCTTATTACAGTTCAAAGCGAAGACGGCCAGCAGCACGTCGATGCCGCTGCCGTATCGGGCAATTTCTTCGACATCTTTACATTTCCTCTGACAGAAGGAGATCCGGACAAGGTATTTGAGTCTGAAAACGGAGCCGTCATTTCCGAAAGACTGGCAAAAGTTCTTTTCCCCGAAGGAAATGCATTAGACAGAAGTCTGAAGCTTACAGACATGATGCACATGGATCTCGATCTGACTGTCACTGGAATATACAAGGACATAAACAAAAGCATATTCCGCAAGAACGATGTGCTGTTCTCATTCGACAGATATGCATCGATGCCGATATACAGAAACACAGAACAGGCATCCACATGTTTCCTGAAACTTCATGAAGGGAAAAGCCACACCGAAGCAGGAGAATCTTTTAAAGGAGAAATCCAGAAAAGATTCGGGGCCATGTTCGGCGAGGCCATCAATGATTTTGAGATCCACACAGTACCATTCGACGAAATCCGCAGTCAGAACTACGAAGTCTTCAGCATGTTCTTTGACAACATCAGGAAAAGCGACATGATCGGCACATATATCGTAATGTGCCTGTTCATAGTCCTGATAGCCCTGCTGGACTACATTGTCATGACAATGGCGTTCTCAAGATTCAGGCTGAAGGAAATTGCAACCCGCAGGCTTCTCGGCACTGAACGCAAGACCGTCATATTCAGATGCATGGCCGAATCACTTTTCCTGCTCATCGCATCATTCATCTTTGCCATCTTCATCGCATTCGCGCTCAAGGGACAGATCGGAGAGATACTCGGCAGCGAACTGAATCTCTTCAGCCAGGCCGGTGAATTCATAATAATGTCCGGTATCATTGCTTTGATGGCAGCCATGGCAAGCTCTGTCCCTTCCATCGTCATTTCATCCTACAAGCCGATCGAGGTACTCAAAGGCGAAGCCAGATACCGTGACAAGATGACATATGGAAAGGTATTCATCGGTATCTCCGGCGCACTCAGCATCATCGGCGTTGCAGTAAGCCTCGGAATAACGCTTCAGACAAGACATATGATCAGACAGCCTTTAGGCTATAAGACAGACAACATCCTGTTCGTACGATTCAACACATACAACGAAGAGAAGGCTAGAAGGATCAATCAATATGTCGACGAACTCAAAAGCCAGAGCTACGTGGACGCCGTCGGCCGTATCGAAGGTCCGCCAATGTATGATCATGGGACATGGACACGCCATTGCAGAGGTCTGGACGGAGGATCAAGATGGCTGCATACCACCGGAGGAGACAGAGAAGCATTCTACATCCTCGGCATTGAGACCACGGCAGATTTCGGCATCAGGTCAGATATGGAAATATATATATGTGAAAGTTCTTATTCGGCAAATCCGTCATTCATCACGGACAACATGCTGGAATTCATCAGCGGCAGGACTCCCCTCAGCGGAATGTGCTCTGACTTCAGGATGGGTTCGCTCAAAGACTTCGACAGAGCACAGGTGATGAGCGGCATACAGATCTATGATACGGACGACTGGATGCAGATGTGCCATCCTATTGTAAAGGTGAATATTGACGGCGACAAAGCCTGCAGACTGGTCAGAGATTTCTATAGAGAAAAGGGGTATGATGAGACCATGGTTACGGTATCATCCCTTGACGAGATGCTGGTAGAGCCTTTCAGAGAGGAAAGGAACACGCAGAAGCTTATGGTACTCTTCACTCTTATCAGCATACTGATGACAGCGATGACAATCATCGGATTAAGCAGCTGGTACGCAAAGACAAATGAAGGCGACGCAGCCGTCAGGAAGGTATTCGGCAGTTCTGAATGGCAGATATTCCGTGAAACGGTAGTCGGATTTTCGGTTCCGGTGCTTCTTTCTGCTCTCATTGCCGTTCCTCTGGCATATATCTATGTAGGACATTGGCTTGAAGCATATGCATATCGCATAGGCAACTCTCCATTGATCTACCTGACCGCCCTGGTCGCCGTACTGCTGATTGTAGCGTTGTCAATCGCCTTCCAGGCCATACGTCTCATGCACACCAACCCTGCCGAGGCGCTGAAGAAGGAGTAGCTTGAGGCGCGTTGCGCGCAAAGCGCTGACCAGCAGTACCTTAAGCTAAATCGCCTGCGGCAGATGGCACAGGTGATTTAATGTAAGTAATTAAAAACTAGAGATTTATATGAAAAGCTATTTGAGATTCCTATCACGAAACAAGCTGTACACTGCGGTCATGGCTGCGGGATTGAGCGTGGCGCTGGCATTCGTGCTGCTCATCGGCAGTTATATATGGCAGCAATACAGCATTGCGCACGAGAATCCTGATTACGACAGGATATATCTCCCGTACCAGAACATGCCGTATGGAATCTATGAACCGATGAGGGAGCAGATTCCGGAGATTGAAGAGATAACCTTCATCAACGGCCTTGAGGACATAGTGATGGAGTCGGGAGATGACAGATTTGCGACAAGAGGTCTTGCTGTCAGAGGTGACTTCTTTGATATCTTTGATTATGAATTCCTTATCGGCGACGGTGACTGTCTTGCATCACATTCCGACATCCTTGTCAGTGAATCATATGCAACCAAGATAGCCGGCAAACCGGAACTTGCAATCGGAATGAAGATCCAGCCTTTGGATTATGATTGTGAGGCATATACCGTCACAGGTGTCATCAAGGACTTCAAATATAAATACTGGAAATATATGGATTTTATCTGCAAGGGTGAAAGTCCTATAAATGACGGTTCTCAGCAGAATCCTATATTCACTCTATCCGGACTGATATTCCTGCAGGTGGCAGAAGGAACTGATCAAAATGATCTGGAGGTTAAGATACAGACTGTATTCAAGCACTTATGGGGAGAGAAAATGCCGGCAGAGAGAGTCGACCAGTTTGCTGACAGAATAGAGATCGAGAGATTTGACAATCTGCTGTTTTCAGGAGACGAACTTGACATCTATCTTGCCATGGCAGACAAAAGACAGGTCGTTATCCTGACGATAGTAGCCTTGCTTCTGCTGATTTCCGCTGTAATCAATTATGTCAATCTTAATCTTGCCTTGACAAACAAGAGGGCCAAGGAAATGGCTACGAGAAGCCTTGTCGGAGCCGATAAGGTCCACATTGCTGCCAAATATATATTTGAATCCATTTCCTTTACTGCCGTATGTGCGGTTCTGTCTGCGGGTATGGCTGTCGCTCTCGCGCCGTATATCGGTCGGTTGATTGACGGACAGGCCATATTCATTCCATTCAATGCGGGAAGCATTCTCATATACATTCTGTTTGTTATAGTTATAGGAGGTATCTGTGGTCTGATTCCGGCGATGAACATATCATCCATCAAGCCTATCAGCATAGTGAACGGCACATATAGACGCAAGACAAGGGCCGGTCTGAACCGATTCTTCATCCTTCTTCAGACAATCCTTGCAATTACACTGATTGCATCTGCATTAGTCCTGGACAAGCAGATGGATCATATGATGGATATGCCTTTGGGCGCTGATGTCAGCAACAAGTTTGAGATTCAGACAGGGGCCGATCTGTCAAAAGAAGTCTTGCCGATGATGGATGAGATCGCAGCGCTCCCGTTCGTTAAGAATGTGGCTCTGTCGAATGGATATCCTACAGGTATCAGATTCAGTACTGCCCTGATGGATGAGGATTCAGGTGTGAGCAATGTCGGTATCATGGTCTGCGACACCAAGGCATTTCAGATGTGGGGCTTCAATATAAAGGAAGACTTCGGTACTCCCCTCGCCTATTCCGTATGGTTTACAGAAAGCCTTTATAACCTGTATGATAACAGGGATGAAGCACAGAAGCAAGCAAAGCAGTGGGACGGAAACTTCAATCAGACAAGAATCGATAATTTAGGTGGAGTCCTGGGCAATATTGCCACTGACAATGCAATGAACGAGAGCATAACACAATCGAAGATGGCTGTAATCGTACTGCCGTTTGAAGATTTCGGCCGTTACAATAATGATATCCTCATCGAAACAGACGGCAATCATGAAGCTGCAAAGGAAGCTTTTGATAGAATATACCGAAAGTTCTCCGATGAATATAATGGCGTATATCTTGAACCGTGGATATTCGGATATGTGGAAGATATGATAGTCGATGAACTTGAAGAAGGTAATTCTACTATCACGCTGCTGAAGATTTTTGCTGTGCTTGCAGTTCTTTTGTCTGTCCTTGGCCTGGTGGCCATGAGTACATACTTTGCTGCAGAGAGGGAAAAAGGAATTGCAATTCGAAAGGTTTTCGGAAGTACGATGTCTGGAGAGGCCCGTCGGAATATTACTGAATATATGGTCCTGACACTGATAGGAAGTATTATTGCTGCCCCGCTCGCATGGATATTCTGCGAACGTTATCTTGAGGAATTTGCCTATAGGATAGAACTTACGCCATGGCCATTTATTACTGCAACATTACTTGCCATGTTCATTTCCCTTGTGTCTGTACTATGGCAGATCATACGTGCAGCCAAGACCAATCCGGCAGGGGC
>JAFTYS010000078.1 GCA_017461285.1 Bacteroidales bacterium | reverse complement strand
CTATCCAGGGCACGTCGGCCGACATCATCAAGATGGCGATGATAAATGTGGACCGCCGTCTCGAAAAGGAAGGCTTCAGGAGCCGGATGGTCCTTCAGATCCATGACGAACTTGTCTTTGATGCTGTAACTGAAGAAGTTGAAGCACTGGAAAGGATCGTGAGGGAGGAAATGGAAAACGTAACGGTACTCTCGGTACCTTTAACTGTAGAATGCAACCATGGAAGCAACTGGCTCGAAGCTCACTAATCTCTCGGACATAGAGCTTGTCCGGCTAGCACTGGAGCAGAACCAGGCGGCCTACATCGTGCTTTACACCCGTTACAACACCGGTGTGAAGAGCCATATCTCACGCTACGTCAGCCAGAAGGAAGACGTGGAAGACATCTGTCTGGAAAGCTTCCAGAAGGCATTCAGCCAGCTGGCGACATACAATCCCGAGTACAAGTTCTCGACATGGATCTACCGCATCGCACGAAATACGGCATTCGACCACATGAGCAGGCATGACAGGGAAAAGAACAACATGCCTACAAGATCCATAAACGAAGACTACGCGGAGCTCAAGGAACTGCCTGCAGCGATGCACAATCCTGAAGAAGACATCATCAACCAGCAGGAATATGACAAGTGGCTGAACAATATCGAGAAGCTGAAGGAGGATTACCGTACGGTGGCAAGGATGAACCTGATCGAAAACTTCGGCTACAAGGAGATCGCAGAAGCTCTAGGGATGCCGATAAACACCGTGAAGACAAAGATCAGGCGCGCCAAGGCGATGCTTCTCAAGATGATGGATTATTCTGACGAAATACTTTAACATATGGAATACAGCGAATTCAAGAAGATAATAGAGGAAAAGTTTCCGGAGGTCACAGAGCGGCAGATGGAACAGTTCGAGAAGATGGACACACTGTACCGCGACTGGAACTCGAAGATAAACGTGGTGTCCAGAAAGGACATCGACGAGCTTTACAGGCATCATGTGCTCCACTCTCTGGGAATAGCCGCATATCTTAAGACCGAAATGCCGGACGTGTACGACCGTCTCAGGGGAGAAGGTCCGTTCAGCATCGCAGAGCCTCTCAAGGTCATGGACCTCGGAACGGGAGGCGGATTTCCAGGCATCCCGCTGGCCGTGATGTTCCCGCATGCGCAGTTCACCCTCTGCGATTCCATCGGAAAGAAGATCATCGTGGCGACGGAGGTGGCGAAAGGCCTCGGTCTTGAGAACGTAAAGACAGTCAATGCGCGTGCCGAATCCCTTCCGGAGACATTCGACTACATCGTTTCGCGTGCAGTGACGGCTCTCGACAACTTCATGCCGTGGGTGAAGGGAAAATACAGCGAAGGAATACTATATCTCAAGGGCGGAGACCTGGAAGAAGAGATAGCCAGAGCGAAGCTCCGCAAGGGTTCTGTGCATGTCTGGCCTATCTCCGGATGGACATCTGACCCGTTCTTTGAGACCAAGCAGGTCATTTTCATCGAAAAATGATAAAATATTTTGTAAATAAAATCAAAAAGACTACCTTTGCACTCCCAAATTATATAGGAAATATAAAAATATCTAGATATGAAAAGAACATTCCAACCATCAGAGCGCAAGCGTCGTAACAAGCATGGCTTCCGCGAGCGCATGTCGACTCCTAACGGACGTCGTGTATTGGCAGCTCGCCGTCGTCGCGGCCGCAAGAAACTGACTGTATCATCTGAGGACAGATGGTAAAAATAGAAACCCGGCCTGAAGGTCGGGTTTTTTGTTTGAAACGATATGGAACAGGACGAAAGATATATGAAGGATGCCCTGCGCGAAGCGCAGATGGCGGCCGCGGAAGATGAGGTGCCGATAGGCGCGGTCATCGTATGCCGCGGCCGCATCATCGGGAAAGGCCACAACATGACCGAAAGGCTCAACGATCCGACAGCTCATGCGGAGATGATCGCCATCACCGCAGCTACCGAAGCGATGGGAGGCAAATACCTGAACGACTGCACCATCTATGTGACGGTCGAGCCGTGCCCGATGTGCGCAGGAGCGCTGGCATGGTCGCAGATCGGCCGCGTGGTATACGGAGCATCCGATCCGAAGCGAGGCTTTTCCCTCTTCTCCCCTTCCCTGATGCATCCGAAGACAGAAGTGACTTCCGGAGTTCTCGCTGAAGAATGTGGAGAGACTGTGAGCGAGTTCTTCAAAAATAAAAGGAAATAGTTATGGAGTGGCTTGAAGGATTGGGACTCTTTGGCCTTTTCATAGGCACATTTCTGGCGGCGACGATATTCCCGTTCAGCTCTGACGTGCTTTATATGGCCATACTGGCAGCCACCGCCAACCCTGTCGGCTGCCTGATCGTAGGTACGCTCGGCAACTGGCTGGGAAGCGTTCTCACCTACTGGATAGGCTGGATAGGAAAATGGGAATGGATCGAGAAATGGTTCAAGGTAAAGCCTGAGACCCTGCAGAAGCAGAAGGAGAAGATCGACAGATGGGGTGTCTGGCTGGCTCTGACGGCGTGGATCCCTTTCATTGGAGACGTGATCGCCATCGCCCTGGGCTTCTACAAGACCCGTCCCGGATGGACCATGGTACTGCTGCTCATCGGCAAGTTCGCCCGCTTCCTCGTCTGGAATCTGGTATACGGACTGTTCTGAAACACAAAAAACGGAATGCCTAGGCATTCCGTTTTAAGTTGGGATATCAGGACTCGAACCTGAGCAGACAGAACCAAAATCTGTAGTGCTACCATTACACCATATCCCAATTCCGTCTGCAAAGATACTACTTTTTTACAATATTACAATCCGAGCTTCTTGAAGAAGTCGTTGCCCTTGTCATCCACGAGGATGAATGCAGGGAAGTCTTCTACGTGGATCTTCCATATCGCCTCCATTCCGAGCTCAGGATACTCTACGCATTCGATGCTCTTGATGTTGTTCTGGGCAAGGATCGCTGCAGGGCCTCCGATGGAACCGAGATAGAATCCGCCGTACTTCTGGCATGCGTCTGTAACCTGCTGGCTTCTGTTACCCTTTGCAAGCATGATCATGCTTCCGCCGTGGCTCTGGAACAGGTCCACATATGAGTCCATACGGCCTGCTGTCGTAGGGCCCATCGATCCGCAAGGCATTCCCGCAGGAGTCTTGGCAGGACCGGCGTAGTAGATCGGATGATCCTTGAGATACTGAGGCATCTCCTCTCCCCTGTCGAGGCGCTCCTTGATCTTCGCATGTGCGATGTCGCGGCCTACGATGATGGTTCCGTTAAGGCTGAGGCGTGTCGACACAGGATACTTTGTGAGTTCCTTGAGGATGTCTGCCATAGGCTGGTCGAGGTTGATCTTCACAGCCTCACCTTCGCCTGCCTGACGGAGTTCTTCAGGAATGAGGCGTGCAGGACTATCATCGAGCTTCTCGATCCAGATACCGTCCTTGTTGATCTTTGTCTTGATGTTGCGGTCTGCAGAGCAGCTCACTCCAAGTCCTACAGGGCAGCTTGCGCCGTGGCGTGGAAGACGGATGATGCGTACGTCGTGTGCGAAGTACTTTCCGCCGAACTGTGCGCCGAGACCGATCTTGTGAGCCTCCTCGAGAACGAGCTTCTCAAGCTCTACATCACGGAATGCGCGTCCTGTCTCGTCACCTGTAGTAGGAAGGTTATCGTAATACTTGCATGATGCGAGCTTCACTGTAAGGAGGTTCCTTTCAGCTGATGTTCCACCGATTACAAATGCGATATGATAAGGAGGACATGCAGCAGTTCCGAGGGTCTTCATCTTTGCGACGAGGAACGGAACGAGGGTCTGAGGATTGAGGATCGCCTTTGTCTCCTGATAGAGATAAGTCTTGTTTGCAGATCCGCCGCCCTTTGTCACGCAAAGGAAGTGATACTCTGCGCCATGTGTGGCCTCGATGTCGATCTGGGCAGGAAGGTTGCACTTTGTGTTTACCTCGTCATACATTGTGAGAGGTGCATTCTGCGAGTAACGGAGGTTCTCCTCAGTGTATGTCTTGTACACTCCGAGTGAAAGAGCTTCCTCGTCATCGTAGCCTGTCCATACCTGCTGGCCCTTCTCGCCATGGATGATTGCAGTACCGGTATCCTGGCAGAAAGGAAGCTTGCCCTTGCATGCCACCTCAGCGTTGCGGAGGAAGGTAAGTGCCACATACTTGTCGTTCTCTGAAGCTTCAGGATCATGGAGGATCTTGGCCACCATCTCATTGTGTTCAGGACGAAGCATAAACGAAACATCGCGGAAAGCAGTGTTAGCCATCACTGTAAGGCCTTCCTTAGCGACCTTGAGAATCTCATGTCCTTCGAATTCGCCGGTGCTCACATACTGCTCCGAACCCGGAATCTTGTAGTATTCAGTCTTGTCCTCGCCAAGCTGAAACATTGGTGCATATTTGAAATCTGCCATTTTGTATTGTGTTAATATTGTTAATTCCAATCATAAAGATCCTCACGTCGCTACGCTCCTCAGGATGACAAGCGTATCATCTCGAGCGACCGCAGGGAGTCGGGCCATCGACGAAGCCGCTTGAGCGTCAGCGAAAGAAATCTAAATCATGCAAATATAACAAAATAAACGACGCAAAGATCTTTGCAAGCCTGAAAATAAGGCTCGAAGGTGTCTATCCTGTTCAGGAATCGGCAGGATAGACACGCCCATCTTTGCAAGCACCAGATATTCAACAGGTTAAAAAACACCTTGTGTCTATCCTGACACAAAATGAACAGGACAGACACAATTGGATGGGTTTTGTGGATTGGAAATACAAACTGGCTCCGGCACAAGGCCGGCGATCCATTATTTCCACCAGTCTTTCTTGTAGTGGAAGACTATGCTTTCGTCTTTCTTGCGGTTGGACTTCTTCAGGAACGGTATCTGATAGCCCATACCGAACTCAATGTACTCTGCGATATGGAGGTGGGTCTTGGCATTTGCCTGAAGATAGAAGTTGTCCCATACGCGGCACTTAAGTCCGAATCGGATATAGTGGAATGCCTCATCCGTACCGGCTCCGTCGTTCTTGTAGAACAAAGGGCGCTTTCCGTAGCCGTACAGCGGATGGTCATTGTCATAATAGTTTCGTGAAGGATTGAAGAAATATACTCCCCAGTCAACGATGGCCGTAACCAGTCCGAACTTGAATTCATTGTTCATAGAGACACCGGCACGCACCTTATCCAGCTGGCTGTAGCCTTCAGGCCTCTTCCTGTACAGAGTACGGTCGGTATTGTTATCTATGGCACCGTTATAGAAGACATCAAGTCCGAGACCGATGCCGTACCAGTTGTTGACATGGTAGACCGGGCCGGCATGGAAAGTCGAGATAAGGAATCTATGATCGTCAGCAATGGCCGACTTCTGGGCACCGATCGCACCAGTTATATTCAGACACCATCCATAAGGAAGGTCCGGAAAACGGACAGGAGCCTTCTTTACATCAGAATTGAAGGTCGCGGTCACTCCCACAGATCCGTATATTGCATTCACACCGATGTTCGGCATGCAGACACGTCCGTTGCTCATGTGGAAATACCCGAACTCCGCTCCTAAGGCCAGGTACCTGGTAATCGGAACGTTCATATTCACTCCGGCATTCAGATATGCATTCAGGGTACATCCGAAGATGGTGTTCACCGTCTTTTCATAATAACGGTCAGGATCGGTATCCTCCTGGGTATACCAATGTTCCGTAACAGCCCCCAGGCCGGCCGCCACCTTGAACCTCATCTGGAAATAGTCTGTATCTATGGCATCCAGCAGGATGTACGGATATACGGCAAATCCCATTCCCAGCTTTGCCATGGCCGGATCATACGGATGTCCGAAATCGATCCAGGAAAGTCCGACACCTACTGTAGGGTTGCCGAGATACTGCTGCCACGGACGCTGCTGCAATGATGGGAATTCAAGTCCCATATGCACACCTTCCGGATTGATAGGGCCGAATTTCTCATAGTGGGTATTCTTGTCGAGATACATTCCCCTGAAGGGATATGCCTTTATGGAAAACGGGATTTTCTTGCTTTCTGCCTCCTCATTCGCAGCGTTCTGGGCAAGAACAGGATTCACACATACTATCGCTGTCAATAATAACAGTACGAGACGTTTCATTTCTACACTCTTTATTCTTAATTACAAAAACCAAACGTCTCTATAGATGCATATGGGCCTGCAAATGTTGCAGGCCCATATGTAAAATAAATGTTACATCTCCCTTATTTGCTGTTTTCCATCAGGAAAACCTTCATGAAATCATTCAGATCACCGTCAAGGACTCCCTGGGTATCCGACGTCTCATGGCCTGTTCGCAGGTCCTTGACCATCTTGTACGGATGAAGGACGTAGCTGCGGATCTGCGATCCCCACTCGATCTTCTTCTTCTGGCCTTCCAGTTCCGCCTGCTTCTCCTGGCGTTTCTTGAGTTCGATGTCGTAGAGGCGGGACTTGAGGATACGCAGGGCGTTCTGCCTGTTGTCCAGCTGCGAACGGGTCTCGGTGTTCTCGACGACGATTCCGCTAGGGATATGCCTGACGCGCACGCCGGTCTCGACTTTATTGACATTCTGTCCGCCGGCTCCGCTCGAACGGTAGGTATCCCATTCGAGGTCTCCGGGATTGATCTCGATCTCTATCGAATCGTCTACAAGAGGATATACGAACACCGACGAGAACGTAGTCTGACGCTTGCCCTGGGCATTGAACGGAGATATGCGCACCAGACGGTGGACTCCGCTCTCGGCCTTGAGATAGCCGAAGGCATAATCTCCTTCGACCTGCATTGTCACGGACTTTATTCCCGCATCCTCACCTTCCAGCTCATCGGTGACCGTGACCTTGTATCCGTTACGTTCAGCCCAGCGGACATACATTCGCATCAGCATTGCCGACCAGTCGTTTGCCTCTGTACCGCCTGCACCTGAATTGATGGTCAGGACTGCACCGAGATTGTCGCCTTCCTCGCCCAGCATGTTGCGGAGCTCAAGATCTTCGACAGCCTTGAGAGCCTCGTCATAAGCCTGGTCTATATCATCATCCTCCAGTTCAAGCAGCACGTTCAGGTCTTCCACCGCACTGCTGGCCTTGTCAAAACCGGTCACCCAGAACTTGACGCCCGACATTTCCTTAAGAAACTTCTCCGCTTCCTTCGGGTCATCCCAGAAATCCGGAGCGAGAGTCTTCTCTGTCATCTTCTCCACCTCAGCACGCTTATCTTCCACGCCGATGCATCTGCCAAGCGTCTCAATCCTCTGCTGAAGTTCCTTTATCTGCTCGTTTGTTATCATCTGTCCCTTGATTTATCCTGCAAATATAACGTTTTTTATGCCAGTTCTATCCCCGCCTCATGACACTTCATCCTCATTTCCTCAGGCCAGAGGCTGCTCTGGATCTCTCCGATGTGGGCCTTGCGAAGAAGGAACATGCACAGACGCGACTGTCCTATACCACCTCCTATCGTAAGCGGAAGCCTGCCTTCAAGCAGCATCTTATGGTACATCAGCTCTGACTTTTCTTCTTCTCCACGAAGCTTCAGCTGCCTCAGCAAAGCTTCGGAATCCACCCTTATACCCATGCTTGAAACCTCAAAGGCGCTCTGGAGAACCGGATTCCACAAGAGCAGGTCGCCGTTAAGACCTTCATGACCTTCCTCATTGACAGAAGACCAGTCGTCATAATCGGCCGCACGGCCGTCATGAGGATTCCCGTCGGAAAGCAGTCCGCCGATACCTATTATGAACACCGCCTTATGCTCCTTTACGACGGCATCTTCCCTCTCCTTCGGAGAAAGATCCGGATACATCCGGAGCAGCTGCTGCGAATGGATGAAGAATATTTCTTCAGGCAGCATCGGCTCTATCTGCGGGAATTCGACATACAGCTTGTTCTCAGTCACCTTTATCGCCTCATATATCCTGCGTACGGTCTTCTTCAGAAAATCAAGAGTCCTCTGCTCGGGAACAATAACCTTTTCCCAATCCCACTGGTCGACATATATGGAATGAATGTTGTCCAGCTCTTCTTCCGGACGGAGCGCATTCATATCTGTATATATACCCCTTCCCGGAGCCACTCCCATCTGCGCGAGCTTGATCCTTTTCCATTTGGCAAGGGAATGGACCACCTCGGCCTTGCGTCCTTCCATGTCCTTGACAGGAAAGGAGACCGGGCTTTCCACTCCGTTCAGGTCATCATTAAGACCGGTACCGCTCAGCACTGTCATCGGAGCCGTAACCCTGAGCAGGGCCAGCTGTGCGGACAGATTGTCCTGGAACATATCCTTGACTGCCTTTATGGCCTTCTCGGTATTCTCAATGTTTCCCAATATGTTTCTATATCCTTCCGGAATCACCAATGCCATATTCACGTAGTTTAAACATTACAAAATTAGATAAAATAAGTATATTTGTAGGAATCAAACTTAAATTTCATGATCAATTCAGTGTATTCAGCATCAGAAGACCGCTATGACTGCGGAATGAAGTACCGCAGATGCGGCAAAAGCGGCATCCTCCTCCCGGAAGTTTCTCTCGGGCTATGGCACAATTTCGGAGACCAGGCACCTCTTTCACGAAGCAGGGAGATGATCCTTCATGCCTTCGATAAGGGAATATGCCATTTCGATCTGGCAAACAACTACGGCCCGTCATACGGAAGCGCGGAAGCAACATTCGGACAGGTCATGAAAAGCGACATGAGACCATACAGGGACGAGATGTTCATCTCGACAAAGGCAGGCTACGACATGTGGCCGGGACCATATGGAAACTTCGGATCGAGGAAATATCTGTTCAGCAGCCTCGACCAGAGTCTGAAGCGGATGAACCTGGATTATGTCGACATTTTCTATACCCACAGGTTCGACCCGGTGACCCCTGTCGATGAAACCCTCCAGGCGCTCGTGGATATCGTACGAAGCGGAAAGGCACTGTATGTCGGAATATCCAACTATCCATGCGAGATACTGGACCATGCATATGACTATCTGGCATCGCGGGATGTCCCTTGCCTCCTCTATCAAGGCAAGTACAACATCCTCAACCGCGAGCCGGAGACCGGAGGCATCCTTGCCAAGGCAAAGGAAAAGGGTTCGGGATTCATATCATTCTCCCCTCTCGCCCAGGGGCTTCTGACAGGAAGGTATCTTGACGGCATACCGACAGATTCGAGGGCAGCGAGAAACGCATCGCTGGACAAGGAGATTCTTACTCCTGAATTCGTTCAGAAGCTGCGCAGGCTGAATGATATCGCAGCCTCAAGAGGCCAGAGCCTCGCGCAGATGGCACTTGCATGGAACCTTAAGGACGATCTCGTGACTTCGGTCATCATAGGAGCAAGCAGCACCGCCCAGATAGACGATAATCTGAATGCAGTAAGAAACACCGCATTCACCAGGGAAGAGCTCGACCTGATTAATGAAATCGTCGGAATATGATAGGTATATTCGACTCAGGGGTCGGAGGTCTCTCCGTCTTCAGGGAAATACTCAAGATCCTTCCTGACGAGAAGTACATCTACTGGTCGGACAGCGCCCACTGCCCGTACGGGGAGAAGTCCCGCGAATACATAATCGGCAGGGCCAGGGAAATAACATCCTGGCTGATCGGACAGGGTGCGGAAATAATCGTGGTCGCATGCAATACTGCCACCGCAGCCGCAATCAGCACCCTCCGCGAAGAGTTTGACGTTCCGTTCATCGGGATGGAGCCGGCCGTAAAGCCGGCTGCACAAGCCACACGCAGCGGAGTAGTAGGAGTCCTTGCGACAGCCGGAACCCTGAAGGCCACAAAATACATAGACACCCGTGCCAAATGGGCACAGAACGTAAGGATCGAGGAACATATCGGACAAGGCTTCGTGGAACTTGTCGAAAGCGGAAAAATCAACGGAGAAGCAGCTGAGACTGTTGTAGAAAGAAGCCTGAGACCTCTTCTTGATGCCGGCGCCGACACAATTGTCCTCGGATGCACACATTACCCGTTCCTTTCAGATACAATACAGAAGATTGCCGGAGATTCCGTCATAATCATCGACCCTGCCCCTGCCGTGGCAAGGCATCTGGAAGAAGTCATGAAGGAGAAGGGCCTGATCCATAAGGACGGGTTCAGCATGTCCCTTCATTCTTCCGGTGACATCTCCACCTTAGAAAAACTATATAAGACTATATAACACTACATTATGAAGCGAATGATCATGATTACATCCATGGCTGTTGCAATAGGATGCACTGCAGACCTTTCTACCGAAGACATCAAGGTAGCCCCGTACAAGGACGGTAAGGAATGTGCCGTAAGCCTCACATTCGATGACTCTATGAAGGAGCATTATACCTTTGTGGCACCAGAACTGGAGAAACGAGGATTCAGAGGAACATTCTGGATGTGCGGAGCATGGATGCCGGCTGAGCCCCAGCATGACACGACCCATTTCACATGGGCTGAGGCAAAGGAAATGTCAGACAAAGGGCACGAAATGTCGAACCACAGCTGGAGCCATCCGAACATGACCACCCTGCCGGAAGACGAACTGAAGGAACAGATCAGAAAGAATGACGAGGCCATTCTGGCAAACATCGGCAAACCTTCGACGACTTTCTGCTTCCCGTATAACGCATACAATGAGACCGTCCTCGCAGAAGCGATGAAAGGCCGCGTAGGAGCGCGCCTGAAGGAATTCTGGCTCGGAGGCCAGCACTCGCCGAAGGAATATCTCCAGAAGCAGGTGGAAGACGCTCTCGCCGCCGGCTCATGGATCGCCGGCATGACCCACGGCATAAACTACGGATACGACTGCTATGAGAATCCGTCTGAATTCACTGACTTCCTTGACTACCTCAAGTCACTTGAAAGCCGCATATGGGTAGGAACGTTCCGCGATGTTGCTGCATATGTTGCAGCAGCAAAAGGAACGACAGTGGAGATTTCAAAAAACGGTAATGAAATCACTGTCGTTCCTGCAACAAATCTTGATAAGGGTCTTTATGAGACCGATCTAACTCTGGAGGTGAATACCGGAGGAAAGAAGGTGAAGGCCCAGCAGGACGGGGTGTCTCTTGAGACCGTTTACCGCGACGGTAAGGCGTTCGTATCATTCTCTCCTTTCGGCGGAGCCGTGATTATACGCTAGTCGTACATCTGGCCCGCTACTTCGAAATAAGGCTTGCCGTCTACAATCGTCAGCTTGTAGATGGTGTCATCTACCTTATAGTATTCATTGCCGTCACTTAGAGTGATCAGGTCGAAATCATCCGGGAGATACTCAACCAGAGCACCTGCCGGAGGAAGGATGATCCTGTACTCGCCTCTGGCATCCTTTGCATAGAAGACTCCGTCCTGGTAGAAGTAGTCTGAATCTGCAGAAGCATAATTCTGTCTGAGGTTCAATCTGTTTGCAAGGGCATAGGCATTCTGGCTGTAGGCGTTTGCCATAGCACTGTAGTATGACACCCTGACTGCCGCCCATGCAAGGTCGGAGATTATTTCAGCAGCGACAGAAAGTCCGTACGGAGGTCTGCACACTACATAATGTCCGCCGTAAGGACGGTACCATATGTCGTTATAGCAGTAGTATGTCACTCCGTGATACACATGCTTGCGGGCACGTGAAGGAAGCATCCTTACCTTGTGGCCATAATAGTGGTCATCGTAGGACCACCAGTATGACGGCTTGTCCCAACGCATGAAGTCCCTGTCGCGAGGATGTACCCTAGGAGGTTCAGGATTATATCCATAGCCTTTGCCCGGTTTACCTGGCTTCACGTTCGGTTTGCCGGGTTTTACGTCAGGCCTATCCGGTTTTACCGCCGGCTTGCCCGGATTCACGTCAGGCCTATCCGGTTTTACCGCCGGCTTGCCCGGGTTCACGTCAGGTCTATCCGGCCTTGCATCCGGACGGACGCCCGGCCTGTCTGCCTGACTGTTTCCCTGCGGCTTGCGAGGCGCCGGACGGGTTATCTGGACAGGCTTGTCAGAATCTGGCTTCAAACCTGGCTTGGAATCATCTTTATCGTTGCCGACCAGCTTTATGCCAGGGATTATTGAAGGCGTCGCACCCTTTTTCGACGGGGTCGTGACAGTAGTGCTAGGCCTGCTGACTGAAGATTTTCTGTTGTCATCCGACTTGGTCGCCTGTGAAGATCTTCTTGAATTATTCACGTCTGAGGACCTTCGCGCCTGAGCGTCAGCATCAGGTGCGGACGCAGCCAATGCGAGCGCTGCAAGCATTGTAGCGATTGTTGTTCTGATTGATCCCATGATATGAAAGTTTTAAGTTAATAGATGTGGTATTTCTGTGACATTTCGCGGAACGCGGCCTCATCCTTGCGCCAATAGTTCCTGATATCCGCCACTTTGTACCTCTTGCTGAATTCCTTCCTCACATAATCCGTGCCACAGACTTTGTCGAACAGTCCATAGCCGCTGATGATCTCGAAGGCCTTCTTGTCCGGATACAGCTCCGCAACCGCCTGCATGACATAGAACTGCGTCTCGGTCACGCGTGCCTTTTCATAGTCTGTGAAGAAGTACTGAAGTCCCTTTACGAGTTCTCCCTTGCGGCTGCCGGCAATCGGTTTGTACCATATAGTGCGGAAC
Organism: Bacteroidales bacterium; assembly: GCA_017461285.1. The sequence goes on along the minus strand of JAFTYS010000078.1, from coordinate 26,944 downwards.
GATACTCCCGGAAGTCCGTAGCTATCCAGACGCGCCTTCAGTTTTTCCGGATCCAGCCATGTGGCTCCGAAAAGCTGGAAAGGAAGGGTATATCCTATGCCTATGTCCATGAATCCGTAAAGTTCGCCGCATATGCCGGCTGCTGCATAATAGAGAGGAGTTTCCTTGAAAGGAATATTCGGTGAAGGCAGCACCCACGGAAGACCTGTGTCTTCATACAGCATATCGCGCTCCCATCCTTCCATCGGAACGACAGTCAGCTTGCACCTGACTGGCTCCTGATTTCCCAGCTGACCTCTGTTCAGTCCCTCTTCATTGATCATGATGGCAAGTTCTCCAACCGTCAGTCCATAGACATATGGGATCCTGTACTGACTGACGAATGAATTGAACGGCTGCTCCACGTAACATCCTTCTATCTTGTTACCGCCCAGAGGGTTGGGACGGTCCAGAACAACCACTTCTATTCCTTTCGGAGCACAGGCTTCCATCACAAGGCCCAATGTACTGATGAATGTATATGAACGGGCGCCGACATCCTGTATGTCATAGACCATCACATCGATTCCTTCAAGCATCTCCGGAGTCGGCCTTCGAGTTGCTCCATACAGAGAGTAGACAGGAAGACCGGTAGCCTCATCCCTTGTGTCCGCGACCTTGCCGCCTGCATATACATCTCCCCTTACGCCATGTTCCGGGCCATACAGGGCCACCAGCTCCACACCGGGAGCATTGTACAGAATATCTATCGTAGACCTGAGGTAGCGGTCCACGCCGCTTGGGTTTGTCACAAGGCCCACACGCTTTCCCTGCAGTTCCTTGAAGCCGCCATCGCGAAGCACCTCGATGCCGGGCTTCACCACCGTGCGTGCCGATGCGAAATCCACACATGCCAATCCGGCCATAACGGCCAGGACAATGAACAGTTTTCTCATATCAGAACAGAAGTATCTTTAAAGGTTGACTATCTTTCCGGCAAAGAGGATATTGTCAGACTCCTTGTCGGCGATGAAGAATACATAAGGACGGTCTACGGTCATGACCTTGAGGTCGATTTCAGGACGCACCGATGTCAGACGGACCATCACGCTGGTTACAGCCGCAGCCTCGGTTCCTGACTCGGAGATGTCCACATAGCATTTCTGCTTGACCTGGCTGACAGCCAGAGGTCCGCTTTCGGAAATGCCTCTGAAATCAGCGGCACCGGTAAATGCAGTCCTGACTCCCATGCCCATAAGCACGTCATTGAGAAGGAGTTCCGTCTCCATCTTCACCTTAGGCATCTTGAACTTCACCTCTGCAGGAGCCATCATTCCCATCGCCTGCTTATATGTATTCTCATTTACATAAGGCAGGAATCCGTCGATCTTCATACCCTCAGGAGGAAGCACTACGAACATGGAACAGCTGCTTCCCAGATAAGGAAGTTCGATCATCTGACAGCCCTGAAACTCAACATAGTTATAACGTCCTTTCCTGGACATCATGTCTACCTTGGAAGTCTTTGAGACACCACGGAAATCCGCCTTTGAAGTATAGGCAGGATCAAACTTCTCTTCCCACGGAGCATTGAAATACAATGCATTGAGAATTACCATCACATCTCCCGGAGTCAGTTTGTCCACTATCTCATCGATCTTTCCTGCAGTATTTTCTGCGCACCAGTTGTTGATGGCCTCGACCGTTGCAGGGTCAGAGAACCTCAACGTCTCGACCAATGCATCGTAATCCTTCTGAAGAAGGTTCACATAGTGGTTGCGTACACTGAAATCACTGTCGAGCCATACTGAATTGGCAGACTTCACCACGACAGAATCGCCTCCGTCGAGCTTCTCATTGCTGAAAAGACATCCGTTAAGGGCATTGTCAAGCTCGACCTTGGTCTGTCCCTGCGCTCCTTCGGTCAGCATTGAGAGTGCCGCTCCGGCGCTGTATGGGGAAACAAACACATTCTCGCCAGAGTTTGTGTGCTTATTGACTTCCTTGAAAAACGAAAGGGCAAAGCCTGTCCTGGAACCTTCTGCAGGAGGTACTTCCTTATGGCCGCATGAACCCATGCCGCACATTGCTGCAACTGCAGCCGCATAAAGCATCATCTTCTTCATAAGCATTAATCATTATTTCTTTCCATATTCCGGATCCACCTTCAGCAGTAAGGTAACCGCCACGGTCACCAGGCAGCAGACCATCACGAAGGCGAAGAACCATACATAGCCAATGGCTTCCTGGAGGTATCCTGCGACCATTCCCGGAAGCATCATGCTGAGTGCCATGAATGCAGTACACAGCGAATAGTGTGCCGTTTTAAATTCTCCGTCCGAAAAGTATATGAGATACAGCATGTAGGCTGTGAATCCGAATCCGTAGCCGAACTGGTCCAATGCCACACATGAACTGATCAGAAGCAGATTTTCAGGCTGGTAAGCGGCAAGGAACACAAAGGACAGACATGGCAGAGTAAGACTCAGGGCCATAGGCCATAAGGCCTTCTTCAGTCCCCATTTCGACGCCGCGATACCGCCCACTATGCCGCCGACGGTCAAGGCAGCGACTCCAACCGTGCCGTAAACCACGCCCACGGTCTCGGTCGAAAGTCCCAGTCCACCTTCTGCAGCAGAGTCAAGAAGGAAAGGATTCATCATCTTGACCAGGAAGGCTTCAGGAAGGCGGTAAAGTAGCATGAAGGCCATGGCGATCCACACATGCCTCTTCTTGAAGAAAGTGACGAATGTCCTGCCGAATTCCATGATGACCTGCTTCGCATCAGCCTTTCCCGAACCAAGACGGGAGGCGTCGGAAGAAGGTTTCGGGAGGCTGAACGTATGCCATAAGGTAATGGTGGCGAACAGCACCGCGCTTGCCAGCAACGTAACGGACCACGCCTGAGGTATGTCTCCTGTCTTTCTTTCAAGCAGACCGGCGATGACCACGAGGACTCCCTGGCCGAAGATCGAAGACAGTCTGTAGAATGTGCTTCTGATTCCGACAAAGAGGGACTGGTCTCCGGTATCAAGGGCATGCATATAGAATCCGTCAGCCGCAATGTCATGGGTGGCGGAAGCGAATGCCGTTATCCAGAACAGCACAAGTGTCACCGTAAAGAGCGACACATCCGTTCCTCCTGCCGCGATCACTTCGGCAGACGGATGTGGAAGAGTGAATGCCACAAGGGCAAAAGCAGCGGACATGATGACCTGCATCGCCATGATCCACCACCTTTTGGTCTTTATGATATCGACGAAAGGGCTCCACAGCGGCTTGATGACCCACGGGAGGTAAAGCAGGCTGGTGTACCATGCCATCTGGCCCTTGGACATGCCCATGTTGGTGAACATTATCACCGATATGTTGTTTACGATGAAATACGGGATACCCTCCGCGAAGTACAGGGTCGGTATCCAGTACCATGGATTCAGAGTTCCTTTCGTTTTCATTGCATTGACAGATATGTTCCCGGATAATAGTGTTCCAGGATTTCGGTATATGAATATCCTTTCGATGCCATCACTGCCGCACCGATCTGGCACAGACCGACTCCGTGTCCCCATCCTTTTCCTTCAAGAACAACGGAATCGCCTTCGAAGCGCACATCGAATGCAGAGCTCTTCAGGTGGCTTTCAGACAATATCCTTCTGATTTCCAGCTCCTTGCCTACAACCAACGTCATTGCCGATCCGACTATCCTGAGCTTCATTATCCTTCCGGAAACGCCTCTTTCCAAAGGTTCGATCGAGATCAGTTCGCCTATGTCCTTTCCGCTCCTGCGGCTGATGAGTCCGGCGAGATGCTCCCTGTCATAGGTTTCGGTCCATCTGTAGAAGTCTGTAGTCTCCTGGTCATAATTGTTCAGGACCTGGGACAGGATGGCCTTGTCGGTCGTATTGCAGAAGCATTCTCCTTCAGCATCGTGGTCCGGTGTGTCAGGAAGAGGCTGGAGGTAAGGCATATCCTTGTCATCCCAGCATGTGGAGAACGATTCCATCACGCCTCCGCAGCACTTCGAGAACCTCGCGTCGCACAACTCACAGTCATGATAAAGAGTCTGTCCCCATGTCTGGTCTATCACTTTGCGGACCGTTTCCCCTGTGGCGCGCGTCAGCCCCTGGTATCTCTGGCAATGGTCATCTGCGCAGACGTCGAACAGCCTGTGGTCCTCGTGGTCGTACCATCTGACATATTCATGGACTGCAGAATCGCTTTCCGTACCATCCCCGCAGAGCATGGAGTCCAGATGGGACATCAATGCAGGGACTCCGTATATGCCTTCAGGGACTGCGGAATGATGTTCACTCCTTGCCGAAGCGATCTGGGCCATAACCCATGAACGAGAAATTACCGCATGGGCCTTCAGGAACTCCTCGGAAGCGGAAGCACTCATCTCGGACGATATGACGCTCAAGAGGTAATCTTCCACACCGATGACATTTATGGCCGTCAGCTTGTCCTTGTCCACGATTATCTTCAATGCTCCGGCAAACTTCTGGTCCTCCTTCCTTTCCCAATGGAAATTCACTCCGATGGTTACGCCATGAAGCACGAAGGAAGGTTCCGCAAAGCGGGTCGAAAGGGTCGGAGCTTCGAAATAAAGCTCGTCATAAAGCGCTCCGTCGTACTCTATCTTGCCCTCGCGCATCACAGCCTTTCTTGGACCTGCTCCGTCGGAGAGGACTTCGAACCCGATCTCCCTCGCGGACATTATTCCGACCTGGAGCAGCGGCTGTGTACGGGTAAGACGGCGGATTATCGCATTCTGTTCATCTTCAGTTATGGAAACCTCCGTAATCATCTCCCCAAGAAGTTCAGGAGTTATCTTGCCATATTCATCCTCGACAGGAACGATGAAGACCCCGCCCATATCGGCACATCCCGGACTCATCGTAAGATGGTCGGGACCTTCGCTGAAGTAATGGTGCGAGCGGTGGCGGCTTCGGAAGACCACGACGGAGCGGAACTCTCCGTCCGTATGGTATGTGAACAGATTGAACTGCGGTTCGGTCTCCCCCTCCTTCATTTCCGCACAGTCAAGAAGACGGTAGAAAAGCTTGGCGGCCGATTTTGCAGTCTCGGAACGTATCACGAAGACTCCTGTCGTAAACTTATCGTAATGGTACAGACGTGCGTCCTGGACAGATGTCACATAATTCTCTTCCAGTCTGCCGAGCGACCTGTCCACATCCTCGCAAAGAGGAATAAGTCCTTTGGGAGCAGCCTGGAAATGGTGGTGGTCAGGAGCGGAAGCACCGCTTTTAGGCCCGTTGTAGAAGAAGGTGAATCCGTCATATTTGCGTGCCAGGTCCAGCATGTCGATATATCTGCGCCAGATAGACTGGTCTGTGTGGCGCACTGCGGCGATCACCAGATGGTCCGGGAATATCGGATACGGATTTACAAGTATGTGGTATTTCTTTCCCTTACGGCCTTCGAACTTTATCATGTCCTGCTCGGCCGGACGGTTCTCGCGGCAAAGGAAGCACTTGCGCTTTGCTATGTCCGCCTTGTCTAGCTTTGCCGCCGACGATATGATCCTGGCAGGATTGAACTGCAGCTTGACTGTCAGCCCGCCGGCATCAAGCTCCCTGACCTTGACATTCTTGAGAGCGCGGAAATTCGCACATGCCAAAGGCCAGCGGGAGAGTTGGTCTCCGACAAACTTATGTAATGTCCCGTTATTGTCCATCATTCATTCTGATTCTTGCTTCAAGCTCCCACGTACGGATCCTGTCCTTGTACAGATTGTTTGCATTTACCTTCTCCACATCCAGGGCAGCATCGGAATTGCCTTCCCACCTGCGGCAGCAGTAAAGCACGTCATATATTCTGCCTATGCGGTATTCCCTGCTGATGCGAAGGCCGAGGGCATAGTCCTCACCATAGCTGGTGTTCGGCAGGTTTATGGTCCTGAGAAGCGGAGTCCAGAAGGCCCTCGGAGCTCCTAGACCGTTGATCCTCAGGGCATTGTTGCGGCCGTTATCTTCTGTCCACTCTCTATGGTCAATGATTCCGGGAGGGATGGGATTCATCTGGAAATCCGTCATCTGGTATGTGCCTACGACCATGGCGCATTTCTGCTCGCGGAAAGCGTCGACAATCTTCTGCATCGTGTCCGGGCCGCTGTATACGTCGTCACTGTCGAGCTGCACAGCGTATTCGCCGCATCGCGGATGGTGAACCGCCAGGTTCCAGCATCCGCCGATGCCGAGGTCATTCCTGTCCGGAATGACATGGATCAGACGGGGGTCATCGGCAGAAAGAGAGGCAAGCAGCTCTGTTGTCCCGTCAGTCGAATGATTGTCCACGACTATTACATTGAAAGGGAATGCGCATTTCTGTCCCAATGCGCTCGCAACAGCATCACCGACAGTGCGTATCCTGTTGAATACCGGAATGACCACAGTTGCCGTCACAGCGAATTCCCCTCCGAGTCCGCATGATTCCGGTTCCTTGAAGTTCGGTTCCAGATATGCACCGATCCTCTTGAGGTGGTCCGTACATACCTTCTCCATCTCTATCTGGACCGCCCTGTTGCGCGGATCGACATAATCGAACTGCTTCTCGCCGGACTTGCGGTTGTCCGTCTCCACATCCGTATACAGGTACTCGTTTATATGCACGATCCTATCCATACGCAGGCGGAGGTCATAAAGGGCCGCATATTCATAATCTTCCGTCATTTCCTCAACTGCCTTCCTGAAAGATGAAGTGCGGAAGATAAGGACGCTTCCGAAATCAAAGTCGTTACGCAGAGCTCCCTTCTGGCAGTCAATCAGCGGATGCCTGCGGCGTACAGGACTGCCGTCAGGCCCGCTTACGATCCTGTAATGGTCTGCATAAAGCATGTCGGCGCCGGTGTCATCGGCGATGCCTGCGATCCGTTCGCAGGCGAGCATGCCCATTTCCAGATGATGGCTGTTCGTATAAAGAAGCAGGTATTTCCCTGATGCAGACGCAGCTACCTCACGCAGAGTCTGCGTCCTGCTGAAGGGAAGTCCCGAAAAAGATTCTATCATTGACATGGCTGTTTTGTTTTTCCTACAGAAGGGCTAGAAGAGGTTTGCGGATCATACGGAACTCCGACTCGAAGTTCGGAGTGAATATTCCTTTGCCGAGATTGGCGTCTATATCTTTGAGATCCCACCAGCGTCCTTCATCCACCTCGTCCAGATCGGGGTGGAGGTCATAGCTGCCGACAACAGCAAACACATTGACCATTTCCTTCTCTATCTCCGATTCGAACTGATAGGCTTCGAGATGGATGGGATGGAAATCCGTGAAGCCGAGTTCCTCGGATGCTTCCCTGTATACGGCTTCCAGAATTCCTTCGCCATAAGAGACATGGCCTCCGACTGCCGTATCCCACCTGCCCGGCTGGATATCCTTCTTCATCGAACGCTTCTGGAGGTATATCCTGCTGAAACGGTCTATGATATGAATATGGATCACAGGATGGAGAGGCTTGGCCCCGCTATGGCAATAGGCCCTTGTGGCTCGTCCGATGACAAGACCGCTTGGTTCCACTACAGGGAACCATTCGCTTGCGACGGCACGTCCCGGAATGATCTCCGCAGTAGGTGCGGGAACAACAGGCGCTATGTCATATGGATATATAAGTTCCATCCCCTCAGAATAATATTTCTACTGTAAATGCTGACTGTTCCTCCACCTTTCCTTCTACGAACACATGGAGGTTTCCGCCATCCTCTACCTTCGTCTTGAACAGGGAAACGGTATTTCCCGGCTTTATCTCATGGTTGAAGTTTATGGTGAATTCCTTGACCGCTCTTGTGGATGCGATGTCGTAATCGACAGCATCCATCGCCCACTGCATGTACATGGCATTGTTTGCATGGCCGTTCATGTCGACATCAGAATAAGCGACTGTGTGGTCCATCACATGGACAGATTCTGCGTCTTTCGGCATCTGAACCTTATCTGCAGGAGTCTCTATGGCATTTTCAGTACATACCGTACCCTCTTCCATCAGTTCAGGATCGCGCACCAGCCTCCTTGTAGCCAGATCCAGGACCAGCCAGGATGTCGTAGCCTTTACCCTCTCTCTGCCATCCTTGTCCGTAAGCACGAAATCCCTGAGGAAGAACAGGCGGTTGAGGCCTTTGTGCCACGTGGTCAGGGTGATGTCTTCCCTCCACTTCGGAGTATCGATGAATTCCACATGGACACGCGAAAGTATCCACGCCGTATTGGAGACGATCAGGTCGTCATATCCGAAACCAAGGTAAACGGCATGATTGCCTGCCGCTTCCTGGGCCAGATTCATGAAGGATGCCGGTTTCAGACGCCAAGATGCATCTGTTTCAAAGCACTGTATGGTAAGGTCTTTTGTATACTTTATCATTTTTATCGGTTAAGAATCTCCAACTCTTCAGGGCTGTACAGGAACTGGTCTATCCATTCAGGACACAGACGCCCTACAGCCATATAAGCCACAACAAGGACAACTAGAACGGCCAGTACGATAAGCAAGGCCCTGCCCCACTTCTTTTTCGGTTTCTCCTCTGTCGCCGGCTTCTGATCCGGCTCAGGCTGTGGCTCTGATTCAGATTCTGACTCCGGTTCGGATTCTGAATCTTGCTGTGGCTCCGGTTCCGGATCTGGAAGAGGCTCTACCAGAATCTCTATTTCGGGTTCCGGCTCAGGCTCAATTTCAGGCTCCGGGTCGACCACTGGTTCAGACTGCGGCTCAGGCTCTGGTTCCGATTCCGGCTCTGGTGCAGATTCTGCCACCGGTTCCGGCTGGTGCTCCGCAGATGGTTCCGGTTCGGCCACAGACTCCTGCTCAGCCACCGGAACAGGTACCGGCATCTCCACCGGCTCTTCCTGTACAGGATCTGTTTCCAGCATGGTCTTCAGGTCAGCCACTGCCGCCCTTACTTCGGCATCAGTCTCCTTATGTGTCTTGAGAGACACCGGCTTCAAACCGAAGCCTTCCGGATAGATATCCAGGTCCTCATCAGCAATGAAGAACACGTTATTCTCCTTTGTAGCCCTGAGACGACCCAGCCCTGGAAAGACCACGACCTTCTTCGAAAGAAGTACGGACTTCAGTTCAGATACGAAATCCTTTATGATCTTTTCAGCGACTTCGTATGAGACATCGTTTGATTTTGCATAGAAATCGATCAGGGAATCCCCTTCGTCCGGACGCGCCCTGAAATACAGTTTCCTGTATGGCGGATTTATCGTATATCCCTTATCCGAGAAATAAGCAGGAACTATCTCAGCCACAAAGCAGCCGAGCCCAGGAAGGACCACCTTGTCGTCATCAAGGATCAGTTCCTTGACCATTTTAGATAAAAGATCGATATCCATAAAACTAGTTTTATACAAATGTACATAAAAACTTGCTCATAACGAACAAAATGCAGAAAAGTCGTATTTTTTCGATTTTTTTCGCAAAAAAGTTTGGAGGTAAAGAAAAAATGTCTACCTTTGCAATCCCAAACGAAAAGAAAACGTTTGAGAACATAAATTCCCGAATAGCTCAGTTGGTTAGAGCATCTGACTGTTAATCAGAGGGTCCTTGGTTCAAGTCCAAGTTCGGGAGCAAAAAGCACTGAATTTCTTCAGTGCTTTTTTCATTTAATTTACATACCACATTTTTTAAAGGACGAGATGTGTCTATCCTGTCCATGCGTCGGCATGATAGCTGTTGCATATCTTATAAACATCAGATAATCAAAGTATTACAAAGCATCCCTTGTCCATCCTGTTACTAATATGACAGGATAGACACATTGAGAGCGATTCTGCACATTTATCAACCTGCTTTTTCATTTGATCCGCAGTGTGAGGAACGCCTCGCGAGCGGATTTGGAACAATTTCGGTACTTTGACGACAGCGAAGCGGCTGCAATCTGAACGAGAGGCGCTTCGCAATAATTCACTTGAATACACTTGATCAAAATTGTCATTATCATCCGGAAATCCGGTCTGATCTCCGGACAAGTCAGAAAAAATATTGGGGCATCATTTATATTACCACTAGACACAGCATCTTTCTACAACCAATCACCATCCTTTCCGGACGTTGTCTGCCATCATGGCGACCAGGCGCTTGCGGGCTTCCACGCTCGCCCATGCCACATGTGGGGCGAGGCGCATGCGCTCGGGATGCTTCATCTTCAGATACGGGTGGTCTTCAGGTATCGGTTCCTGCACGAAGACATCTATTCCGGCTCCTGCTATGACTCCGTTGTCGACAGCATCGGCCAGATCCTTTTCCACTATTATGGCTCCGCGTCCGGCATTGACCACATAAGCCGTAGGCTTCATCATCGCAAACTCTCTCGCTCCCAACAGATTAAGGGTCCTTTCGTTCAGCGGGGCATGGACAGATACGATATCAGAAACTTTCAGGAGTTCATCAAGCGGAAGGCATGGATAGTCCTTGCAATGAGCCGTTCCCGAAGTCGAATAATAGCATACTTCCATCCCGAAAGCCTGAGCGATGGCTGCTACCTTTCTTCCGATGTTTCCCATGCCGATTATTCCGATGGTCTTGCCGGCGAGCTCCGTCCAGTTCCAGTTCGGGTCCGTGAACATTCCGCTGCGGGAATAGCTTCCGGACTTGACGCTCTCATCGAAATACGGTGCGCCTCCCGCAAGGGAGAGGATGTGCATGAACGTAGACTGCGCGACAGAATCAGTCGAATAGCCGGCAACATTCCTTACCGGTATGCCCTTCGAGGCCGCATATTCCACATCGATATTGTTAACTCCGGTTGCAGCGACACACACGAGCTTCAGAGCCGGAGCCGCATCTATAAGTTCCTTGTTAACAAGCACCTTGTTGATCATCACCACATCGGCATCCGCAACCCTTTCACGGGCCTGTTCCGGTGTCGATGTCGGGTATGAAACGAACTCACCCAACCTTTCGAACGGCTCGAAGGAGACATCTCCCATCGTAGCCGCATCAAGAAACACGATCTTCATATATCCCTACTTTACAGTTACTTCCGAAATATAATACTCCCTCAACGGCTTGGTCACATGCTTTCCTTTCAGAACGATCCTGCCAGAGAGCCTGATGTCCTCAGAAGAAGCTCCCACCTTGACTTCATATGTACCAGGGGCTATATTCCACTGACGCACGCCATCATTGGTATAATATCCGAACTGCTCGGTATAAAGCTTCGCCTTGACCTTCTTGGTCTGTCCCGGCTCTAGAGAGACACGGGCAAAGCCCTGCAGCTGGATCGGACGGATGTTCTGGCCGTCTTCCGTCGGAGAGACATAAATCTGGACGATCTCATCTGCTGCTGCAGAGCCGGTGTTCGTCACCTTGAAAGAAAGCGAGACAAACTTGTCAGATGTAGAACCATTAGCATCCATATCAAGATCATCATAACCGAATGTGGTATAGCTCAATCCATATCCGAAAGGCCACTGCACGCGCGGATCCTTCTCAGCAGAATAGTTATAGCACATGGCTTCATAGACTTCCTCATTCGGATAGCTGACAGACAACTTTGCAGAAGGAGATATGTTGCCATAGAGGATGTCCGCCACGGCATTTCCGCCTTCCTCTCCCGGATACCATGCCTGGATTACAGCCGCACAACGCTCTGCAAGACCAGATATAACCTGCGCACGTCCACCGAAGACCACCAGGATCACCGGCTTGCCTGTAGCTATGAGTTCCTCGACATATTCTTCCTGCCTGCCGGGAAGGCGCAGTCCCTGACGGTCACGGTTCTCGCCGCAGAGCATGACATTCTCGCCGACAGCAGCGACGATGACATCGCTTTCCTTTGCGAGAGCCAGTGCTTCTTCCTTATCGGCAGTCTCACCTGAATCGACCTTGCGATGGAGAAGCGAATACTCCCATGCACGTTCGTCGCCCACCTGCGAATACTTCGTCTCGATTTCTTCTGTCCAGTCGCAGCCGCGCGAATATGTGATTTCAAATCCGTCCGGTCTGCGTCCGCGCATTCCTTCCAGCAGACCTATGACATGAGGATTGTCCAGTCCTTCCGTGAAATGCTTCCAGAAATATGACATCGCAGGATAAGAATAGTCTCCGCACATTGCCCACATGCTGTTTGCATTTGGACCTGTAAGGAAAACTTTTGCCGGTTCCTTCAGGGGTAGTATGCCGTTGTTTTCAAGAAGCACGACGGACTGGGAAGCTATATCATATGCAGTCTGGCGCTCCGCCGGAGTGTCGAGGACGATATATTCGCTGCTGTAAAGATATGGCTTTTCATCAAAAAGGCCGGCACGGAACTTATGACGCAGAACATTCTTTACGGCACGTTCGAAAGTCTCCGGAGAGACAAGTCCCTGATCGATCGCTTCCTGAAGATACTTGTAATTGGATCCCGTAGGGAAATCCACGTCATTGCCGGCATTGATGGCGGCAGCCGCCTTCTGCACCGGCGTATCCAGACCAGGAATCTGGTCTATCGCAGTATAATCGCTTACGACCATTCCGTCGAATCCTACATAATCCCTCAGAATCTCCTGGAGGATGTATTCGTTCTCCACACAGTTCTTTCCATGAACTGCATGATATCCCGGCATCACCACCTTGCTGCCGGTCAGACGGATCATGGCTTCATGCGGCAGGAGGATCTCCTCAATCATCTCCTTCTCGCCAGCATCTCCGCCTCCGCCATATCCGAGGTAATGCTTCGTGCATGTTCCCACACCCTTTGCAAGGTCATCCTGCTGCAGGCCTCTGGCGAATGCAGTTCCCATAACCGCAGACAGATAAGCATCTTCACCATAAGATTCCTCAAGACGGTTGAAGCTCGGAACCCTGCATACATCCACCATCGGAGACAATGACAGAACTCCTCCCATCTTACGCATGGCGAGACCTGTCTGCAAAGTCTTCAGCTCGGCAAGTTCCGGATTGAACGAACATGCCTGGCCGATCTGCTGAGGATAGATTGTCGAGCCGCTTGTGTTGATTCCGCTGAGCACTTCCTCATGGAAAAGGGCAGGTATTCCGTTCGGCGTATTCTCCATAAGCCATTCCTGGACTGCTGCCACGCGGTCACGAAGGACATTAGGATCCATGGTCTTCTGGCTGGCATACTGAGAGAAATGTCCGATGCCGTCCGGAATCAGTTCCTCGCATCTGGAAACATCAAGATTTCCATCCTCATCAAACAGTTCGTCCATGTATCCGCTCCTGAGCTGTGCTATACACTCTTCCTGGGACATCCTGTCATAAAGTTCATCCACATACTTTTCCATATCCACCGAATTACAGCCAGCCAGAAGCAACGTGCTTCCAAGTACTGACACTTTCTTAATAAAGTTGAACATCATAAATCACTGTTTAGCATTGCCGATCTGTAAATATAGGCATTTTCTGGAAGAAACGAAAAAAGCCCAGCCGAAGCTGAGCTTTTTGCAGTGCGGATGATAGGAGTCGAACCTACACGCCGTGAAGCACTCGCACCTGAAACGAGCGTGTCTACCATTTCACCACATCCGCGTCAGAAAGTGGATGCAAAGATATAAAATGTTTTTGAAATCCGAACAATTTTTATTCCTAATTGTCAAATCTCCACATCATATCCGTATACACTTTCCCAAGCACCTATGACGACCCTGATTTCTGTCAAAGCATAATCCAGAGTAACACGGATGTCATCCAGATCTGGGGCTGTCCAGTCATATCCGCTGGATACGATATACTGTCCTATAGCAAAAGCCACATTATTCCCTTTACCATCATCCGCTTCCAGCATGAGCGATGCGTCGTTCTGCCTCGGAAGTACAGCCAGATACCCATCCTCAAGACCTCCCTCTTCAAGCACAAAGCTGAAGTCACCGTTCAGAGGGACTCCCCAGGCATCATAGCCAGCCACATTTCCTTTAAGACGCAGGACGGACGAGAGCTTCTCTTCGCCCTCAGTAACCAGAGTCAGCACACAATGATTCTTTCTCAACGTAACGGTCTCGTGGCAGTATTCGCCATTGATCCTGATGTCCGAATCATGCATGAACACCTTAGGGCAGTCATCTCCGTATGGAATCACCAGCCCTGATTCAGAAACCAGCCCGTCGTCTCCAGCCCATGCACTGACGTGCAGGGAGGATTGGGGAACGGGTACAGAATACCCGTTCCATCCTCCGGACACATCCACAGTATCTCTCCACACGAATCCGTTCAGCGATGTGACCTTGAGTCCGACAAGCCCCATATCTTCCGTTTCCGGGCAGACGAAATCCAGATGCAGAAGACATGGACAAGGGATCCTGTCTTCCTTTACAGAACATGCCGTCTGCAGGATCAGTCCGCCCAGCAGGACAAGCCCCATCAGATGGTTTCTGTAACGTTTTCCGGTCCTTTCCATTCCTCAATGGTTATCTTGAACGAAACGGCATACTTGTCCATATCCTGCTCAGGACTGGTCGCTCCCGGGCGGATGATATGAAGCGACACATAATATCTTGTGTTCTGTTTAAGTTCCGGCAAGGATACAGGATAGTAATACTGGACATTGCCCAAAGTGGCTTCAACCACAAGACGGGTAGGACGAGGGCTCCATACATCCGAAGCAAATGTATCCGTTGTATGAGGATTAGGATAGCAATATAAATGATGCTGCTTCTTATACTCCCTGGTAGTCTTTATGTTCAGGTTTCCCAGATCTTCGTATATCATCGCATCCACCTCAGGAGCGGAAGTCCTCACCAGCTGATTGTACCAGCTGGCAGGATCGGCGTCCTCAGCCAGATAACTCTTGTCTCCCGCGACATTTGTGAGGTATACCTTATTGAGAACAAAATCCATATTGTCATATGCATCCAGCTCGAAATCTACTGTAATCCCATTCAGCACGACCTTTGAAACGACTCTCCTTATGTCCACATTGACAGTTCCTCCGGCAGCAGTGAGGTTCGGTGATGCACTGCCTTCCATCACAAGGTCGCCGATGCTGTTGTCAGCAAGGCGTGACTTTGTCTTCAGGAACGTGTCATATGAGACTATTTCTTTCACGTCAGGTGCATTGGCGAGCACAACCACTTCCTTCGGTCCTGTAGTACACTCCATACTCACACTGACGGCAGAAGGATCGGGAGTCGCATAAGCCTCAAGCATCCTGCTGGACATATCATAGATAAGTACCTGATAGTTCGAGACGGTCTTCTCTTCGGCACCACCTTCACCAAGCGCCTTTGTCTCTTCGGAAACAAGCCTGATTTCCAACGGAACAGTCTCCCTTGCATCATCAACAGGAACCGACTCCTTCTTCTCACATGAAACCAACACCAGTGCAAGCATTGCAGCACTAAAAATCTTTCTCTTCATAACTGTTTTGTTTTTAATGGTTTATAAGTTTGTATTTATTGATCAGTCCGGACATTTCCGGATCCAGATTTGCTCTGTATTCAAGATATGGGTCATAGGCAAGACTCAGTTCAAAGTATTTCATGGCCTCGTCACTGACCCCAAGCCGGGACAATATCAAGGCTTTCATGTAGCACACTTTCGCATCCTTGTCATCAAGTCCTTCCAGCACATCCAATGCGGAATGGTTATAATCCGCTGACATATATGCCAGCGCTGTATTATAATCACGATATGGCCTGAGGAGTTCCACCGCCTTCTTATAATCCAGGTCTCTTAAGGCATCTAACCCTGCCATATACACCGTATCCAGTTCCGTAGTATGCACGGTATCTTTCTGCATTCCTGCACGATGGAGATGGAAATCGAAGCTGACGCTGCGCAGCTGGGGATAAATCGTCTCCCTCAGATAGCGATACTGAGGCATCTCCGAAAGCCTTCTCTCCACTTCATCAGGGCGTCCGAGATCATCGGTAAGCTGAAGCACCTTCTTCCTCACCGGCTCTTCAAGGATCGAATCGTTTGCTACAATAAGCCTGAACTGTTCCCAGTTCTCAGGAACATGCGACGTCCTTACACTGTCGCGCCACTGCTCCGGTATGTATTCCCATATGTGTTGCCTTATGGACTCCGAGCGGGCGGCTGCAAGGCGGGAATTGTGGGCATATGATCCTTCCGGAGAGCATGATGCCTTCACGATAAGCGAATCAAGCACATACTCCTGCCTTGAAAAGACATCATCCATACATTTCACGACTCTGGCAAGTTCAGAGGCATTATCAGCCAATGCGGTATCAATGACATGGCTTCCTTTAGCAAAGTCTATCAATGCCTTTGTGTTGTCGTACACATTCCTTTCCAGAACGATCATCCTGTATTTCGGAGTATGATCCGCCAAGGATGACAGAGAGCTGATATAGAAGGTAAGTTCCTCGGGGAATGGCAGTTCCTGCAGGCATTCCCCGGCTTCGTACATCTCCCCTTTCAGGTTTATCATAACTTTCTTCAATCCCGGACGGCTCCTGAAGGTATGCCTGTACCTGTAGATGAAATCTCCATCCGAGGCAGTCAGGACAGTATCCAGACGTATGCCTTCGGTAAGGATGGGATCCTTCACATATCTTTCGTACATCAGTTCCCTTCTTGCCTTGCGACGTTCGTTGAAATATATCCTCGCATGTCTTGAATAATGTCTCAAGGCATCTGCCTGGGTCACTCCGAAGAGATTCCGTGCTACCGGATCCGATATCAGAGAGGTGTCGTTCTTCATGGCGTAGGTCTCCGGATAATGTCTCTGCAGGAATATCTCCAGCTGGCCGATCCTGACCAGATCCGTCGTATCCGTGATTATCGACGCCAGGAATTCCCTATACCTTTCATAGCCCCTCAACTGTTCCTTCCTATACCATTCACCGGTGATATACAGCGGATCGAGGGCCACCGTATCTTCCTGAATCCTCATGAAAGGGCGAAGCTTCAGCTGCCAGTCTGATGAAGACATCTCGGAAGGGACGGTCACGTCAAAGCTGATCGAGACATAGCCGGCCCTTTCAGCGACATTACGGAAGCGGGCGACAACGGTGGAGGCATTGATGACATCGGTGGCCACCATTTCCCCGGTCTCGCTGTCCCTTATCGCATTCATGATTATCGGACCGTCAGACAGGTCGCTCCTTATGCTGTCTATCTTCACGTCCTTGTCCTCCCCATCGTCCAGAGGTTTTTCATCAGGCACGGATATATCCATACGGACTTCTCCGGACCGGATCCTCTGCATGACTCTGGACGTGGAGCAGGATACGGCCAGGAAAGCGGCCAGCACCAAGGCAAGTTTCGCTTCAGAACACATAGGCAAGGGATATCATTACATCATCCGGGCGCAGGAAGAACTTATTGCCTGACGACAGCGTAAGGCCGCAGACCGGACATGAATACTGACGGTATACCGCCAGACCCGACCACAATCCCAGTCCGAACTCAAGGTTTATATGTGATGTAAGCATATGGGTATAGCCCGCATACAGACCGGCACCGAAGCGGTCCCCTTCCTCCGTCTTGCTGGAAATGATTCCTCCTTCATTATACTCCTGATAACGAAGCTTTCCTGCAAACCACCATCCCGACCATGTATGCCACGGCCAAAGTCTCATTCCGACCGCGTAGGACTGCTGACGGTTCTGGAACTGCCTGTCAGGATCGCCTTTGCGGAATGTGAAAGGATTATAGCGTGCTCCCGCCACAAGGCTCCATCTTCGGGCAACTGCATAGGATGCATCAAGGCTCATTGTGCCGAGACGCGCATATCCCAGAATATCTGTAGACACACTGAATGTCTGGGCATCACTCCTGCGGCAAGCAAGCGCCAGACACAGGAGCAGGATAATTTTCAAAGACACTTTCATGGCCGCATATATCTGTTGAATATGAGTTCTATCTCGTCTGCCTTATCAGGGCAGTATGCAATCATGGCACGCCTGAGGGTCTCGCGCGAATTTACGGAAGCGTCAAGCAGAGAGAAGATCTCCCAGCATTCAAGTCCCTTCTCCTCGACATAACGCAGGATCTGCGGATAGAACCAGAATGTGGTTCCGAACGGCGGATAATCTCCGCCATAGCGGTCGTGATACATCCTGGCAGACAGATAGTAAGCCCACATTTCACCCACTTCGCAGTAGCCTGCATTCACTCCGCTGCCATCACCGTATGCCATTCCCCCGGAGGAAACGAATGAACCCATCACATATAATATGTATCTGTTCCAGTAGCCTGTCCCTACCTTGGAAAAATGACTGGCATGGGCTAGTTCATGACAGACCTCAGAGTATATCGAGGCATAATCGTCTCTTCCCTTGACCCCGATGGTCAGGTCGGGAAGGAATATCTGTACCAGAGGCGCAAAATCCCCAAGAAATGATGAGACGAGATCCATATCCAGGAACGCTCCATGATGCATCATCATGCTGCTGCTCGACTGAAGTTTATGGAAGAGCCAGATGCGCAGGTCTTTTGGAGGGAGAGCAAGATTCATGTCTGACACCTCGCAACGGGAATAGTAATCGTAGGCCGCATTGTTTACAGCACATCTCTTGAAGAGCTTGCTTTCTGACCTGTCTGTAACGGAGGCATTGACCCCGTCGGGACCAGCCTGCCCTAATGTAGATGTCGAGGCTGGGGCTAGAATCATATTGAAGCCTATGGAAAAGCCTTTGCTGTTCTCAAAGACGAGTCTGTAACGGAGTTTTGAAGAGAACTTCTTATCCATCTTATAATAGCCCTCATCATCCGTATATGCATGGGCGAACTTGACGAATGAGTTGCAGGAAACGCGCACTCCCTTTACTCCTGCAGACTTTCCATCCCCAGCTTTCTCGTCGACTATTGTGATTCTTCCCGAAGGGCTGACCTTCTCTGCCTTTGTGTCCGGGATAAGGAATCCTTCATTGCCGGTCATAAGATAAGAATGGCGTTCTACAGCCTCCCAGTCTATGTCATCGCCGCTTCTGGTTCCCGAATCATTTTCAGAGATATGGCACTCATCAATGATTTCATATTCGATCTCAGGAAAAACATAATCATGAGGGACGACGGCATACTGCCATGTCATCTTATCATCAGCGACCTCAGGATCATGATACCAGTCTCCATCCTGGAGAATCTCGTAATCCAACGGATGGTCTGTAAGGCGAAGCCCTTCAAGAAGAGCCAGCTGCTGCTCATCTTCAGGAAGGAACCTGACATAAAGGTCCGTTGTGCGGACCTGAACCCTGTCCGCCTTTGTAGGATACAAGGCAGAAAGAGCCTTGGTAATGTTCTCTGTCTTGTAAGGATTCTCCAGACGAGCCCCCAAGACAATCTTTTCATGGGAAAGATTCCTTCCGGACTGACTGTCCAGTCCGGGATCGGAATCGATTCCTCTACCGCTGCATGACGCCATCACCAGAGCCATGAGCATCAGTCTGATTTTACCTCTCATAACATTAAGTTTAATTACGGAGGCAAAGTTCAAGAGAAATAGCCGTATACCGAAAATGTATGCGGATATTTTCAAAAATCGCCCTTCCACATATGTAGAAGGGCGATTTCACCTCTAAAATTTGTTCAATTTTTATAAAAAATCAAACAAATTTTCTAGTAATATGACACTGTCTTCTGCTCCACAGCCGAAAGAATGCTGTTAGCTACACGGCTTACACCGAAGCGGAAGAGTTCCTTGTTGAGCCAGTCCTTTCCAAGGATTGAAGCCACGATCGAATAGTAGCACAGGGCATCCGCTGCAGACGAAATGCCACCAGCCGGCTTGAATCCGATCTTCTTTCCTGTCACTGCATGATACTTTGCAATGCATTCGCACATCACATATGCGGCAGCCGGAGTGGCGTTCACATCCACCTTTCCTGTAGAGGTCTTGATGAAATCCGCACCTGCTTCCATCGCAAGGAAAGATGCCTGCGCGATGCGTTCCGGAGTCCTGAGGAGACCTGTTTCAAGGATGACCTTAAGATGTACCTTGCGTCCCTGCCTGTCAGCGACCTCGTCGATGCACTTGCGGACCTGACGGATCTCTTCGGCAGCTGCTTCATAATTGCCTGCAAGGAAAGAATTGAGTGCAAGCACGATATCGACTTCGTCAGCACCCTGCTCCACAGCCATTTCGCATTCCTTGAGCTTCACTTCAAGGAAGCTCTGCGACGAAGGGAAGCAGGCGGACACTACAGTGATGTTGAAATCCTTCTTTCTGGCATCCTTTACCGTCTTTGCAAAGTTTGAGAACACACAGATGGAAGCCGGAAGAGGCCAGTCCGGATATGTGTCATTGAACGCATTGACCTTGCCAACGAGCTTCTCTACAGATGCAGGTGTGTCGTCGGTCTTCAGCGTAGTAAGGTCCATCATCGAGAAGCAGTCCTTGTAGACCTGCTCCGAAGCGACATTCTCAAGGTTCGCGGCAATCATTTCCAATGCCCTTGCTATTGCTTCCTGATCCGGAGCATAGCCGTATTTAGTCATGTAGTCCATATATCTTAAAATTTCAATTTTGAATCTGTTATTATCGTCACAGGGCCGTCATTGAGAAGCGACACCTTCATGTCCGCCCCGAAAATTCCCTTTCCAACCGCCTTTCCGAGCTCGCTCTCCAAGGCGGCAAGGAACTTCTCGTAAAGAGGGACCGCGACATCTGGCTTTGCTGCCTTTATGTATGAAGGCCTGTTTCCCTTTACCGTAGAAGCATAGAGCGTGAACTGGCTTACGGCAAGTATCTCTCCCTCAACATCCCTGACAGAAAGATTCATAACTCCCGCCTCATCATCAAAGATCCGCATGGCGGCGATCTTCTTCGCTGTCCACGCTACATCCTCGTCCGTGTCTTCATCAATAAAGGCTGCAAGGACAAGCAGTCCTTTGCCTATTGAAGATTCATATCCCTGATCAGGGACCGCCACCGAAGCATGGGTGACTCTTTGTATCACAGTCCTCATTACCCTCTTATCTGTATGCTGTATCCTTCATCAATCAGAGGCTGTACCATTGCAGTCATTTCCTCCACGGTATATTTACCCAAAGACTTGTCAGGAGTCTCCCTGTCTATGGTATAGACCATGACCTCCCTAGGCTTCAGCTCCCTCACTATATCCATCCATGCAGCCAGCGCCTCTCGTGATGCGGTATCAAATTCCGGCGAACGCAGGAACATGGTCTGGAGAATGAAGCGTCCTTCAAATTTCCTCAAGTTCGCGATTACATCAGCAAGGCGGTATGGTCCTGCCGGCTTGTTTATCTTCCTGACCAGTTCGTCTGAAGATGCGTCGATCTTCAGAATAGGATTGTCCACACGCATGAGAGCCTCGGCCACATCCTCTCTTCCGACCATCGTCGCATTTGACAGCACAGAGACCTTTGCTTCAGGAAAATATCTGTCCCTTAGGCGGAGGGTCACATCGATGACCTGCGCGAAATCCGGATGGATGGTAGGCTCTCCGTTTCCGGAAAATGTGATGGAATCCACACCTACACCTTCTGCCGCGGCCTTCGACATCTTCTCTTCAAGCGCCTTTTCTATCTCCGGAAGCCGGGGAAACTTCCCGTCGCTTTTCCCATCCTTATTCCATCCGCATTCGCAATATACGCAGTCGAAGTTACATAACTTGCCCTTTGAAGGCAAGAGATTAACCCCCAGTGACGAGCCAAGACGACGGCTGAATATAGGTCCGAAGACTATTTCATCAAAGTGCAGCATCATATTATCCTTTCAGAACGGCTTTCTGCAGTAAGGCATCCCTCGCCGTCCAGATTTCCTATAAATACCAGTCCCGGTTTCTTTCCCGGTATCAATGAGCCAAGTTCATCTTCCTTCGACAGGAAACGCGCTCCGTTAAGACTAGCCCATGAAAGCAGTTCATTCATACCGACTTCTGGGAAGTTCTCATGCAGGCAATACATCTCCTTGACCATGTCAAGGTCGTCATTGCTCGAAAGCGAATCGGTACCGATCATCACATCCAGTCCGTTCTCCCTCATAAGCCTTACAGGAGGCAGAGCATCGTGTATGAACTGATTCGAGAGCGGGCATATCGCCCAATACACGTTGTTCATCACCTTTCGCGCCGCATCGATGTCATCCTGACTCAGGCATACATTATGGACCAGCAGGACATGGGCATCATACGGTGCCGGCCTTGCATCTGCCAGCCTGTCCATAAAGTACTTCAGAGACGATTCTCCTGTCACCGGAGGGGTGCTCATTCCGGACCTCTTCCTGTTCTCATACATCGCTCCCGAACCATATCTTATCAGTTCCTCCTCTTCGAGGCTCTCCTGGGAATGGTAAGACAGATAACCCCTCTCAAGTCCTGCTGCTGCCGATGCGCTCAAAAGCTGAGGGCTCATGGTATAGCAGGAATGAGGTGTAGGAGCAGCATCAATACCTGCAGCGTCAGCAGCAGCATTGAGTTCCGTGACTTCATTCATCACCCCTTCGCACATATGCGGTTCGCTTCCAAACACTTCCAGGAATGTCCTGGTATACATCGGATGCGATGCCTTTACCTCAAATGAGGAATCGTCATTGCTTATGTCAGCCATGGCAGACACTCCGTCCGACCACATCTTGTCCATCCATTTGCGGACAAGCTCCACCTTCACCTCACGGCCGGCCCAGTCACGCAGTTCGTTTATCTGGTCTATGAATCCGGCCATTCCTGTGCCCTTGCGGAACTTTCCGTGAAGATGGGACAGTTCCACATGGCAGTGGGCATTGACAAAACCCGGCACGATGGCACCGTCGAGGAAACGCTTCTCCGAAGATATGTCCTCACATCTTCCTACTGCCGTGACGGTTCCGTCATCGTCATATTCCACATAGCCGTTGACTATCGGCTCTTCCGCATCCAGCGTATATACATAGGATGCCGCTATTCTATTTTCTGCCATCTTTTCTCTTCATGAAATCCGGTGCGATCATCTTTCGTTCCTTGGACAGGACAGGAAGCGCGACCAGAGAATCCGACTTTGCGGCTTCAAGCGTATCAGCTGCAGAAACCTCAACAGTATCTACAGCAGGAAGCATCATGGAAACGCCTTCATATACCGTATCCACACGCTCGACAAATGACATCCTGTAGAGTCCTGACGAATCTCTCTCAAATGCTATACTGTCCGAAGGGCCTATGCGCATGCGGACCGGTCTTTTCGGATAAAGTTCGTCCCATCTGGTGTCCGGTCTGTATTTTTCAGCCTCCTTCCTGAGTTTCTCAAGTCTCTCCAGCTCCACCTTACGCAATTCCAGATCCTTGAGTTTCGCTTCCAGTATCTCACCTGTCTCCCTCAAGATCTTTGAGAAACGCTCCGGGTCGTTCATATAGTGGTCAACCGACCTGACGTAATCCTCCCTGTCGTATCCATAGCGTTCCATGATAGGGGCATAGACAAGAGAGGTGTCTGCTATAAGCCTGATGTTGGGAGTCATCAGAACCCACTGGTCGGTCATAAGCATTTCAGCATATATCTCAGCCAGATCCTTACGTGGAATAACCTCACCGTCATCCTTACCGCATGAAGCGAGGAGGATGACAGCAGAGACTGCCGCGGCAATGATATGGTAGAAATGCCTTTTCATATTTATCTCAAAGCTGCTCCGAATTCGTTCTGGAATGTAGAGAGAAGCTTGCTCATAACCCTCTCCACATCGTTGTCTGTCAGCGTCTTGTCAAGGTCCTGAAGCACGAAGCTGAGAGCATACTGCTTCTTGCCTTCAGCGATCTTGTCTCCTCTGTAGACATCGAAAAGTCCTACCTGCTTGAGAAGTTTCTTTCCTACGCGGAATGCGCTCTTCCTGAGGTCAGCATAACTTACAGACTCGTCGAGAAGCAGGGCAAGGTCACGTCTTACCTCTGGGAACTTAGGAAGCTCCTTATACTTGATCTTGTTTCTCTTCACGAGGGTGAAAAGGGTCGGCCAGCTGATCTCTGCAGCGAATACCGGCTGCTTGATGCCGAACTGCTTCAGCCTTGCAGGAGCGACTGTACCCATTACAGCGAGAGGCTGGCGCGAACCAGGGAGGCTGTATGCAAGTCCTTCAGAGAAAAGGTCGGCAGGAGCGGCTTCGGTCTCAAGAGAATAGATGTCACATCCGAAACGCTTCAGTAGAAGTTCGAGATATCCCTTGAGCTGGAAGTAGTTGCCCTTGCCCGGGTCCACTCTCCAGGACTTGTCAGGCTGGCCGCTGATAAACAGCGCATAGCATGTATGCTCCTCATATGACTCGAGGGTCTTTCCGTCCATTTCAGGATTGTAAGAGTAAACAGAGCCGTACTCGAATGTCTTTATGTTGGTAACCTGACGGTTGATGTTGTATGCGATTACCTCAAGTCCGTTAAGGAGAAGAGTCTGTCTCATCACGTTGAGGTCAGAACTGAGCGGATTGAGAATCCTTACGCACTTCTCTTCTGGGAATGTCTTGAGCTTTGAATAATACTCAGACCTGGTAAGCGAGTTGTTCATTGTCTCCACGAATCCGTTTGCCGCAAGGAAATCTGCAATCGATTTCCTTACCTGCTCAGGTTCAGGCTTCTGAGGGGCATTCACAGACATACGCATAGCCTGAGGAAGCTCTATGTTGTTATATCCGTACACACGAAGGATTTCCTCCACTACGTCACATTCACGATATACGTCGATCATATATGAAGGAACTGCAACAACCGCACCTCCTTCGCGCTTCTCCACGAAATCATACGCAAGATTCTCAAGAAGGGATTCGATCACGTCATGACCGATCTTCTTGCCGATGAATGCCTCGATGCGGTCATAGTCAAGTTCGACAGTCTTCTTCCCGATCTTCTCCGGGTAGAACTCCTGTACCTTACCCACTACCTTTCCGCCAGCGATCTCCTGGATAAGAAGAGCTGCACGCTTTGCTGCATAATCAACGATCAGAGGGTCTGCACCGCGCTCATAACGGAAAGATGCATCCGTCTTAAGACCATGCCTCTTCGAACTCTTTCTGATTGATACAGGATTGAAATATGCGCTTTCAAGGAATACGTCAACGGTAGACTCTGTCACACCCGACTCCTCGCCGCCGAATACTCCTGCAAGGCACATCGGTTTCTCGGCATTGGCGATCATGAGGTCAGCCGCGCTCAATGTGCGCTCGACTCCATCAAGAGTCACGAACTTCTCCCCTTCATCCGCCCTGCGGACAATGACCTTTCCTCCTGCGATCTTCGACGCATCGAAAGCATGGAGAGGCTGACCGATCTCATGAAGGACGAAATTGGTGATGTCCACCACATTGTTTATCGGCCTCAATCCGATGGAAAGAAGCTTCTTCTGGAGCCACTCAGGAGATGCGGCCACCTTGACGCCTTTTATGGTCGTACCTGTATAGCGTGGAGAACCGTCTGCTGCCGTCACCTCTACAGGGATGGCCTCGCCATCACTTTCCTCGAAGGCAGAAACGTCAGGGATACGGAACTCGCAAGGAATATCATTATGCTTGAGATATGCATAGAGGTCACGTGCCACTCCGATATGTGATGCAGCATCAACCCTGTTTGCTGTGAGGCCGATCTCGATCACAGCATCTGTTGCGAGTCCGAGATAATCCTTGGCAGGGGTTCCTACTACCGCTTCCGGATCAAGAACCATGATGCCGTCATGAGAGTCTCCTATACCTAGCTCGTCTTCTGCGCATATCATACCGAAAGACTCGACTCCGCGGATCTTCGACTTCTTGATCTTGAAGTCCTCGCCAAGAACCGTTCCAACGGTCGCGAGAAGAACTTTCTGACCTGCAGCCACATTAGGCGCTCCGCACACGACCTGAAGGAGGTCACCTTCGCCGGTATTCAGCTTTGTCACATGGAGATGGTCCGAATCAGGATGATCCACGCACTCGACCACCTCAGCCACGATAACTCCCGCAAGTCCTCCCGGAATCTCCTCGACCTGCTCAACTCCATCCACCTCAAGTCCGATAGAGGTCAGCGCCTGCGCCACCTCATCCGGAGTAAGTCCACACTCAAGATAATCCTTGAGCCAATTGTACGAAATCTTCATATATGCTTTAACTTTTGATTATTCTATATCTTCCTTTGAAAAGAGAGACTCAGCAAACTCCCTCTTGTCAAACACCTTAAGGTCGTCTATTCCCTCACCTATGCCGACAAACTTGATCGGAACCTTGAACTGGTCAACGATGCCGACCACAACGCCTCCTTTTGCAGTACCGTCAAGCTTGGTGACAGCAAGGGCTGTGATATCCGTTGCACGTGAGAACTCCTTTGCCTGCTGGAATGCATTCTGACCAGTAGAGCCGTCGAGAACAAGAAGCACTTCATGAGGAGCATCAGGCACGACCTTTCTCATGACGTTGCGTATCTTTGTAAGCTCGTTCATCAGGTCAATCCTGTTGTGAAGACGTCCTGCAGTATCTACCAGAACGACATCAGCATCCTTGGCTACTGCAGACTTGACGGTGTCGAAGGCAACTGACGCCGGGTCAGATCCCATTTCCTGCTTCACGATATCTACGCCAGCCCTTTCGGCCCATATGGTAAGCTGATCTACAGCTGCAGCCCTGAAAGTGTCGGCGGCGCCAAGGACCACCTTCTTTCCCTGAGCCTTCAGACTGCTGGCAAGCTTTCCTATGGTAGTGGTCTTTCCCACGCCATTGACGCCTACGACCATGATGACATAAGGCTTATGGGAAAAATCGAAAGGAACGACGGCGTCGTCAGATGACTCTCCTTCACGGACATTCAGAAGAGAGGCAATCTCGTCACGGAGAATGTCCACCAGTTCATTAAGGGACACGTACTTATCTGCCCTAACTCTCTCTTCAAGGTTCTCGATGACCTTCATCGTGGTATCCACACCCATATCTGTAGCCAGCAATGCTTCTTCTATTGCATCCAGAACATCGTCATCGACTTCAGTCCTTCCCACAATAGCTCTGGAAAGCCTGTCAAAGAAACTTCTGTTGGTCTTTTTAACTCCTTTGTCAAATATACCCATATAACATATGTTTAACCCGCAAATTTAATCATTTATGGGATATAAAAAAAGTGGCAGGACGATTTTGTCCTGCCACTTTTCTGTGTTCTAAAAGAAAAT
>JAFTYS010000077.1 GCA_017461285.1 Bacteroidales bacterium | reverse complement strand
CTGGGCCGAAAGGTTCAGGGTCATAAGTCCCAATAGAATAAATATGAATCTCGTTTTCATAGAATTAAAGAATTATATCGCCTAAATATACGCAAAAAACCAATACAACCTCAACCGGCGGCGGTATTTGTAGGTAAACGGGCGATAAACCCCATTCGGATGAAGTTGACAATCTGGCGTTGTCGTCCGGATAAACTGTCTGTTTTACGGACAAGGTTAACAAGCCGAGGTTGCCGTCCGGATAAGCTGCCTGTTTACCGGACAAGGTTAACAAGCCGAGGTTGCCGTCCGGATAAACTGTCTGTTTCCCGGACAGAGCGGACGATTTGCCGTGTTGGTCCGGAAACCGACGTGACTTTACGGACGTATTGGCATAGACAACTGAAGCTCTACCTCTTCACTATCATGCTGAACGGAGTGAAGCATCTTTAGAAGGTCTTTTTTGCGGCGACCGGCGACAGTGTAATTTTACAAACTACTGGCAATCAACACATTACAGAAAAC
Organism: Bacteroidales bacterium; assembly: GCA_017461285.1. The sequence continues at coordinate 29,722 of JAFTYS010000077.1, read as the reverse complement.
ACATAACGCTGGTACCCCTCTCTAACTGGGGTACCGGCGTCAGACATATTTCATAACTCACTTCATATCAACGCCTTAAGAAAAACCACTATCGCCGGTCGCCGCAAAAAGTAGAGCATAAGTTCAGCAGACGCTCCAATGCCAGCGTCCGCATACTCCTGAGCCCTTTAAAGACTGAACGCCAACAGCTTACACATGATCGCCCGCTCAATTTGCCGCAGGCGATTATACACAAAATCCTATAACACAACATATTAAGTATCGCGAATCGGTATTCCTCCGACATAAGAAACCAGATAGCGAGGCAGAAAGACGACGTGTCATTTCCTGATTTAAGTAAACCCAATTAAAGCCTACCTCTAAAAGATGTCGACTCTGATTTGTGGAACTGAAAGACGATGCGGAACAGACGACGAAGCTAGCGGCTGAAGAAGGCTGCTAGACATGTTCGACCTCGGGGTGGAGGTCGACGCCGAATTTGGCTTTGACGGATGCGATTATGCGTTTTTCGAGGCCGATGATCTCTTCTGGATATGCTTCACCGGTGTAATTGACGATCACGAGAGGCTGCTTTTCCCACACTGCCGCTCCGCCGCTTCTCTTTCCCTTCCATCCGCACTGCTCGATCATCCAGGCAGCGGGAACCTTTATCATTGTATATCGTTCTTCAGGAGTCGATATGCCATTTGTGTGGAGGGGACATTTTCCCACCCCCGGGTAGGGGGAGGGGCCCACGGAGTGGGAGGGGGTCTCCGGAACACATTGGCACTCGATCACATAGTGCGGAACCTTGTAGTCCGGGCCATGTTCGGCCTTGGCTGCGGCCTCGATGCGGGCGAAATGCTCAGGAGATACCACAGGATTCTTGAAGAAGCTTCCTGCGCTTCCCTTCACAGAAGGCTCCGGCAGCTTCTCCTTCCTGATTTTTATTATCACCTTCCTTATCAGCGCCGGGGTCACTGCCTCAAAACGGATGACCGATTCAGGCGATGTGCCGTTTGTATGGAGGAGACATTTTCCCACCCCCGGGTAGGGGGAGGGGCCCATGGAGTGGGAGGGGGTCTCCGGAATACATTGGCACTCGCCGATGGCTTTTGCCACTGCATCCTTCAGGTGACCATAATCCAGCTTCGGCTGCGAATCACGTGAAAGGGCAAAGACCACATGGGTCACGATATAGCGGCCCTTGATCTCAGGATTCTTGAAGATCGAGTCACGATAGCCATAGCCACATTCCTCAACGGAGAAATTGACGAACTCCTCCTCAACGGTGTCATAGCAGTACACCCTATGGATCACATCCTTCACCTCGACGCCATAAGCCCCGATATTCTGGACAGCCGATGCACCCACCTCGCCAGGAATATATGACAGGTTCTCCACGCCCCACAATCCTTCCTTCGCAGCCCAGGCGCAGAAATCATCAAACACCACTCCAGCACCAACCGACACCAGCACTACATCCCGCGCGTTTTCTGCTCCTGCATCCGACGAATCCATTTCTTCAGGCGATGTGCCATTTGTGCGGAAGTGGCATTTTCCCACCCCAGGGTAGGGGGAGGGGCCCGGCGACAGCTGGGAGGGGGCCACTGGAACACATTGGCACTCGCCCAGTATTTCTATGAAATTGATCTTAGAATGCAGGACGGTGCCTTTGAAATCGTCGGTAAACAGCAGATTGCTGCCCCCGCCAATATGAAGGACCGGACGCGCCAGCTCTTCAAATTCGATGTCCACAAGATCAGCCACCGAATCATATTCAATGAAACAGCGAGCCTTTACCTTCATCCCGAAGGTGTTCATCTTCGTCAGATCATGATAGTAACTGGTCTTTATCATCTTTTAGGAATTTTTCAAAAACAACCTGCATTAAAGATGCTTCACTTCGTTCAGCATGACATGCTATACTTTAAATCCCACTGAAGCTTCTACATCACAAAACCGTCAGCCGTCGCCAAAAATGTAGGCGGAGGAGCACTCCGCATGTCCGAGAGACGGCTGATAACGGGCGTATGTGACCCTTGGGTGGGGATGTGCTTGATCTGTCTGACATCGCACCCCGTCGCCATAAATGTAGCCGGAAGAGCACTCCGCATGTCCGAGAGACGGCTGATAACGGGCGTATATGACCCTTGGGTGGGGATGTGCTTGATCTGTCTGACATCGCACCCCCGCGTAGGGGGAGGGGCCCACAAAGTGGGAGGGGGTCACGGCAGAGCAAGCATATCCCCGCACATTCACATATGACCGTTATCAGCCAATCTCTGCACCATTGCAAAGAGTCTCCGCAGGCGTAATGAAACGCATTTTGCCGTCATTCTGACGGGCCATAAGGATCATACCCTTCGACTCGATGCCACGTATCTTACGCGGAGCAAGATTGGCAAGAATGCATATCTGCCTGCCCACCATCTCCTCCGGAGAATACTGCTCGGCAATACCTGAAACGATAACACGCTTGTCGATACCTGTATCTATGGTAAGCTTAAGAAGCTTGTCAGTCTTAGGCACACGCTCAGCCTCAAGGACAGTCGCAGTCCTTATGTCCATCTTGCCGAAATCATCGAATGTGCACTCCTCCTTCTGCGGAGTCACGACCGCAGCCTCGGCAGCCTTTGCAGCTGCCTCGCGCTCTGCACGGATCGCCTCGAGACGGGCGATCTGCGCATCCACCACCTCATCCTCGATTTTCGCGAAAAGAAGGGTCGCAGGGTTGAGCTGATGGCCGGCAGGAAGAATGGAAGCCTTGCCGAGGTCGTCCCATGAAAGGGTAAGAGATCCCTCGACTTCGCTCGGAATGACAGAAGAAGTATGAAGAGCGGCACCCTCGCCAGCCTGGTATATGTTCACGCTTACAGAACCTTCTTCTCCTGCACGATGGTCAGCACCGGCAGCGATGCCCACATTCAGGATGCCGCGGAGCTTCTCTGCAGAGAACGGAAGGAAAGGCTCGAATGCGATTGCAAGCGAAGCGCATATCTGAAGCGACACATTCAGGATAGATGCCGTCCTGTCCATATCTGTCTTGGCAACCTTCCATGGCTCTGTATCGGTAAGGTACTTGTTTCCGAGACGGGCGATGTTCATAGCCTCCTTAAGGGCTTCACGGAACTTGTATCCGTCAAGATAGCGCTGCATCTCCTCCTTCAGAGGCTGGATCTGCGCAAGAGTCTCGGCATCGATGGCCTCAGGCTTGAGGTCGGCCGGAACCTTTCCGTCAAAATATTTATGTGTAAGCACAACAGCACGGTTCACGAAGTTACCGAGGATAGCGACAAGCTCGCTGTTGTTGCGTGCCTGGAAATCCTTCCATGAGAAGTCGTTGTCCTTGGTTTCAGGAGCATTGGCTGTAAGCACATAACGGAGCACGTCCTCCTTTCCAGGGAACTGCTCCAGATACTCATGGAGCCATACAGCCCATCCGCGTGAAGTCGATATCTTGTCTCCCTCAAGGTTGAGGAACTCGTTTGCAGGGACATTATCCGGAAGGATATAGCTGCCGTCCGCCTTCAGCATGGATGGGAACACGATGCAGTGGAACACGATATTGTCCTTTCCGATGAAATGGACAAGCTTGGTATCCTCGCTCTTCCACCACTTCTCCCATGTCTGCGGAAGAAGCTCCTGGGTGTTGGAAATATATCCGATAGGAGCATCGAACCATACATAAAGGACCTTTCCTTCTGAACCCTCGACAGGCACAGGAACGCCCCAGTTAAGGTCACGGCTGACCGCACGCGGCTGGAGGCCGCCGTCAATCCAGCTCTTGCACTGTCCGTAGACATTGCTTCTCCACTCCTTATGTCCTTCAAGAATCCACTCTGAAAGCCATCCCTCGTACTTGTCAAGAGGCAGGTACCAATGCTTGGTCTCCTTCTTTACAAGCTCGCCGCCGCTGAGGGCTGATTTCGGATTGATGAGCTCGTCTGGGCTGAGGGTGGCGCCGCACTTCTCGCACTGGTCTCCGTATGCTCCTTCAGCGCCGCAGCGAGGACATGTTCCGGTGATGTAGCGGTCAGCGAGGAAGGTCTTAGCTTCCTCGTCATAGTACTGCTCGCTTACCTTCTCTATGAACTTTCCCTCGTCATAAAGTCTGCGGAAGAAGTCCGCAGCATTCTTGTGATGGGTCTTCGAAGAAGTGCGTGAGTATATGTCGAAATTGATTCCGAGACCTGTGAAAGAGTTCTTGATGATCTTGTGGTACCTGTCCACGATGTCCTGCGGAGTGCAGCCTTCCTTCTGTGCCTTGATGGTGATAGGAACTCCGTGCTCATCCGATCCGCACACATAAAGTACGTCCTCTCCCCTCATCCTGAGGTACCTGACATAGATGTCGGCAGGCACATACACACCGGCGAGGTGGCCGATATGGACTGGACCATTCGCATATGGAAGTGCACAGGTCACAAGCGTTCTGTTGAATTTCTTGCTCATATATTGTTAAATTTTAAATTATACTCGTCCCAGTTCGTTGTTCAGGCGGGTGCGTGCCTTGTTGTATTCCCCGATTCTGGTCATTATATCTATCTGGCGGTCAGGATCTTCCGTCCGTGAAAGTTCGGCCGTCAGCTCCTTGAGGTAAAGCTCCACCTTCTTCACCTGATAGGTCAGGAGGGTCTTCGGGACATAGATCACCAGGCGGGTCGAGACCGCAGTCAGAGACTGCTCGTAATTCTTCACCGTGAGCTGATGCTTCGCTATCAGGAGTTCCTTGGCCACTGCCGAGATTTCCTCATCCATGCTGTCCAGAAGGCGTTTCTGGATCAGCGGCTGCGGCAGTCCTTCGTCATACATGCGGAAATACTCCTCATATACCTTCCTGTATGACCTGTTCACAAAGGAGGCATCGTCGTCTGCCAGGATTGCGTCTATGAACTCAGCGACGTTCACGGTCTCCCCTTCCACATAGAACTTCGAGTCCCTGTCGAAATCAAGTTCCGTACATCCCTCTTCCAGTATGAATCCCAGAAGTTCCTTCTCGCAAGGGGCAAGGTGCGGTTCATTGATGACCACCCCTCCTTCCGCAACCGGCACTACCGGAACATCCGGTAAAGGTTCGTCGTAATCCGACGGTATGTAGTCGTCATATGACGGCGGAGGCACGTCTCCTGCCGCCTGCTGCTGCACAGAGGCACGGGTCTCCTCCCTCTGGCGGGCCCTTTCCTTCTCCTTCTGCTCCGCAAGGAGCATATCTGTCCTCGAACGGCTGACGCGGTCCGTCAATATCTGCTCGTCTATATCGAACTTGGATGCACATGCCTGCACATACACGGCACGCTTGACGGCATCAGGGATGAGCGAGATCGTGTCCGCCACATCATTTATCAATGTCGCACGCTTGAGCGGGTCGCTTCCAGCCTCTCCCAGGAGAAGGTCGGTCTTGAAGCTTATGAAGTCCTGCTCATTGCGGGCGATATGGTCCTGTACCTCTTCCAGCGTATGCCTGCGGGCGAAATCGTCAGGGTCCTGTCCTTCCGGAAGAAGGACGACCTTGACGTTCAGGCCCTCCTTCAGAACAAGGCCGATGCCCCTCAGGGCGGCCTTGATGCCGGCACCGTCGCCGTCATATATGATCGTGACATTGCTGGTGAACTTGCGGATCAGGCGGATCTGCTCGACAGTCAGGGACGTACCGCTGGAAGCGACTACATTCGTGATTCCAAGCTGATGCATCGAAAGCACATCCAGATATCCCTCAACAAGGATACACTTGTCCTGACGGGACATCTCGTTCTTCGCGAACCAGATTCCGTACAGGGACCTGCTCTTCACATATATCTCCGTCTCAGGAGAGTTCACATATTTGGCAACGCTCTTGTCTGTCTTCAGGGTACGGCCTCCGAAAGCTATCACGCGGCCGCTTACCGAATGGATCGGAAAGATCACCCTGTCGAAGAAACGGTCCACAAGACGGCCGTCATCATACTTGATGCTCAGACCCGTCTCCACAAGGAACTCCTCCTTGTATCCGGCAGCCCTGGCGGCATCCGAAAGAGCCTTGCGGCTCACCGGAGCCCATCCCAGGCCGTATTTCCTGATGGTCTCGTCTTCAAGGCCGCGGCTCTTGAAATACTGGTAGCCGATCGCCTGGCCTTCAGGAGTCTGCAGGCTGTCCTGGAAGAACTTGCCGGCGTATTCGGAAACCAGAAGCAGGCTCTCGTTGCGCTGCCTGCTGGCGATTTCCTCGGCGCTCTCTTCCTTTTCAACCACCTCGATGTGGTACTTCCGGGCAAGATACTTCAAAGCCTCGACATAGGAGAGGCTCTCATGCTCCATTATGAAGCCTACAGCCGTGCCTGACTTTCCGCAGCCGAAGCACTTGTATATTCCCTTGGACGGAGAAACGACGAAAGACGGGGTCTTCTCGTTGTGGAAGGGACAGCAGGCCATATGGTTGGCTCCGCGCTTCTTCAATGTCACGAAGTCCCCCACGACATCAACGATCTGTGCCGCGTCCAATATCCTGTTTACCGTCTCCTGGGGAATCATCCTACTGTTCCTCTACCTTTTCGTAATCAACATCCTTTACGACGGTCACTGTCGTGTCGTCCTGGACTGATGTGTTCTGGGTTCCTGTCTGGCGGATTTCGTACTCGTCTATCGCCTTGCGCATCTTCCATGAAGAGAAGAGCTCAGACACTCCGTACACTATAAGCGCGGCACCTGCAACCACTCCGATGGCCTCGCCAAGGAATGCAGGCTTGGTCATCAGGAATATTCCGGCAGCCAGCACGAGGAAAGGCAGCACATATGACCACAGGCCGAGCTTCACCACGCGGCTCGCGCTTCCAAGGCCCAGCAGCTGGAAGAATCCGAAGCATATGAGCACGAAAGCGATCAGATAGATCAGAAGACCTGCGACAAAGCCGGGGAACAGGAAAAGCAGAAGGCCGAGGACGATGTCCACGACTCCGTTGAATCCCATCAGCCCCATCGTGCCGTTCTTCCTCTGCCTGTATCCTACGATCAGGGACACTATTCCGGAAGCGAAAAGGAAGGCTGCGATTATCTGCACCGCCAGTTCCAGAGCGTTAGTCCTGCTTATCACCATGACGACACCGATCGCAATGGCTGTCAAGGCCCTGAGCGGACCGGTGAACTTGTTCTTATAACCGAATGTTATCATATCTCATATGTTTTAAGGCCTTATAAGGCATAATCTGCAAAAATACTAAAAAATCACTAACTTCGCAGGCGTTTTCGTGTTAATTGATGATGCATCTGTTCGATAACCATAATCACAGCCAGTTTTCATTCGACGGGAAAAGATCTTCCGTCGAGGAATGTGCCTGTGCAGCACAGTCAGCAGGACTGTCAGGCATAGCTTTCACAGACCATTGCGACTTCTTCGTCCCCGCGATGAAGGCATCATATGAGAACCTCGTGCCTGAAGTGTTCGACGTGCCGGAGCAGCAGGAGGAAATAGACAGGGTGCAGGCCCTCATTGACAGAGACGGCGGGACCCTGAAGCTGCTGAAGGGCATCGAAGTAGGTATGCATGAGAACCACCATGACGACATCCGCAGGACCCTTGCGGAAAACAGTTTCGACCAGGTCATAGCATCCGTCCATTATCTGGACGGGATAGATCCTTTCTACGGCGGATATTATGAAGACAAGGACTGGAAGCAGGCCTACGGCCATTATCTCGAGACCATCCATACCGAGATGACATGGCTCCGTGACTTCGACATAATGGGCCATTTCGACTATGTCGTAAGATATGCGCCATATCCGGAGGCATGTCTCAGGTACCGCGACTTCAGCGACATCCTCGACGAGATGTTCAGATTCATCATCCATGAAGGAAAGGCGCTGGAAATCAACACCAAGAGCTATCAGGAATACAAAGGACGCCCCGTGACCCTGGATACTGATGTCCTAATACGCTACAAGGAGCTGGGAGGAGAGATCGTCAGCCTGGGTTCCGATTCGCACGACCCGTCAAGAGTCGGACACGGTTTCGCCCGCTTCGCCCAGCTGCTGAAATCCCTCGGATTCCGCTGGAGCGCACACTACGAAAAACGGAAGCTTGTCCAGCTTCCGTTATAATCAAATCTATTCTATCGGTCAGAATGGGAGGTCATCCTCTTCGAGAGGGGCGCTGTAAGCGCCTGCGCTTGCTGCGTAAGGATCTTCCTGGGTGATCGGCGACACGCCCTGCGCTCCGGTAGGAGCGGCGTAGGCGCCGGCCGAGGCAGCGTAGTCAGGCCCCGGAGCGGCCTGCGCTGCCGGCTCGATCCTCCATGCCCTCACGTCTGTGTACCAGCGTCCGTTGTATTCGCGGCTGCTGAGGTTGAAGGAAATCTTCACCTTGTCTCCAACCTGATACTTGTCAAGATCCCTGACCTTATCCTCTCCCCAGACGTTCATGCACACCTGAGACGGATAATTGCCTTCCTGATACTCGAAGATGAATTCCTGTTTAGCCCAGGCACCTCTTGCAGAGGTACCTGACTGAACATTAAGTTTGCGGACAATCCTGCCCTCGAGCTCCATTGCCATTATTACTCAGCCTTTGGAGTGTACTTGCCTACCTTGAGGACCTCAACGTCGAAGATGAGCGCCGAGTTAGGCTCGATAGCCTGGTTTCCTCTTGCACCGTATGCAAGGTCTGAAGGGATGTAGAGAGTTGCCTTTCCGCCTTCGCCGAGAAGACCGAGACCCTCAGTCCATCCTCTGATCACGCGGTTAGCCACGAACTTTGTAGAGTCGTTCTCGTCGAATACGGTACCGTCGATGAGGGTACCCTTGTAGTTCACCCATACTGTGTCGTTAGGAGCGATCTTCTCATCTGCACCTGCTGCGATGATAGTGTACTGGAGACCGCTTGCAGTAGTATCAACGTCAGCTCTCTTTGCGTTCTTTGCAAGGAACTCCTTTGAAGCTGCAGCGTTTACGGCTGCCTTGTAGTTCTGCTTCTTCATGATGAACTCGTTGAAGAGCTGGTTCATCATGTTAGGGTTGATGTCGAACTGCTCCACGAACTCAGGCTCATACTGTGAACCCTCTGCGTTCATGAAGTCTTTCATACCCTTCTTTACCTCAGCCATGTTGATGTCGTTGAGGTCATCAGCGAAGTTCTTGATGAAAGAGCCGAAGTTGATACCGATAAGGTAGCTCACAGAGTCGATCTGTCCCTGTGTAGGGAGCTCTGCGTCAACCTTTACATTAGCCTTTGGGCCGCAAGAGATTGCGAAAACAGCTACGAGAGCTGCAGCGAAAATTCTGATTGCTTTCATTTCTTATATATTTTAATTGTTCATAATTTTCAATACAATCGGCAAATATAATGATTTTTTCAATATTGTGTGAAATTATGACACTCAATCATTCGGAGACACATTTTTTCTGAAGTTGCATCCATGAAAATTTGTGATTCCGCCGCAGAAAATTTTGAGGTATCAAAAAAATCATTTAATTTAGTAATCCAAATATTTCGTGTCATGACAATAGACTCCGCTCTGCTTCACGGCAAGTTGAAGGAATTCTTTGGATTTGACTCCTTCAAAGCCGATCAGGAAAAGATCATCACGCATCTTGCCAACGGCAACAACGCCTTTGTCCTCATGCCTACCGGCGGGGGAAAGTCGCTCTGTTACCAGCTGCCGGCACTCGTGATGGAGGGAACAGCTATTGTCATATCCCCTCTCATCGCGCTGATGAAGAACCAGGTGGATGCCATCAGAGGCTTCGTGGCCGGCAACGACGGCATAGCCCACTTCCTGAACTCATCGCTCAGCAAGGCTCAGATTGCGGAAGTGAGGAACGACCTCATGTCCGGAGCGACGAAACTTCTGTATGTGGCACCTGAGTCCCTCACAAAGGCAGAAAACGTCGCGATGCTGAAGGAGATCAAGATATCATTCTACGCCGTAGACGAAGCCCACTGCATCTCGGAATGGGGCCATGACTTCAGACCGGAATACAGACGCATACGAAACATCATCGAGGAGATCGGAGTCTCACCTATCATAGCCCTTACCGCAACAGCGACCCCTAAGGTCCAGAGCGACATCATCAAGAACCTGGGCATGACAGACGCCACAATCTTCAAGTCGTCCTTCAACCGTCCTAACCTTTATTATGAGATAAGGGACAAGTCCGACCCGAAGAGGGACATAATAAAGTTCATCCGTCAGAACCCGGGCAAATCCGGCATCATCTACTGCCTCAGCAGAAAGAAGGTGGAGGAACTCGCCGAGCTTCTGAACATAAACGGAATCAAGGCAGCGCCTTACCATGCCGGCCTGGACGCGAAGACCAGAGCGGACAATCAGGACAGGTTCCTGATGGAAGACATTGATGTGATAGTTGCCACCATAGCCTTCGGAATGGGCATCGACAAGCCTGACGTAAGGTTCGTCATCCATTACGACATACCTAAGAGCATAGAAGGATACTACCAGGAGACAGGCCGCGCCGGAAGAGACGGCAAGGAAGGCCAGTGCATAACCTTCTACAGCTACAAGGACATCCAGAAACTGGAGAAATTCATGCAGGGCAAGCCTATCGCCGAGCAGGAGATCGGAAAGCAGCTCCTGATGGAGACGGTGGCATATGCGGAGTCGAATTCATGCCGCAGGAAGCTTCTCCTGAACTATTTCGGTGAGACATACGAGATAGAGAACTGCGGAGCATGCGACAACTGTCTCCACCCTAAGAAACAGTTTGACGGCCGTGAGGAAATGTCGATGGTCATCGAACTTGTCCAGACGCTGCCGGAGCGGTTCAAGCTAGAGCACCTCGCCAACATCCTCGCCGGAGAAATGAACTCGATAATAAAGTCATACAAGCATGACAAGCTCGAGCTGTATGGTTCAGGCAAGGACCATTCAGTAAAATTCTGGTGCGCAGTGATACACCAGGGTCTGGTCCAGCACCTGCTCCACAAGGACATAGAGTCATACGGTCTGATCTCCGTAACCCCTGAAGGACAGGCCTTCTACGAAAAGCCATACGAACTGATGCTCACGGAAGAGAGGGAATTTGCCGAAGGTGAAGATGACGACGACGATGCAGCAGCGGCAGCCAGAGGAGGCGGAGGAGGAGATCCTCAGCTTCTCGCCATGCTCAAGGACCTCAGAAAAGACGTTGCAAAGAAACTCAGGCTCCAGCCTTGGGTTATCTTCGGAGACCCGTCTCTGGAAGACATGTCCATCATGTACCCTATCACCATTGAAGAACTCAAGAACTGTCAGGGAGTAGGAGAAGGAAAGGCACGAAAGTTCGGCAAGGAATTCCTCGAGCTCATAGCCAAGTACGTCGAGGAGAACGAGATAGAAAGACCTGACGACTTCGTGATGAAGTCGATGGTAAACAAGTCCGTTAACAAGGTCTACATAATACAGAACATCGACCGCAAGATACCTCTGGAAGACATCGCAGACTCAAAGGGAATGGAAATGGACGAGCTCCTGAACGAGATCGAGGCGATTGTCGCATCTGGCACCAGACTGAATCTGGACTACTACATCGAGCAGACTCTGGACGAAGATGTGGTGGATGAGATATTCGAATACTTCCGGGACGAAGCCGAATCAGACTCCCTCGAAGCTGCCATGGAGGACCTCCGCGACGACTATGACGAGTCCGAAGTCCGCCTCGTCCGCCTCAAGTTCCTCTGCGAAGTCGCAAACTAAAGTTCCAGCCAGCGGATGTCCTTGTCGCGGCCCCAATAGGAGAGCTGGCGCTTGGCATAGCGGCGGGTGTTGCGCTGGATCAGCTCTATAGCGCGGTCCAGCGACGTTACCGGGCCGTCGCCGGGAGAAGTCGGTCCCCAGCCGTCAGCAGACACCTTTCCGTCCTGATAATCAAACCAGTCGAAGATTTCCTTGTAGCCTACGGTCTGAAGTGCGGCAAGGTCGCGGAAGGCAGTCAATGAGCGCACTTCCTCAACAAGCCCGTCGTCAATCATCTGAAGGACACGACGGTTTATACGGTCATACAGGACTTCGCGCGGACGCGTGAGTCCGATCTTCTCCACCTCGAAATTCCGTGTCTTCTTAGGCGAAGTCTTGAACGAAGAAAAAGGCTTTCCCGTCATCAGGCAGACTTCGAGAGCGCGTACCACCCTCTGCCCGTTGGCGATGTCTATAGTTGCATAACTCTCTGGATCCAGGGCCTTGAGCTCCATACGCAGGGACTCGACTCCCTCTTCGCGCAGACGCCGCATAAGTTCCTCACGCAGGGGCAGATCCGCCGATGGAAAATCGTCGAGACCGTTCACAAGAGCATCTATATAGAACCCCGAGCCTCCCGCCATAACCAGGGTCTCATGCCCTTCTGCAAAGAGACGGTTTATCAGCTCCAGCGCCTCCAGCTCATATTTTCCGGCAGTATAGAGCTCGGTAACCGTATGGGAATGGATAAAATAATGCTGAACAGCGTCAAGCTGCTCAGCGGAAGGCACAGCCGTGCCAATGGTCATTTCCTTATATATCTGACGTGAATCGCAGGATATTACAGGAGAATCATATTTGAGCGCAGTCTCGATGCTGTAGTCAGTCTTGCCTACAGCAGTGGGACCGAGAATGATGACAAGCTTATTCATCTTCATCCTCACCGAAGATCTCTTCGGTCTCGTCGTCTTCCGGTTCTTCGTCGTCATCGTCGAAGTCATCGAAATCTTCGTCGTCCGGATCCTTCTTCTTCTCGTCCGGAAGGTCCTCGAAGGCAACGTATCCGTTCTCGAACTCGATAGGGTTAGGTCCCTTGGTCTCGACAAGGAGAGGATAGATCGCACCGACGCGTTCCTGACCTTCACCGTCGAAAGTCACGATCACACTCTTCACATTTGTCGTATCGTAAAAATATATGAACCTGTTCTCTCCCCTCTTGCGGCATTCGCCGAAGGTCACGCTGTCGATGGTTCCGAAGCCGAAATCAGTGAATACGCTGTATCTTGCAGCAACCTCTCCGTCAGGTCCGAAAGCCTTGAACAGCACAACCTGGTCCTGCGGAAAATCCATATCGGCCCTCATCTGCTTATGAAGGCTATACAGAGAGGCGGTAGACTTTACCTCATACACTCGCGCGAATCCCTTTATTCCGGGAAGGGAAACCCTATATTTCAGTATCATAGACAGTTAGAATTGTTCTTGGTTAAAAATAGCCTCCAGAACATCTGGAAGCGGAATCAAAGATAATAATTTTTCTCTCGACAGAGACAAAAAAAATGTAGAAAGATGCAAAGTGAAATATAAAATGCTTAAATTTGATGTTTGGTATGGACACTACTCAGATCCAAGATTCGTACAAGAGCATCGCGGCGGAAGCGAAAGGGCTCTTCAAGGACAATGGAAGCCGATTCATTGCCCATGCATACCCCGTCGAAACAGAGGAGGAAGTAAAGGAAATCGTCGCTGCGCTCAAGAAGGAATACTACGACGCAAGGCATCATGTATATGCCTACAGGCTCGGCTACAAGGGCGACAGGTTCCGTGCGAATGACGACGGAGAGCCTTCCGGCTCATCGGGAAGGCCGGTTCTGGGGCAGATAGACTCATACGGCCTGAGCGACGTCCTGGTCGTTGTGGTAAGATATTTCGGAGGCATAAAGCTGGGCATCCCCGGACTCATAAGGGCATACAGGACATCGACGGCAGATGCGCTGGCGAACGCTGAAATCATAGAGAAGATAGCATCGAAGATGTACCGGGTCCATTTCGGATACATGAGCATGAACAGCGTCATGAAGGTGTTCAAGGACATGGGGCTCGAACAGAAGAACCAGAAGTTCGACATGGAATGTACCATGGACACAAGCGTCCGTCTTTCGCAGGTCGACACCTTCCTTGAGAGGATGAACGACGTCGAAGGCTGCCGGACAGAAGAGATATAGATAAACCAATGTCATGAATATGAATAAGAAAAGTTTGATTTCTATCTGGGACTTCACCAAGGAGGAGATCCTCCATGTCCTGGAAACCGCCAAGGAGTTCGAGCAGAACAGGGTACAGAACTTCCTTGAAGGAAAGGTCATCGCAAGCCTCTTCTTCGAGCCGTCGACCAGAACCAGGCTCAGCTTCGAGACCGCCATCAACCGCCTGGGAGCCAAGGTGATCGGATTCTCGGACGCTTCCAACACCAGCCAGAGCAAGGGAGAGACCCTCAAGGACACCATCAAGATGGTCAACAATTATGTGGACATGATCGTGATGCGCCACCCTCTCGAAGGAAGTTCCCGCTATGCATCGGAAGTCGCAACAGTGCCGGTAGTGAATGCCGGAGACGGAGCGAACCAGCACCCGTCCCAGACTCTTCTCGACCTTTATTCGATACTCCAGACCCAGGGCAGGCTTGAGAATCTGACCATCAACATGGTAGGCGATCTCAAATACGGAAGGACGACCCATTCGCTTCTCCAGGCCATGTCCCATTTCAATCCGAAATTCATATTCACAGCACCGAAGGAGCTCGAGATGCCGCAGGAATACAAGGACTTCCTCGACAGCAAGGGCATCGAATACATCGAGACCACATCCCTCGACGAACACCTCAACGACTGCGACATACTTTACATGACACGTGTGCAGCAGGAGAGGTTCACCGATCCTATGGAATATGAAAGGGTAAAAGACGTGTACCGTCTTGAAGCTTCGATGCTCTCTGATGTAAGGGAAAACATGAAGATCCTCCATCCTCTCCCTCGCGTGAATGAAATCGACCAGGATGTCGACGAGACTCCTTACGCATATTATTTCAAGCAGGCTGAAAACGGACTTTACGTCCGCATGGCGATCATTTCATACCTGCTGGGATACCGTTAGAAGATTCTTCACTTCGTTCAGAATGACAGTTCAGATTATCAGAATGACAGTATTATGAGTAGAAAGGAATTAGTAGTAAGCGCATTGGAGAATGGCACCGTACTGGACCATATACCCGCTGAAAACGTATATAAGGCTCTTGAAATCCTGAACCTCAAGGGAATAGAAAGCCAGATCACAATAGGAATCAACCTTGCCAGCAAGGTGCACGGCAAGAAAGGCATCATCAAGATTGCAGACAAGTTCTTTGAGGACGACGAGCTCAACAAGCTTGCCCTGATCGCCCCCGACGCAACAGTAAACGTCATCAGGGACTTCAAGGTGGTCGAGAAGAAGAAGCTGGAGATGCCGAAGGAAGTTATAGGCATCGCAAAGTGCAGGAATCCTAAATGCGTGACCAACCATCAGCCGATAAAGACCCGCTTCGCGACAGTAGTAAAAGATAACGAAATCCAACTTCTTTGCCACTTTTGTGAAAAAATCACCACAACTAAGTATATTTATTAAAATAAATCATTACCTTAGACCCACTTTTTGATTACAAACTATAACCCAATACTAACAATGAAAAAGGTTCATAATTTTACCGCAGGACCATGCGTCCTGCCACAGCAGGCGATTGACAGTGCAATCGAGGCTCTGAAGGACTTCAAGGGAACAGGCATTCCCGTAATATCCATCTCACACAGGACAAAGGAATGGGAGGCAGTCATGGACGAGTGCCGCGCACTCTGGAGAGAACTCCTCAACATCCCGGAAGATTATGAAATCCTTTTCCTCGGCGGCGGAGCAAGCATGGGCTTCCTCTACGTCGCAATGAACTTCCTTGAGAACAAGGCAGGATACCTCGAGACAGGCGTATGGGCAAAGAAGGCGCTCAAAGAGGCAAAGGGACTCGGAAACGCATACGCCGTAGCTTCTTCAGCAGAGACCGTATTCAACTATATTCCAAAGGGATATGAGATTCCAAGCGATCTGGACTACTTCCACATCACTTCAAACAACACGATCTACGGAACAGAGATCCTCGAAGACCTCGACTGCCCTGTTCCGCTCATCGCCGACATGTCGTCAGACATCATGAGCCGTCCTGTGGACGTGAGCAAGTATGCGATGATCTATGGTGGTGCACAGAAGAACGTGGGCCCTGCGGGCGTGGCATTCTTCATCGTGAAGAAGGACCTCCTGGGAAAGGTAAGCCGCTATATCCCTACAATGCTTGACCTCCGCACACATATCGACGGCAAGTCAATGTTCAACACCCCACCTGTATTCTCGATCTACGTGATGAACGAGACACTCAAGTGGCTCAAGGGAATCGGCGGAGTGGAGGCGATCCAGAAGATCAACCAGGAGAAGGCTGCCCTTCTTTATGCAGAGATCGACCGCAACCCTCTCTTCAAGGGCACTGCAGCTGTCGAGGACCGTTCGCTCATGAACGTATGCTTCGTGATGGCTGACGGATACGAGCATCTCCAGGACGAGTTCATGGCATTCGCAAAGGAGAAGGGAATGACAGGAATCAAGGGCCACAGGTCTGTAGGCGGATTCCGCGCATCGATCTACAACGCATGCCCTGTAGAGAGCGTACAGGCGCTCGTTGACTGCATGAAGGAGTTTGAACAGCTTAAGAAATAGTAATGAAGGTACTTGTAGCAACAGAGAAACCGTTCGCTGCAGCTGCAGTAAACGGCATAAGAGAAATAGTAGAGAATGCTGGCCACGAGCTTGTCCTTCTCGAAAAATATACAGAGAAGTCCCAGCTGCTTGAGGCTGTGGCAGACGCCGACGCCCTCATAGTCCGCTCCGACAAGGTCATAGCAGAAGTCGTTGAGGCAGCCAAGAACCTCAAGATCGTGGTACGTGCCGGAGCAGGATACGACAACGTAGACCTCAAGGCATGCACAGACAGGGACATCGTGGTGGAGAACACACCGGGACAGAACTCCAACGCAGTAGCAGAACTTGCCATCGGACTGATGATCTACATGTCACGCAACCAGTTCACTCCGGGCACAGGATGCGAACTCAGCGGCAAGAGGCTCGGAATCCAGGGATTCGGCAACATAGGACAACTGGTCGCAAAGAAGGCTGTAGCCCTCGGAATGGACGTAGTCATATATACCAACGAGGTGAAGGAAAAGCACCAGAGATGGAAGGCGACATTCTCGCTCGAGCATCTTTACAGCTCATGCGACTTCGTGTCCATCAACATCCCTGCAACCCCTTTCACAATGAGGACAGTAGACTACAACCTCATCTCGAAGATGCCGAAGGGAGGATGCCTCATCAACACATCACGCAAGGAGATCATCTGCGAGGACGGACTCGAGAAGGCCCTTTCAGAAAGGCCTGACCTCAAGTATGCGACCGACATCGCTCCTGAAAGATATGCAGAGTTCAAGGAGAAGTTCGGCAAGCAGATCTTCGCGACTCCGAAGAAGCAGGGAGCGGAGACAGGAGAGGCGAACATAAACGCCGGTCTTGCTGCCGCACAGCAGATCTGCGACTTCTTTGAAACAGGTTCTACAAAATTCAAGGTCAACAAATAGCATTATGGTAAGGATCAGACCATTCGCGGCGGTACGTCCGCCGAAGCAGTATGTGGAAGAAGTGGCTGCAAGGCCATACGACGTACTCAACTCGGCCGAGGCGAAGGCCGAGGCCGGAGAGAAGTCTCTCCTGCACATCACAAAGCCTGAAATCGACTTCGACCCTATCATCGACGAGCACAGCCAGCCGGCATACGACAAGGCTGTCGAGAACTTCAAGGCATGGCAGGAAAAGGGATGGCTCGTCCAGGACGAGAAGCCATACTACTATGTATATGCGCAGACCATGGACGGAAGGACACAGTACGGACTCGTGATGTGCGCCCACACAGACGACTATGCAGAAGGCAAGATCAAGAAGCACGAGCTCACCCGCAAGGATAAGGAAGAAGACAGAATGATCCACGTCCGCATACAGAACGCGAACATCGAGCCCGTATTCTTCTCATATCCTGACAATGCAGAAGTCAATGCCATCGTAGAGCGATACATCGCAGAAGAGGCCGAATACGACTTCGTTGCAGAGGATGGATTCGGACACCATTTCTGGGTGATCGACGACCAGGCGGACATCGACCGCATCACAGAGATCTTCGCAGGAATACCTGCATTCTATGTAGCTGACGGCCACCATCGTACAGCAGCTGCAGCCCTCGTAGGAGCAGAAAAGAAGGCCCAGAATCCGAACCATACAGGAGAAGAGGAATACAACTACTTCATGACAGTTGCCTTCCCTGACAGCCAGCTTAAGATCATCGACTACAACCGCGTCGTGAAGGACCTCAACGGACTGACTCCTGCAGAACTTATCGCAGCGGTTTCTGAAGACTTCGACGTTCGCGAAGAAGGCGCAGAGATATACAAGCCGGTCAAGCTCCATGAGTTCTCGATGTATCTTGAAGGCAAGTGGTACTCGCTTGTTGCTAAGGAAGGACGTTACGACGACAGCGACCCTATCGGAGTTCTCGACGTGACCATCCTGTCGAACCTCGTGCTCGACAAGATACTTGGCATCAAGGACCTCCGCACTTCGAAGAGAATCGACTTCGTGGGCGGCATCCGCGGACTTGGCGAGCTTTCACGCCGCGTGGACAGCGGCGAGATGAAGGTCGCGTTCGCGCTCTACCATGTCTCTATGAAGCAGCTTGTGGACATCGCCGATTCCGGCAACATCATGCCTCCGAAGACCACCTGGTTCGAGCCGAAGCTCCGTTCCGGCCTTGCAATCCACAAGTTGGTGTAAGACACTACAATATCCAGCGGCGGCTGGTAATTTCAGCGATCCTCCCCACTTTGTGGGTCCCCTCCCTTTTCGGGAGCCAATGTCGCTCGAAATTACCAGCCGCCGCTGGATTCATATGTCAGCCGTTACAGTCCACGACCGCGGAGGAGGGCGCCGGAATCAGGATCGGCGCCGCGGAAGCGCTTGTAAAGAACCATCGGTTCTTCGCTTCCGCCCATCTCAAGGACATTCCTGCGGAAGGACATAGCAGTCTCCTTGTCGTAGATTCCCTTCTCCTTGAAGAGTTCGAAGGCATCCTTGTCAAGGACCTCAGCCCAGAGGTAGCTGTAGTAGCCTGCGCTGTATCCGCCGCTGAAGATATGGGCGAAATATGTGCTGCGGTAGCGTGGGATGATC
The DNA here is from genome assembly GCA_017461285.1 of Bacteroidales bacterium. The sequence continues at coordinate 10,760 of JAFTYS010000077.1, read as the reverse complement.
TCACCGATAAGGCCCATCTCCTTGCATGCCTCAGCTTCGAAAGCCATAGGATCGAGTCCCTCGACTGAAGAGAGCATATGCCACTTGAGGTCGAGTATCGAAGCTGCTGCGAGTTCTGTAGTCATGAAGCCCTGGTTGAATGTATCGGCTGCCATGATCTTGGCTACAAGCTCGTCAGGAATGACTTCTCCGGTCTGATAATGGCGTGCATACTTTGCAAGGACTTCCTTCTGGAACGCCCAGTTCTCCATGATCTGGGACGGGAGCTCGACGAAGTCGCGAGCGACCGATGTTCCAGCAACGCTCTTGTATGTACACTGGCTGAGAAGGCCGTGAAGAGCATGTCCGTACTCGTGGAAAAGGGTCTCCACCTGGTCGAGGGTAAGAAGAGAAGGAGTGTCTGCCGTAGGCTTCGCAAAGTTGCCCACATTAACGATTACCGGACGTACTCCGTACTCCTGCTCCACGAAATTGGTCATCCATGCTCCTCCCCTCTTGGTGCTGCGAGGGAAATAGTCTGTCAGGATAACTCCGATGAGGGAACTGTCAGCATCAGTCACCTTGAAGCCTTCCACATCAGGATGGTATGTAGGGATGCCCTCAAGCTTCTCATACTGAAGACCATAAAGGTCTGTAGTCAGGTCGAACACACCCTGGCGCACATTCTCCATCTGGAAGTAAGGTTTTGTCTGCTCTTCATCAAGAGCATACTTCGCCTTGCGCACTTTCTCAGTATAATATGCCCAGTCCCAAGGCTCGATCTTCGAGCCTGCAGGGACAACACCATCCTTGATGTCCTTGTCCATCTCCACCTGCATGTCTGCGATCTCCGCCTTCGCCTTCTTCACGGCCGGTGCCATGATCGAAGCAAGGAACTGATCCACAGCCTCAGGAGTTCCCGCCATCTTGTCTGCGAGGATCATCTGGGCTGGATTCTCATAGCCCAGAAGCTTCGCCTTCTCGATGCGCAGGGCCATCATCTTCATGATGAGATCCTTGTTGTCATACTGGTTGCCGTTATTGCCTCGGGTAGAATATGCCTTGAACATCCTCTCCCTGAGGGCACGGTCGGCAGTCGACGCCATTGCGCCCGGATACTCTGAGATGGTCACACCAAACTCCTCTGCGAACGCGTTGTTCTCTGCGAGAAGATTGTTGCCGAATGTGTTTGAAAGGGATGAGAGCTCGAGGTTTATCTCGCGCATGCGGGCCTGATCAGCCTCGCCGAGAGCGATTCCGTTCTTCACGAAACCGTTATGGAGCTTCTTGAGTACCATCTGCTGCTCCCTTGTAAGTCCGAGGTTGTCCATATCCTTGAAGAGGACGTCTACCTTCGCGAAGAAATCAGGGTTCATCATTATGTTGTCGCTGTGGACTGAAATCAGAGGAAGCGCCTGCTCCACGATCTTCTGGAGGGACTCTGTCGCGTCTGACTCGGAAACATTGAAGAGAACGCTTGTAACACGGCCCAGAACAGCTCCGGACTTCTCGTAAGCCTCTACTACATTTTCAAATGTAGGAGCTTCTGTATTGGCGATTATTGCAGCAATCTCGGCCTCCTGCTGACGGATGCCCTCCTCGATTGCCGGAATGTAATGCTTCTCCTCGATCTTGCCGAAATCAGGAATTCCATACGGAGTCTCCCACTCCGAAAGGAAAGGATTCTTGTCTGTGCATGACATGGTTGCCATGATGATTGTTGTAATAAGTAGTGTTTTTTTCATATTTCTGGTTGATTGATTCTTATAAAGATCCTTCGCTTAGCTCAGGATGACAGAGGGAGCTCATTAATACCAATTTGTACCGTCGGCCTTTTTCACGCCGTCAAGGTCGATGAGAGTGAACTGGGCGGCACCCTTGTACTCGGTAAGAATGCCGGTAAACGAGACTGTAGCCTTGCCGTCCAGGACATCCTGGGGAATCTCGGTATCAGCGAAGCGGGCATATCCGCTCGTACGCACCTGCACGTCAGTCTTGCCCATCTTGAAGTACTGGCTCACCGAATATGCCATCGAGCCTATACCTGTGGTCCGTAGAAGCTGTCCGACAGTAGTTCCGGCTGCTTCTACGCTGTCAAAATTACCGGCAAGAAGGTATTCCTTCCATTTCTGCTCCGAACATGCCCATGTCGTCACGCCATAATTATCCGGACCTTCCTCGTCGATGAAGATACCGTTGTTGTTATAGTCCTTTCTGTTGCCATTAGGATCGACATAGGCGAGAATGAAGATATGGTCATCATACTTCAGGTCCTTGATCGTCACAAGACGGCCTAGATTCACCTTCTTGTGAAGGTCGGCTTCTGTAATCACGACTGGTTCCACAGGGTCTGCGTACTCTCCCTTGAACACATGCTGGTCGATTATGTACGCATGTTCGAGATAACCGGTCTCATACTCTCTGGTCGGATCTTCATAGCCTATGTTGATCATACCGTTATAGTCTCCTACGGTCAGGCCGGAGCAATCGATATACAGCCACTGTCCGAGCTTATACTCGTTGTAAAGGCCGTTCTTTCCGATCTTTATCTCGATTCCTGCCGTCTCGTCCTGGATATAAAGGCTTTTGTAAAGATTGCCGACCTGGTCAGATGTGGTCACCTGGCCTTTGATCACGCATTCCTTATCCACCACATATGGCTTGTCGCCGTTCGCAGCATACATCGCCTTCACATCAGCTATGGATGTGAACTCACCGAAATCAGCATCGGTATAGATGTACTGCTCCTGAGGATCAGGGTACTTGCCTGTGAATACAGGCTGGAACTCCTCGCATCCGGCAAACAGAGCCGCTGCGGCTAAAAATACTCTATATATTTTCTTCATAATGACTTTCTTTTTTGTCATGTTGAACGAAGTGAAACATCTTTGGTGGAAGATCCTTCGCTTCGCTCAGGATGACAGATATAAACAGGATGACAAGTGCTAGAATCTGAAATAGAGGTTCAACATATAATTGAAGCCCTGCATATAGAAATACTTGGAATCGAACTTATAGTACCTCTCCATGGTCTCACTGTCGGCAAGACGTGTTCCTTCATAACCGCCCGTCCTTACGTTACGGTTATTTGTGATGTTCTGAAGATTGAGGGAGAAGCCGAAGTTATACTTGCGGTCGATGTACCACGATTTACCGATGCTTGCATTAAGCAGGAATACAGGATCGAAGCATTCCTGGGATGTAAGATCCTCGACCTCGACAGGTGTGACGTTCGAATCCGGACCGGCCACGATCCAGTCAGTCCTGTAAAGAGGATTCATATCAAGATATGACTTCGCGAAATACTGGGCATGGAGTTCGAAGAACCAATATGAGTTCGTCCTGTAGTTAAAGCCAAGATCCGCCGCGAGCTGAGGAGTAGAAGGCACATAATGCTTCTGGTATCTCTCGAGGACAGGGTCACCGTCAAGATCCGTCTCATACACGGTCTCGCCGTCCATGACGGTCTTCTTATAGACCGGACTGCTTGCCCAATATGGAACTGGCTGATCATCATATACAAGCTCAGCGCTGTTGTCGACAGTCATGGTCATACGAGGCACCGAAGTATACACGTACTCACCCCAGCTGAGTGCTCCGGCCAAAGAAAGTCCCTGGACCGGAAGAGGCACCTTGAATCCCATCTCGACACCGAGATGTCTCTGGTCGATTCCGCTCATAGCAAAATTCACGAACGAATTCTGAGAGTCATCGTAGAAGCTCATCATGTCCGTCTGGTCAGCGATGTTGGTCCAGAATCCTGTAATACGGAAATTATAGCCGTTGTTGCTGTACTGATAGTTGATGTCAGCGGATGCTGCCTTGACTGTAGTCAGGTCCGGAACCAGTGAATTTCTCGTACGAGGGGAGATGAACGACTGCGCAAATGTAGGAGCATCATTGAAATAAGCTCCGTTCGCATATATTCTGTGTCCTCCGTCGAAATGATACTGGAGTCCTAATTTTGCCGAATAGGTAAAGAAAGAAGGCATTTCGGAATTGCCCTTCGATGTGATGGCCTTGCCTGTCTTCGGGTCATAAGTGGTAAGCACCTTGCCCTCATAGACCATCTCATTTCCGTTGTCGTCAAGACCTGCAAAAAGTCCCTTTCTCACGAGGCCTTCCCTCCAGAACCTGGAGTATCCGGCCTCTACAGCCAGATTGGCCTTGAATCCACCGAGATCCAGTGAACCGTTTGCCCATACATTCGCATTACGCACATGGGCATAATAGTCATATCCGTACTTGTCTCCCTGCTTAAGAGTCTGTGCCTCGCCATGCTTGAGGAAATAATCCAGGTCATTCTGCACCATGGTCGGCGATGAAGCGAAATCACGTTCCGCAAACTGGTCGATATTAAGGTAATAGTCTCCGCCGAGAAGGTCATCCATCTTCTTGTAATACTCCGTGCGGTTCCATTTGTAGTTCACGCCGCCCGTAAAAGTGAATACCTTTGACGCCATCCACTTGACGCTTGCATTGAGGTTGATGTCATTCTGGTCCACACGACGCTCCTCAACCGCATATTTCGAGCGGCGAAGTCCGTTCGCATCGTAATTGTTCCAGTTCACATTATAAAGACGGTCCCAATTCAGATGGGTGTATTCAGGTATGTCGTTCACCCATGCATCCTTGGCCCATGCGGCTTTCTCGAAATTCTGTCTGCCATAGTCCTGATTATCCATCCAGTAATAGCTCGGAAGGTTGCGGTAATAGTCCGGACGAGGATCGGCAGCATCGTACCAGTCCATCGCAGTGTAGCCATTCTTTCCCGTACGCCAGAGCAGGGTCGCAGAGGCTTCAAGATTATCTGATGGGGTCGCTGTATATTTCAGGATGGTCACAGGCTCGAAGGTCTTGCGGACACGCGAGTTGCGTACCCTGCCGTTCTGATAACCCCAGTTGCTGTTGTACATGTTGTCCCCCATAAGGTCATACACTTCCTGGGTAGAGGCATTCTGGGCGCCACGCTGTCCAGGCGCTGCGAATGTCACAAGGGCGATACGGTGCATGTCTCCGAATTTCTTCTCGACACCGGCATAATAAGCGAAATTGCGATAATAAACTCCTTTCACCCAATCATTTCCACCGATTCGGGCAGAAACGTTGACCGCATATGACCAGCCGTTGTCCAGTTCACCGGAAGCATATGTCGCCATGAGACGAAGACGATAGAGAGCGCTGTTGGTCAGGGCGCTGAAACGCCATCCGGTACGCACCGATGAAGGCATGGCATGGATGTTCGTAACTCCGTTGTATCCGCCGTAGCCATAGTCTGACACCTCGTTTCCGATGGTGGTCTCCTTGCTCCTCATGGCCTCGTTCAGACCGCTCCAGAGAGAATACGGAGAGTAACCTGTTATGGCGTCATTCATCCTTATGCCGCTCAGATACACGTCCTGAGACTCATTGGTATATCCCCTGTTCTTGAAACGGATGTTGCTGAAGCCGAAGCTTGCGATGTTTGTAAAAGGATCGTTGCTGTCGAAAAGTATCGAAGGAGCGTCCTCGAATCCGGAGTCATCCATGTCGAACTCCGCGAAGTTCGTGTCATCGACATCGATCACGACCTGCTCCGCTACCATACCCACGAAGATCAGGTCCTTCACATAACCTTCAATTGTCACATTGACATTTGCCTGCAGAAAACCTGGAGCGTCGACCACCATGTCATACATTCCGTTCGGAAGATTCTCTATCAGGAATTTTCCGTCAGGACCTGATACAGCCGTGGCAACTGTCTCGCCGTTCTGTGAAAGCGTGAGGGCAGCGTCCGCGACAGGGGCCCTGCCGGCACGGTTCACGACCGTACCCTTCACTCCACCCCAGTCTCCCGGCTGCGCGAAGAGCATGAATGAGCAGAGTAGCGCCACAATGAATAGTAATGCTTTTTTCATCATTTATTTTCTGTTTTAGATCCCCGGTCGAGCCGGGGATGACGGGATAGACAACATATAGTCATTGCCGGCTTGACCGGCAATCTATTTAGTGATTACAATGTAAGTCGGATAATGGTCGCTGTAGCCTCCTATGAAGGCACCGTTCGAGAACGTGCGGAACGGAGTGCCCTTGTACTGACCCTTCTGATTGGTCAGGAACTTAGGATTGTACACACGTCCATAGTAACCTTTCTTGTGGAGCTGGAGAAGGCCGAAAGTACCTTCCTGAGGGTTTGCAAGGGCATTGTTGACCAGAAGAAGGTCGTAGATGCTCCACACTCCCTGATATGCCAGCGAACCGAATCCTGCCTTTAGCATGGATGTGAAAGGAGAGAAGAAATCCTTGTCGGTGACATCTTCCCTGAACTCTCTTCCGTGGAGATATTCAGCCATGGATGTGTCCGTAGGATTGTCGTTCATGTCGCCCATGCATATTATCTTGATGCCGGGATACTTCTCCTGCATCATCATGGCATGGTTGTACATGATCTCGCCACCTCGGTCGCGGAGCTGGTTTCCGCCCTTCTTTCCTCCCGAACGAGACGGAAGATGGGCGACATAAACCGCAAAATGCTCCCCGTCGATCGTTCCATGAACCATAAGGATGTCGCGGGTACGGAAATAGTCCCTTTCCTCCTGCGACTGGATCCAGTCTATCGAACTGCCCTCAAATGTGAAGGGAATGGACTCGCTTTCGATGAACGTGAAGACCTCCGGCTTATAAAGGAGAGCCACATCGACTCCTCGCCTGTCAGGACCGTCATAATGGACGATCTGGTAATTGGCCTCCGCAATCTGAGGTTCCATGACAAGATCCTCGAGCACAAGCCTGTTCTCTATCTCGGAAACTCCGAGCAGAGCATGCCACGTACCGTTATCCTCCTTCATGGACCTTATGACCTTGGCCATGTTCTGAAGCTTCTTCTGATACTTTGCCTCAGTCCATTTGTTCTTTCCCTCCGGAAGGAATTCCTCGTCATTCTTGGCCGGATCATCGTATGTATCAAACAGATTCTCAAGGTTGTAGAATCCTATGACATAGTTCTGTTCGCCCTTCTGGGCCTGAACGCCTGTACTCAAGATAAGCAAGGCCGTAAAAACTATCAGTAATCTTTTCATAAAATCATTGATTTAAAGGCTCCTTATCTTCACCTTACCACCAGACTGAAGAATTCGCCGGATCGGCGGCCTCAATCTTTGCCGCCTGCTCTTCTCCTACCTTAGCAGGAAGATTCACGAAGAAATCGATGCCGGTCAGTTCCTCAAGCTCGTCTATGGACATAGAATGCTTCTTTCCGAGCGACTCCGAATAGCTCCTGTGTTCAAGATAGAACGCCGCGGCATTCCAGGCACCGAGAGTCGAAGACTTACTGTATTTCAGCACAGCCTTGAAGTATGCATCAGGAATGGTCACGCTGTTTCCATATGAATCCTCCTCCTTCTTGCTTGAAGAGCTCACAGTCACTCCCGTCACCACATACGTCGTGTCAGATGTCTGGGCATATTCACGGACCATCCCTTCAAGTTCAGACCAGATACCTTCGTTATGGGCATTCAGCTGCGGAGTCATATTGGTACCGTAGAATGTCTGAGCATTAGCCTCGTAGCAGCACTGACGGTCGGCTGACGGAATCTGATGTCCTCTGGCATAACTGCCGGCATAACCGCCGAAAGGCGCGGCAGAATCCTCACCAAGAAGAGGGTCAAGAGCCCACTCGTCTGTTCTTCCGGCACTACCGTTCAGATAGAACCTGCAGTGCGGATATGCCACCCAGAGCGCCACACGGTCCTTCTGGCTCCATCCGAATGAATAGTTCCTGTAGGTCTTTCCACCCTGCTTGAAACTATGCGTATAGTATCCCAGAGTCTCATCATCCATTGCCGGAAGCTCCATCCATCCGGTACCGGCCTTAAGGTTTCCTTTCGAAGAACCTGAGCCTGAGCCACTGCCGCCGTCCGAACCGTCATCAGAGCCATCATCGGAGCCGTCATCAGGGCGCGAAGCCACCCCAGCCTGCTCCACAGTACACTGAGACCATTTCTTTCCATTGTCAAGAACAATCCTGAGCCTGCGGCTTTCCGTATCATTGTTTGCCTGATATTTTAGTCTGACGTTGTTCTTGTCACCCTGTCCTGACGAATCACTGAGAACGGCCCAGTCAAGGTCACCGGCTGCACTGTCATCAAACAATGACAATGTCCAGGATCCGCTGCACTTCACGGAGACAAATATCTCTCCCGCAGAAAATCCGACCTGGGATGTCTTGACCGACACCTCGACAACAGTGTCTTCCAAAGGCTTTTCACAGGAAAGACACAACAAGGTGCACAAGATCGCGGCAACCGATATCGTCCTGAATACTGAAGTATATCTCATCATTGTCTTTTAGACCATCAGAAGGGCCCAGCCTCACGGACGGTCCCTTCTGACATTTACTGATATTGTTTATTACTCTGTGTAAATAGTGATCGACTTCACATAAACAGCCGCAGCTGTCACAGTCCAACCGATTTCAATTTTTCCGGAAGCCTGTCCTTCGAAGACATAATCTGTAGGTGTTGTACTAAGGTTTTGAGAAGAGCCGAACTCGTTGCCACCTACCTTTACACTAATGACAGCATCGGTGCCTGATGCGCCAGCGCTGTTGACAACAATCTTGGTAACAGTACCCTCAATGCCTTCTGTAGATAATGTTATTGACGAAGCAGGATCTGCCTTCTTTCCCATCTGGAGGCCACGGCCATTTGAAGAGTCAAAACCGAGGTAATCCGCATCGTTCATCACGAAATTCCAAGAGAGACCGTTTAGAGTAACTGTTGAACTTCCAAGATCACCGTTTGCAAAGGTATACGACCATGCTCCTTCACCGTCATCTCCGCCGGCAGGAGGTGTGACTTCTCCGCCACCTTCGCCTGGTACATGGCTGATATAATATGCAGGAACAGGGTTTCCACCACCCTGCGGAGTTCCTTGGTATGAACCGCGGAGTGTTCCGAGTGTAACGGTATCACCCACCTTGAGTCCGATCTTCGAGAAGGACTTGTCATTATGACCTACCCAGCCATTGGTCATTCCATAGATATATACTTCTCCAGTCGCATCCTTGATTGTGAAATTGCCATAATCCTCTTTTGCAATGCTGATGATCTCACCTGTAAGTTCATACCAGGTGTCATCTTCCGCTGCTGCAAGGAACTCGGCAACCGTTGCCTTTACAAGAGATGCAGGCTTGCCTTCATTCTCATTTCCAGGATTATCAGAGCCTCCCTCACCTGGAGTATAGCTCTCGATATAACTCTCAAGTACCTCGATCTTGCCGTTATAGTCACCACGCTGGCCAACAATTGTAACAGTTCCGCCCTCAGCAAAGTCTGAAGAATACTCGGACCAGTTAGATGTTCCATACACATAAACCTTTCCAGTATCATCACTCAGATCATAATTGCCATACTGAGTGTTGATAGGGCCGCTGACAGTACCGGTAAGACGATACCAGTCGGTTGTGCTCACTGGCTTCGCATTGAACTCTGCCACTGTCACATCGACAATGTCTGACGGAGGTGTGACGCTTCCGCCGCCACCGGTAGTGCCGCCGATCTCCTCGCCCTTCGAAAAGTCAATTGCCTGACCGGCCTCAGATGCAAGCTCGAGAAGAACGTCATCGATGCTGTAGGCGCTTGACTTGGTACATACGAATGCAATGCTCAGCTTTTCAGTTCCTGAAGGAAGAGTGATCTTTGATGAAGCGAGGTTCCAGTCTCCGTCAAGATCCGCATCAGCAGGGAAAGCCATTGCTACCGGTACCCACTTCTCAGCGTCATTGCTTACATACACCTTGAACTCGTCAAATGAGAACACGTTGGATGCATCATCCTGCGTGTATCTCTGTCCGCCGAATGACAATGCATAGTCGGTCTTTGCCCCATCAAGTGTGATGTTCTGAATCTTGAAGATGGAAGTAGCCGCTCCGAAAAAGACCTTGTTCATACCTGAACCGGCATAGTGCGAGAAGCCTGAACCGTCATTCGAAAGCTTGCCTGAAGTACGTACAGACATCTTGCCTCCGAATGCATAAGTTACTGACTCGGAACCTGTTCCCTTCTTATTGTCCCAAAGGTCATAATTCGAGTCAAGATAAGGCCATCCGCTGTTGTTCTGTGCCTTTGAGATATCGAAATCGTTTGAATAGACAACCAGAGCCTCTGCTGATCCGCCAGGACCTGCCTGAGTCACTTTAAGAGTCTTAGAAGCCATTCCGATAGTGAACTTCACATCTGCAGAACGGTCCATTCCTGTATTTGAGAGAGCTGTGACAGTCACAGTCTGCGCATCCGCCGATGCGCTTCCGCTTTCTGGAGATACGACAAGCCAGTCTGCATCCCAGTCAGCCATCCAGTCACGAGTAGCAGTAATCGTAAGCTGCTTTTCGCCACCTTCCGAAGTAAATTCAACAGCACTTTCGCCAATCTTTATTGACGGCATGCCAAGATTCTCCTCCTGCGGTTTGCATGACACCAAAGCCACAGCTGCAGCAAGAGCAGAAACGACAAAATTCCTGATTTTCATGTTGTCTTTGTATAAAAAGTTAATCTTAAAGCTATTATCCCATTCTACTAAGAATTTACAAAGATAACAAACCATTGATAATTATCAATGACTCAGAGTCATAAAATAAAATCCGGCGGCCATGGGATCATGGTCGCCGGAAACAAATTGGATGTCAGAAATTACTCTGAAACTATTTCAATACTCTTGACATAAATTGCAGCTGTTGTACAGGTCCATTTGAGAACGATCTTTCCAGAGGCAGATCCCTCGAATGTATAATCCGTAGCAGTTGT
>JAFTYS010000076.1 GCA_017461285.1 Bacteroidales bacterium | reverse complement strand
GAAATCATAAAGAGTCATGATGTTCTGCTCCCATGGCTCCATGTCGGGATAATAATACTCGACGAACTGGTCGTCATAGTAATACTCATCGGCAAGACCGGCAAAGCTGTGGCCGAATTCATGCACGACAACAGGCTTGAAAGCCGTATGGCGGGCCGTTGTCAATGTATATGAATTGAAGATTCCGCCACCTCCGTATGTGTCCGTATTAGCCAGGATCACAAGATGTTCATACGGGATGCCACAGAGAGCATCATGCATCTTCCAGACGCAAGAAGTGGTAAGATACCTGTCAGAATAGAACGTATCGTAATTCGATCCGACAGCTGTTTTCTTCCATACACCTTCGCGTGGAACGCTTACGCCGCTGTCCTCTGATTCAAGGGCAATGGCCACGAAATTGAACCTGTCCCTGTAGCTTCCAAATGGCTCATGTGCCAGTATGGCGTCCACAGCTGCCTGGGCATCAATATAGAACTGTCCGGCCTCTTCCTTGGTATAGCCTTCTGCCACGATTGCCACATCGATCTTTTCCTCCGGACTTCCGCTCTTGAGAAGGTAACGGTGAGGAGCCGGAACAGGATCGACATGACGGATAAGTATGTCTTCCGGGTCGACCACATGGGTCAATGAAGCCGAGACATTTCCGAAGAAATCATAAAGTTCCACCTTCACCTTGGCCTTTGACGAAGGCATCGGAAGAAGGAATGTATTCTCAAATGCCTTACGTAACTGTGTCGCCTCTTCTGTTGTCTTCCACTCCTGGAAAAGAGTAGAGAAAGCCTGCCTGTACACAACCTCACCGGTCTCCAGATCGGTCATGCAGATCTGACCGTTTCCTTTCACAGGAACCTTGTCAAGATTCACCCTCCTGCCGGCCCAGCCGTCAAAACTGTAGAGCCTGTCAAGCGAAATCTCGGTCGCCTTATCAGTACCGGAGAAAACATAATCAACACGGAGAGTCTGGCTCTGCGCATACATGGCTACAGAGAACAAAACTGTCAGAAGCACACAAAAAACGTGACGCATAAATCCTTATCAATTAACAATTTACAAATACCTCCTGCTCCCTTTTGGCGGCAGGAGCAAATCATAAAAGATTAAAGCACAGCCACTTAAGGGGCACGCTAAATTTTGGCAGCGCAGTTGATACCATCAAGGGCAGACGAGACGATGCCACCTGCATAACCGGCGCCTTCACCGCATGGATATAGGCCAGCCACCTGCACATGCTCGAGAGTTTCAGGATCGCGAGGGATGCGGACAGGAGAGGAGGTGCGAGACTCGACTCCGAGAAGGAGGGCGTCATTGGTATAATAACCATGCATCTTCTTGTTTCCGATCTCCGGGAAGGCATATTTGAGCCTCAGGGACACATGTTCAGGAAGGAGTTCATGCAGAGGGGCATTTTCTGCACCCGGATGGTATGAAGTCTGCGGCAGTCCGTTAGACGGGATGCGACGGCAGAAGTCCATCATACGCTGGGCAGGAGCCTTCAATGAGCCTGTATATTCGAACATCTTCCTCTCGACATCCTTCTGGAACTGAAGGAGGGCAAGCGGGCCATGCTGTGCATATTCAGGGAAATCCTCGGGCTCGATCTGAACTACCACACCGGAATTCGCCCACTTGGAGTTACGCTGCGAGTTTGACATGCCGTTGAGCACAAGCTCACCTTCTGCAGTTGCCGCAGGAACGAGGATACCGCCCGGGCACATGCAGAATGAGAAGACTCCCCTGTCAAGCACCTGGGTCACGAAAGAGTACTCTGCAGTAGGCATGTATGGCTGATACTTGCCATGGTACTGGATCTTGTTTATAAGAGACTGGGGATGCTCGACACGGACTCCGAGGGCAAAACCCTTGGCCTGGATCTCCCATCCCTTGCGGTCGAACATTTCATAGATATCGCGGGCAGAGTGGCCTGTGGCAAGGATTACTTTGCGGGAGGTATAGGTGACAGATCCTTCGCTTCGCTCAGGATGACAGGTTAGAACATCAAACGAGCCGTCGGCCTTCTTGACGATGTCGGTCACACGTGAGTCGAAATGGTATTCACCGCCATGTTCAACGATGCACTTGCGGATGTTCTCAACAACGATTGGGAGCTTGTCGCTTCCGATATGAGGATGCGCGTCGATAAGGATGTTCGGATCAGCTCCGAAACGCACCAGCTGGTGGAGGACTTCACGGATGTCTCCCCTCTTTGATGAACGTGTATAAAGCTTTCCGTCAGAGAATGTACCTGCACCTCCCTCACCGAAGCAATAGTTCGAATCAGGATTGACAACGCCTTCCTTCGAAAGCTTGGCCATATCGAATTTTCTCGCATGGACATCCTTTCCACGCTCAAGGATGACAGGCTTGAGGCCTTTCATGAGCAGACGGAGAGCCGCGAACATTCCGGCAGGACCTGCACCGATGATGATGACCGGCTCGGCAGATGAAACGTCCTTATATTCATCAAGGACATACTCGGCCATGACCTCGTCAGGCTTGTAGACCTCTACCTTATAACGGTACAGGATATCGTTTCTGGCATCGATGGAACGACGCATGATACGGTATTTAAGCTGCTGCTTCATCTTCGGAGAAACTCCGAGGGCCTTTACGGCAGCTGTCTGGATTTCATCGGCGGAAAGTTCTTTTCCAAGTTTACAGGTTACTTCTATTTCTTTCATATCTTCGACATTATCCCTTTATTCAACGAAGGGCATGAACTTTAGAATTCGGCGAGGCGGGATACTGGTGCTACATCGAGGGATGCACGCTCGCCGTTTTGGTAATGGAACCAGCCGGCGATAGCGATCATGGCGGCGTTATCGGTTGTGAACTTGAACTCCGGAAGGAAAGTGGTCCATCCCCTCTTGCGGCCCTCTTCCTCGATACGGGCACGCAGGCCGCTGTTTGCCGAAACGCCTCCTCCGATAGTTATCTGCCTGATGCCTGT
>JAFTYS010000075.1 GCA_017461285.1 Bacteroidales bacterium | reverse complement strand
CTGATACTCAAAAGTGAGTATTGCAAATCCCGTGATTTCCTGCCAAATTTGCTTGAATCTTTCGGGTCCCAGACAATGAATTCTATGGAAAAAGAACAGATGGCATCATTCGGTCCGTCCGACAAGTTGAGGTATCTCATACAGTCGGACACATCGCTCCTGATGGTTATGAGCCGGTCCGGAATATCTCTTGGATTTGGAGAAAAGACCGTAAAGGAAGTGTGTGAGGAACAGAATATCGACACGGATACCTTCCTTTGCCTTGCCAATTATGCCAGCGGCCGGCAGCACGACAGCCGGAAGCTGTCTCTGCCGTTCCTCATAAGCTATCTCAAGAACGCACATTCATATTTCCTTGACTTCAAGCTTCCCATGATAAAGAGGAATCTGCTTGAGGCCATAGACTGTTCCGGAACAGACGAGATCGCCTTCCTGATACTCAAGTTCTACGATGAGTATGTCACTGAAGTCAGACGGCATATGGAATACGAGAACGAGGTGGTCTTCTCCTATGTGGAAAGCCTGATCTCCGGATTTCCGACCGATGATTATCGGATTTCCGACTTCGCGAGCAAGCATAATCACATAGAGTCGAAGCTGAACGAGCTGAAGGACATCATAGTCCGCTACTATACCCAGAAGGACAATCATCTGCTGTATTCAGTCCTTTTCGACATCATCAGCTGTGCCAGGGATCTGGATACCCATTGTTCGGTAGAGGACAGTCTGTTCGTCCCAGCTGTCGAAGCCCTCGAACATGTAAGCAAGGACAGAAAGGAAGATGAAGACAATGATGTTGAAGAAACAGCCAAGGATCCTGAGGAGGATATCCTGAGCCAGCGGGAGAAGGAAATCATCGTCTGCATAGCAAAGGGAATGTCAAACAAGGAGATCGCGGACGAGCTGAACATCTCCATCCATACGGTGACAACCCATCGCCGCAACATCTCATCGAAGCTGCAGATCCACTCCATCGCAGGCATCACCATCTACGCTATTGCCAACGGTCTGGTCCGGATGAGTGAGATATATTGGTCAGATTTGCCTTGAATTTGTCGTGATTTTCCGGTAAAATGCTGAAAATAGTATTCTATTATTCCTTTTTTGTAACTTTGATGACAAATCAGGAATGTAATGGATATAGAACTTCTCGAGAACGAAACGATATTGAGCGGACTGCGCTTTCCTCATAAGATAAGGAAGGTGACCCATATCGTCGTCACTTCCGGACGTTTCTCCTGCATCGTCGATTTCCGCACCTATTCGTTAAGCGCTCCCGCCATGGCAATCTTTCTGCCGGGACAGGTGGTCGAGTCGCTGGAGGCGGACGAGGAGTTTGCGGGTTTCGGAATGGCCGTAAGTTCTGATTTCACGGATTCCATGAATCTTCCTGTAAGCCTTCAGGAAAGGCTGTTCATCAAGCATACGCAGTTCTATGAGATAACCGGGGAAGTGCTTGAAGTGCTCTCGTCGTGCTACAAGCAGGTCTCCAGCATCCTGAAGCAGGACAGCAACCCATATAAGGAAGAAATCATCCGCCATCTGTTCTCAGCCCATTTCTATGGACTGGGCTATTATTTCCATGGCCAGCAGAGCCAGCCGACCCAGATGACTCCTCAGCAGGAACTGTGCGAGAGGTTCATCGACCTTGTTTCAGACAATTTCAAGGAACATAGGGATATAGGATTCTATGCCGACAAGCTCTGCATAACGAACAAATACCTGTCGACCCTGCTTAAGCAGGAGACAGGCATGACTGCGCTGGAGTGGATCGAAAGGAATGTCGTGCTTTACGCAAAGAGCTGTCTTTCATCTACATCGATGACTGTCCAGCAGATTAGCGACGAGCTTGATTTCCCTTCCCAGTCCGTGTTCGGTAAATATTTCAAGAGGGTTGAAGGTGTCTCTCCAAAAGCATACCGCCAGTCCTTGTCTAAAGACTGACGGTATCCTCTTCATTTCTGATTTCGGCTATCAGGCGGCCGCTTGCGGCTTCTGTTATCTTTCCGTCTGCTGAAGATGTCTTCATGAACGGATGTCTGAAATGGAGATAGTCCTGTATCAGGTGTTCGGCAAATGCAGAGATTTCTTCCTGAGAGCACAAACCCTCGTAAAACTCGATCAGAAGTGTCTCTTTCCAGTATGAAACTTCTACAAGATGGCGCAGAGTCCTCTTTCTGAGCATCCTTTTCGGGCTGGTTATCATCGGAGGAGGCGCGACGTAGTTGTCCATCGTCTTGACCTTCCCTCCGATCTTGAGCACCTTTCTGTTCAGGAAAGGCATCCTGCCGAAAGTCAGCTTCAGCCCGTGCATAAGGCACACATGGTGCAGAGGTTCTGTGAAAATAACTGTCATCAGCTATTGTCTCTTTCTTCTAAAAATGTTTCTACAAACTTGTCTTCAATCTTCTGATATGTGCCCACTACGGCATCTTCAATCTTCTGGTAAGTTCCTACCACAGCGTCTTCGATCTTCTGGTACGCTTCGACTACTGTCTCTTCGATTTTTGTCTTCTTTGGTTCGAGTGTTGCCATAACTGTATGTTCCTGTCATTTCTTTACGGTTGCAAAGGTATGGCAAGAAAATGAAACAGATTATTCATAAAATCTTATGGTTTGGTCAGATTTTCCGAATGATGCCGATTCCGGGGCGGTCGGGCAGGACGATATGTCCTCCGATGACCTCCATACCCTGGAAAATGTCGTTGGTGATCAGAAGGTTTCCGTCGAGGTCGCAGAAGTCTACGGCAGGGGAGAGCTGTGCTGCCGCCGAAACGGCGCATGAAGTCTCGGTCATGCATCCGACCATCACCTTCATGCCTTCCGCACGCGCATAGTTCACCATTTTCCATCCTTCCCTCATTCCGGTACATTTCATGAGCTTGATGTTGATGCCGTGGTATGCGCCTTTTATAGAAGGTATGTCGGCGAGCCTCTGGATCGATTCGTCCGCGAAGACCGGAAGCGGGCTTCGTTCAGTGATCCATGCGTTGTCGTCCATCCTCTCCTTTGCCATCGGCTGCTCGACCATCACGACGCCATGCTCCTTGAGCCAGAATATCTCGTCCAGGGCTTCTTCCCTGTCCTTCCATCCCTGGTTGGCATCCACAGCCAGAGGCAGATCTGTGATTTCGCGGATGGTACGGATCATTTCCTTATCGTTGTCAAGGCCGACCTTGACCTTCAGGATGTTGAACCGGTCTGCACATTCGCGCGTCTTTTCACGCACGACATCGGCTGTATCGATGCCTATCGTAAATGTTGTATCCGGAGCTTTCGACGGGTCGAGTCCCCATATCCTCCACCATGGCTGCCCCATCAGTTTGCCGACAAGGTCATGAAGGGCTATGTCTATCGCCGCCTTTGCTGCATTGTCGCCGGGCGACAGGCTGTCCACATAGGCAAGTATCTCTTCCAGACGGAAGGGGTCGCGGAACTGTCCGAGGTCGGTCCGGCTGAGGAAGGCGCATACGCTTTCGACCGTCTGGCCCAGATATGGGGGCATGGATGCCTCTCCATAGCCGGTAAAGCCTTCGTAATCGATCCGCACCTGGACTCCCGGGGTCGTCTTGCGGGAATACGATGATACCGTAAAGACGTGCCTCAATTCCAGTTCATACGGCTCAAAGCTCAGCTTCAGGCCGTCTCCTTTGCCCAGCCTGTTGAAGTTGAACCCCTGCGGCTTTCCTGACGAGCATCCGCTCATCCCTGCTGTTGCCGCCCCTGCGGCAAGGAGTCCTGTGGTCTTGAAAAAGTCTCTGCGTTTCATCTCTTTTTCCCTTTGAATCTTAAAGTTAGGCATTAATTGCTAAATTTGTATTCTTATGACTGAAAAGAATACAATATCTATGAAAAAATCAGTTCTCAGATTGATTCCGGCCTTTATTTTTGCCGCCCTCTCATTCGAGGCGGCGGCCCAGAATGTCCAGCTCCATTACGACCTCGGCCGTAAAGCGCCGACTACGACTGTAGAAATGTTCCGCGCAGACGGAGCAGGAAGCACATTCTTCTTTGTCGATCTGGACTATAATCCTAGAGTGAGCGGAGCTTATTGGGAAATCTCCCGCGAGTTCTGCTTCTGGCAGGAAAGCAAGGTGAACTGGCTTTCCCTCCACCTTGAGTACAACGGCGGCCTGAACACAGCTGCCGGATCGTTCAACAATGCCTGGCTCGCCGGCCTTACATATTCCGGCCATTCAGATGACTGGAGCAAGACCTGGTCGCTTACTGCGTCGTACAAGGCAATCCCCGGCACAATCGGGCTTGACGGCGCTTCACAGCCGGCCAACTTCCAGCTGACAGGCGTATGGAACCTCGATTTCTTCAATCATTGGATCTCCTTCAACGGTTTCGCCGACTTCTGGCGCGAGGCAAGACCTTGGCAGGGTACGGAATTCATATTCATCACCGAACCTCAGCTTTGGGTGAACCTGAAGAATGTAAAGGGATGGGAGAATGTGAACCTCAGCTTAGGAACAGAGGTGGAACTTTCATGCAACTTTGTTGCGAAAGGCTTCCACGCGATGCCTACCATAGCAGCAAAATGGACTTTTTAATAACCTGAACCTATTATAATCAGATCCTCAAGAAATTATTCGGATTCGATCCGGCCAAGACAACTAGAGATATTGAAGCCTAAGGAAAGATCGAAAGAGACTCTTCGGAATGCTGTAGATGACACTCCCATGCCGAAAGTCATGAACTTCCATGAGGCAAGCAATCCGGTTTCGACGGCTATTCCCTTGATGGAATAGTCGTCTACTTTTGCCCATTTCCCGTCGATGTCTTCCCAATACAGCATGGAAGTGCCGTATCCTGTGCCTCCGTAAAGGCAGAGCCATCTGTTCGCACGGTACATGATGCCGGCACTTGCCGTCATGACCGACTTGGACGAATTGCCGCTCGGCCAGAAAGGAGTTCCACGGTTTATGGTTCCGTCTCCGAAGCAGGAGTAGGATGAGGTGCATGTAGTGAAATTGCTTTTGAAGCGGGCATATCCTCCCCATCTTCCGGCAGTCAATCCGATCATGGCTCCATAGGCGAAATCCGGTACGGAGGAAGTTGCGAGAACATATGTGTCCAGCCTTCTTTTGCGGACCTTATATGCTCCGATGTGCGGCGGAAGCGGAATGTCATGGGGCATGTCCAGAAGCTGTGTCGAAAAAGGAGTCATCATTGCGACTGGCTGATGGTCCATTGCTGATGGCTTTGAACCTGTGGAAAACCAGCGCGTTATTCCTTCAAACCGCCTTTTCTGTGACGGATTCATGGACTCATATCCGGCCCTTATCTCATTGTTCATGGAAACGAAGCTTTCTATGAGCCTGGTGGCCTCGTTGCGGGACACAGGGATGCCCGTGTCTGCCTTTATCTTTAGTTCCAGACAATCCTTGCAGATAAGTTCATATTGGTTCAGCATTTCGTCGGCCTCAACTTGCCGGATGCCGGCATCCTGCCCATGCGTCAGGAAAACCGACAGAAAAACGCAAATCGTGCACAGAATATGTCTGGATGCCTTTTTCATATCATGCAAATTTAATAAAAAAGACTTATCTTTGAATATCATATCCGTCCTTTATGCTAGGCCCGTCAGTTTTTTTCCAGAATATTGCCGATGTCGCCGGTTCTCCGGTGTCATCCGTCGATCTCGAAATCCTTTATGATTCCGAGGATGGTTTCAATACATTGTACAGAGGCAGCAAGGGCGGAAGATTCTTCGTCTATAAGGCCCTCAAGAAGAAATACAGGGGCAATCCTCTTTATGAAGAACTGTTGAAGAAGGATTTCAACATAGGATTTACCCTTACCCACAATAACATCTGCCAGTATTATGGTCTTGTCGAGCTTCCGGAACTTGGAAACTGTATCGTGATGGAGTGGATAGACGGGTGCAGTCTTGAAGAACTGCTTTCAGAAAGAAAGCCGGACCGGAAGCTGGCGGGGAAAATAATCTGCGAGTTGTGCGATGCATTGGATTACATGCACAGAAAGCAGATAGTGCATAGGGATCTCAAGCCGGAAAACATTCTGGTGACTTATAACGGACAGAATGTGAAGGTAATAGATTTCGGCCTGTCCGATGCCGATTCATACAATGTCTTCAAGGCCCCGGCAGGAACCAAGGCATATGCTTCTCCCGAACTTCTGGCAGGAGAATCCGTAGACAGCAGGACTGACATCTGGTCTTTGGGAGTGATAATCAATGAAATATCCGGCTATTATCGCCATACCGCATCCAGGTGCCTGAACAGGAAGCCCGACAAGCGCATCAGCGCTGCTTCCGACGTAAAGAAGTCGATACTCAATACAGCGCGCACGAAATTCTTGCTGTCGCTTATTCTCGTCCTGACCATCTCTTCTGTTCTGGCAGGCGCCTTACGGATGTACAGGCATGCTGAGCCTGTAGCTGAGCCCGAACCTGTCATTTCTGAGCCCATGGTCCAGGAAGTTCCGCAAGCGGATTCTGTGGTCAAGAATGTTCCGGTCAAGGAGAGTGTAGCGCCGCCGTTACCGGAAAAGACTTCCGGACAGAGCGTGGAGCTTCCGGAGCAGATAGATGCCGATGCTCTTGACGACCTGTTCAAGGAAGCTGCAGAAAAGATACTTTGATCATTCCACTTCGATCAGCTTGATTCCCTCATGCTGCCCGGCAACATATGCTGTGGTATATTCTCCGTTGCGCAGTATCCTTGTAATGTACATCGGATATCCTATTATTATATCGGAGAGTTCGAATCTGTCGCCGGTCTTGAGCTTGGAGTTTACCGACTTCTCCACTTCAAATTCAAAATTGCCCAGATAACGGAGTTCTGCAAGCCTGTCAGGGTCCCATCCTACCACGACCTTTGCGTTCTCGGCAAGGTCTGAAACGGCAAGGTACCTGCTGGAAAAGAATGTGGATGAATATACCTTGCTTTCCGTCAGATTGTGGCAGAACGCCTTGAAGTCACGATGTCCTGTGAATCGTGACAGAATGTCCAATGTGGAGATCCTGGGAGTGGGATTGAGGCTTACATAACCCCAGAGCCTTTTCAGCGTTGATGCTGACAGGAGTTCTCCGGTCTGATGCTCGATTACTACGGATAGGGATTCAAAATCTGTGGTGGTCGCTACTCTGCGGCCGTATTCTCTTTCTACCTCCGAAAGAAGGTAGGACAGTTCAGGGATATTCTTATGTGACATCTGTATCTATTCTATGATGTATGAATCCATATCGGACTCCTTTGTTGTACTGCCGTCCGAAATGACGGCCTTGTAGTGGTATGTGCCTATTTCCAGACCGGCAAGATAGGCCTTGACCATTTTTCCTTCGACAGCGCCCTTTATCCTGGTCAGCTTTTCAGGGTCCGTTCCCACCATGAACCAGCATTCGGAAATCTGGCTTATGTCTCCTTCAAGCGTTGCCGAGAGCTCCAGGATATCGTTGCTGAAGCTTGCCGATATTCCGGTTATTTCAACTGTGAACTCCACAGGCGTATCTGGCTCTGTCGGGTCTTCCGGTTCATCGGGATTTTCCGGCTCCGTCGGTTCATCCGGACTTCCCGGATTCTCCGGCTCCGGCACATCAGGTGTATCAGGATCTTCCGGCAGGACCGGGTCAGACGGGATTACCGGTTCCGTTTCGGTGATGAATGATTCGAAAGCCGATGCGATCTCGTTTCTTCCGTTGGTAACGAATGCCTTGAAGAAATAGTTCGTTCCGTCTTCAAGGTCATTGACTGACAGCCGGAAACTTTTGCCGGAAAGTGTTGTGTAGATCCTTTTCAGTTCAGCCCTGTTCTTGCCGATATAGAACCCGACCTCGATCTTTCCGCTTGGAGCTGTCTGGAGATCGGAAATCAGGACAGCGGAATGAACATCAGGCAATGATGTGATGCTTACAATCTCCGGCACCTGAAACTCCCGGCAGTCGGGAGTTTCGGTGCACGAGATTGCTGAAATGCTTGTAATCAGACATAAAAGTATGTATGTCCATCTTTTCATTGCCTCAAATATACGGAATTAATTCCAACCTTCGATTTCTCCGCCTATTTCGATCTTGACCTTGTCAGGATTGTTGTTCAGGGTCACATTGATGACATGGTGGGTTCCGGTCTTGAACTGGAACTTGCTTTCTATCATGTATGACACGTCCTTGAATATGATTTCCAGCAGAGGCTTCTTGTTTGTAAGCATCTGAGGGACAATGATTGCTGTATAACGGCTGTCGCTGTCTTTTCTGGCAGTAACTGTCTTTGCAGGAGCATAAGGGTCCTTTATTACATCTCCCGTTGCAAGGTCTATCAGGCAGTCTGTCACAGTGTTGTGGATATAGACTGTCAGATCTGACGGAATGTCTCCTTCGAAGTCGTCGCCTTTGACCAGATTGACCGTAAGCTTGCTCATCTTGTGCCTGAAGAGCAGATTCACATCTCCGTCTGCCGAAGCCACACCCTTCTTTGATGCATAGAGGAAGTCGCTCGCCTCATATGCGCTTAAGGCATCGGATGTTTCTTCAGCTCTCTGGTCCAGAGCCACGCTGAATGCGAGTTCGTCCACAGATTCCGGTATCATGAACGGATAGTAGGCATAGACGTCATATTTGCCTTCGCCCCAGTAGATCACAGGGTCTGCATTCCACGTTGTTCCGTCGAAGGTCACGGGATTGTTGTTCTTGTAGTTTCCTCCGAGCTGGAGAGGCAGAGGCGTGCTGCCGTCATATGCTGTGATGTATACCCCTATCTTGTCTCCTGTTTCGAAAGAGGTTTCTGTTGCCTTTGTAGCAGGGTATTCCACATTGAAGCGCATGGCTCCGTCATCAGCAGCTTCAGGAGTTTCGATCTTGTTGCAGCCGAATGCAAGGATTGCTGCAGATAAAAGTAAATATGTTTTCTTCATAATGCTTTCCTCCATTATTTGAGTGACGGGAGCTTGCCCATGAATACAGGTTCATGCTGCTGCGATGCGCGGATGTTGTTGAGGAAGGTGTTGTCTGATGACTTTGTCTCGGTCATCTCAACCTCGATCACATCATTCGCCACGAAATCCTCGAATGAATATTCCTCGCCTGCATATCTCTTGATTCTCTTGACGATCGACTCACGGCTTATGGTGCTGTAGTAAGGTATGTCGTTGTTCATGCAGCTGTTCTGCTCCGAGCGATAGACGCCCCTGTTGTGCATGAATCCGCCTTCGAATATATCGACGAATCCGCTGTACTTCTCATGGAAGATGAGATGGCTCCATGGAACTTCGCTCATCTTTCCTGTGAGGGAGAGGTTGTCGTACCAGCCGAGTGAATGCGCTCCGTAAATTGCATCGCTATGGCCGCAGCAAGTACAGCCGCATGCGTCGATAAAGGTGTTGTGGTATATGTACTCGTCACCGAGCTTGCCAAAGCCGTGTCCACCGGCTTCGTGCTGGATGACTCCTCTGAAATCGTAAGGGTAGCCATAATCACTCATAGGACAGTACGCAATGGCAAATCCTTCATCCCACATGTAGCAGATTCCACCGTAATCATATGTGTTAGGCACCATGATCACAAGGGTCTGGTTGAGATTCTCTGCAGATACATTCGGAGCATTGCATATATAATCGATGATCATCTGGTTGTCGCTGTCATTACGACCTCCGAGAGTGACACCACCTTTGGCGGTAGTATTGAATCTGTTGTAGATGATAGTATTCACGCTTCCCACGCCGGATTCTGGAGATACGGATACTGCAGTATATACGTTGAAGTAATCCTTGTAAGTCCTGTAAGGCTCGATGTCGAAGAAATGTCCGTAGGCCTCAGTGACATTTTCCATCAGCTTGCCTTCGCTGATGTCCTTGGCGTTGTAGCCGTCGCCGAGAAGGACTATGTTTATCTTTCCGTTGCCTTTTGTCGCCTCCTGCAAGGTTATGAACTCGTCCTCGGCATATTTATAGTCATATTGTGTAACCTTGCAGCGGGTACGGTAGTCCTTGCCTTTTAACATGAATACCACTTCTCCTTCGCGTGGCTCGGATCCGGCAGGCATTTCAGCGAATGTAAGCTTGATCTCGCTCTTTCCTGTGCCGCTTGTCTTGTCGAGGGTCACCCAGTCAGGCTGGCTCTCCACATACCACTCGTCGTCTGCAGTCAGAACGAGGTCGCGAGTTACAGAAGTATTTATGGCCGTAGCCATCGAAGGACGGATCACGAGGTTGCGGTAAGCCGAAATCCTCTTGAAGTCCTTCCATCCTGTGGCAGCCTGATACTGTTGTATGGCTGATTCCGGAACTTCGAGGGTGAAATTGTCTTTTGCTACACCATGAAAAGCGCCATCCTGAACATATGCAGGGATTGTTCCCTTGCAGACAATGCGGCCGATATAGAAATTGTTTTCAAATACTCCATATTGTGCGCCATCATAGTCATTGACTTCATATCTCAGACTTTCAAGTCCTTCAGGAAGGATGTAACCTTGTGCACCACAACTTGTGAACGCACCTCCACCGATTGAAATGACATTTTCAGGGATTACTATGGTTCCCATCAGACGCCAGTTATATGCAAATGCAAATTTACCGATGGTCTGGAGATTTTTCGGAAGAATAAGTTCTCCGGAAAAGTCGTCATTGTAGAATGTATATGGTCCCACGACCTCCAGTTCTTTTGGAAGTCTGAGTTCTCCCTTGAATCCGTTATTGGCGAAAGCATTGTTGCCTATAGTCTTGATTCCATCATGGAGTGAGAGTGTACCACCTAACCAACAGCCTTCAAAGCATGATTCAGGGATGTCTGTGACACCTTGAGGAATGGTCAAGGCTCCGGTAAGGTTCTTACAGCCCTGAAATGCAGATGCTCCGATCTTTACAAGATTGTCAGGAAGTCTCAATTCTCCATAAAAGTTTACACAATTGAGGAAGGTGCCGAGTCCGATCTCGACTACGCTGTCTGGAATTATCAGTTCACAGACAAAGTTGCAGTTCTTGAAAGCACCGTCCCAGTAACTTGTATATCCTTCTGCTGATCCGATTCTTTTAAGTGTTGATGGAAGAGTCAGTGTACCGGTGAGGCTTGAACAATCAGCAAATGCTGCGTGGCCGATTTCTTCTACTCCTTCAGGTATTGTCAAGGAACCGGAAAGATTATGACATTCGGCAAATGCTCCTCCATTGCCACCGGAATGACCTGAAATATATTTAAGTTTGTCAGGAAGAACCAATGAAGTGAGACTTTCCTTCTTGTTCATTGCAAGTGCCGGAATCTCATCGTCCCTATTCGGCTCATAATGCATATTCTCACCTAGGTCTCCTCCTTCTCCAGCGACAATTATGACTTCCTTGAGATTAATAGCGCTGAGGCGTATCATCCTGT
>JAFTYS010000012.1 GCA_017461285.1 Bacteroidales bacterium | reverse complement strand
TAGAAGTTGCTTGAGTTGTCGAATGAAGGGGTCACGCAGCAGCAGTTCCATCCTGCATGCTCTTCCTTTGTGTTGAAGTATGCTGTGAACACGTAGCTCATGAACGGACCGTTACGCATGTTGGTCGACCTCTTGTTATAAACGACGTCGCTTGAGAATGCGAACACGATTTCCTTGCACTCGGTGTTATTGTTTGCTGAATAGATGGCCTTGTAGTCATCTGCGATAGCGTATGAACCGAACTTTCCGTCGATGATGTCCTTTGCAAGAAGCTTGCACTCGCCGAAGCGTGCCTCGCCTGTGAAGACTTCCGAGTTGAGGAGGATCCTCATCTTGATCATACGGTTCATCGCCTGGTTACAACGGTTTACTGAACCGTTTACAGCGAGAGACTCCAATGCGTCATCGAGCTCGTCGATCATCCAGTCACAGATCTTCTTACATCCTTCCTCGAATGTCATGCCGTCCATGGCACTTACAGGAAGGATCGATGTATCTGTAGATGTAGTCAACGGAATCACTCCACCGAACACCTCGAACACATTGTAGTAGCAGTATACGCGGAAAGTACGCACCTCATCGATATAAGCTCTCTTCTGTGCCTCAGAGATTCCGAGAGAAGATGCGCTGATAGCCTCGAGGTCAGTGATGAAGTTGTTGCAGAGGCCGATAGCGGTCCATGCACCGTTCCATATCCTGTTCACATAGTTTGAAGAAGGATTCCAGGTGTGTGTAGAAAGCACGAACTTGTCACCTGAGTCCCAGCCCCATGAACCACCGTTCCATGAACGCCAGGTGATCTGGTCTGCAGAAAGTTCCTGAGCGTACCAGTAGAGCTCCGAAAGGTCGCTCTGCTCCTGCGCGTAGATATGGGCAATTACCTGCTTGATAGAGTTCTCATCTGTAAAATAGTTTGAAGCATCAAGCAATGTGTAAGGACGCTCTGTCATATCAAAACAGCCGGTGAGGGCAAGTCCTGAGATGATCGTTACTAAAAATTTCTTTATAGCATTCATATTGATGTTTTCCTTTTACACGTTGAGATTAGAACTTTGCTGAAATTCCAAGAGTAACCTTGGTGGTATAGAGTGATGTCGAACCTGCGATACCAGGGGTAAGGCCGATTGATGATACGGTTGAAGGATCAACACCTGAGAACTTGGTAAGAGTAAGGAGGTTGGTTGCTGCGAGGTAAACGTAGATGTTCTCGAGACCTGCCTTGTTGCTCTTGAAGTTGAAGTTCCTTCCTACAGATACCTTCTCGATCTTGAACCAGTCACCATCCTCAAGGAAGAATGAGTTGAGGTAGTTGTTGTCGGCTGTAAGGTGAGGATACTTCTCGTATGCGCTCTTGAGAAGGTTCTCAGCAGCTACGCCCGGATAGCCGAAGCTCTGAAGCTGTGAGTTCCAGATCTGGTGTCCTGCGAGACCACGGCCGTTGATTGTGAGATCCCAGTTCTTGTATTTGAGAGTCACATTGAGAGAGAACGCATGCTCAGGAAGAGTGTTACCGATAACCTGCTTGTCGCTGTCCTGAACACCAGTCTTTGTTGCTGTACCGCCGTCAGCTGTCTCGTGGAGGAGCTGTCCGTCCTCAGTATAGCCTGCATACTTGAAACCGCGGAGGCTACCGATCTGTGTTCCTTCATAGAGACGGAAGAAGTAGTCGCTTGAACCGAGACCGCCTGTGCTGTAAAGGTCTACGAAGTTAGCTGAGTATACGTCGTTTCCGATGCTGTCGAGGATTGCAGTGCTGTATGAATAAGTACCGCCGACGAAGAGGCTCCAGTTCTTTGCAAGACGTGTGTTGTAGTTGAGTGCGAGCTCCATACCGGTGTTCTTTGTTGAACCGAGGTTGAGCTGGATAGAGCTGAATACATATGGAGGCTGAGGTGCTGTATATGTATAAAGGAGGTCATTTGAACGACGGTCGAAGTACTCGATGCTACCGGTGAGCTTGCGTCCGAGGACTTCAAAGTCGATACCATAGTTATATACTACAGCTGTCTCCCATCCGAGGTTCGGGTTAGGGTTACGTGAGATACCGTATCCTGGCACCCACTGGCCGTCCATATAATAGTTACTTCCCTTTGAGTTATAAGTAGAGAGTGAAGCATAGTCGCTTGCTGCCTCACGTCCGGTCACACCGTAAGAAGCACGTACACGGAGTTCGTCGAGCCATCCCTTTGTACCTTCCATGAATCCCATGTTGGAGATTGTCCATGCTGCTGATGCTGAAGGGAAGAAACCGTACTTCTTGTCCTTACCGAACTTAGAGCTACCCTCGTAACGTGCTGAAGCTGTGAAGGTGAGGAGATCGTTCCATGAGTAGGTCACACGGCCGAATACACCGGCGAGCTTGTTGAACGACTTGCCTGAACCCATGCTTGCGAGACCTTCGTCGAGGTATGTACCTGAACCGATGTTGTACCACAGGAACTGGTCATACTGGAAGTTTCTGTTGGTCATGTTCATGCTCTCGCCCATGTACTGGCGGTATGAATAACCTCCGACTGCCTTGAGAGAGTGGTTGTCGATAGCGAGGTTATAGTTTACCATCGCCTCGAAGTTTGTAGTAAGGCTGTTGCTGCTGTCGAGGCTTGCTGAACCGGCGTAGTTGTTCCACATCTGGCATGTCTGCATTGTAGATGGGGTGTAGCTGTGGCCGTATGTAGAATAGTAGCCGAACGCTGCATTTGCATTGACAGTCAGGAGATGATTGTCATTCTTGATGAGCGTAGCCTTCACATCCTGCTGGATGTTGATTGTAGTACTGTGGCTCTGGTTTGTAGGAACCTGGTTGTTCTCTACAGGGTTTGTAGCGCCTGTTGAGCTGGTCGGCCAGTAGTATCCTGTAGGAGTAGTGGCATCGTAAACCGGCTGGGTAGGGTTCATGAAGACAGTACCTGTAAGGCTGCCGCCGTTACCGTGGCTTACATAAGCGCGGAGCTGGGCGTTGGTAGTAGTCTCGATGATGTCGTTGAGCATCTTCTGGCTCAGGACGAACCTTACGTTGTAGGTCTGCCTGTCGTTGTTCTTGTAGAGCTGGTTCCTGTCGGTGTAGTTGAACGAGAGGTTGTAGTTGCTCTTTGAAGTAGAACCTGCAAGAGAGATGTACTGGTTGAGGTCATAGGTAGGCTTGTCGTTGCGAAGGGCGTTCCAGTATGCCTTGTCGATACGTCCGCCGTAGTCTGCCTTGCCGCGGGTCTTGTTGAGCTCAAGCCACTCCTCGAGGTTATACACATCCGGCATCTTGTGGAGAAGCTGGACTGCATAGTAAGAATCGTAAGTGACTCTCAGCTTGCCTGCCTCACCGGAACCCCTGCGTGTAGTCACGAGAACCACACCGTTCGCACCGCGGGTACCGTAGATTGCTGCAGATGCACCGTCCTTGAGGACTGAGATCGACTCGATATCCTGAGTTGAGACATCACTGAGTGAAGCACCTGCGACACCGTCGATAACGATGAGAGGAGAGTTGCTTCCGTTGATGGAAGTAGCGCCACGAAGCTGGAAGCTTGTGCTGTTACCGTCTGCTGACATGTCGATGTTGAGACCTGCCACCTTTCCGACGAGAAGCTGCATAGGGTCGCCTGACGCCGCCTTGTTGAAGTCTTCAGCCTTTACGCTTACAACAGATGATGAAACTTCTTTTTTGCTGAGAGAACCGTAGCCGACAACGACTGTCTCTTCGAGCATTTCAGAATCTTCCTCGAGAGTGAGTTTCGATGGAACTGCATTTGCCACAAATGTCACGGTCTTGTAGCCGATGCAGCTGAATTCTACCGTTGCTGTCGGGCCTGAGACATAAAGGACATAGTCTCCGTCAACTCCTGTAGCGGTACCTGTTGTCGTGCCTTTTTCAAGAACAGTCGCTCCAATGACAGGTCCAAGCTGATCGTAAACGAATCCTTTTACCTCATATCCGCTCTGAGCGAATGTGAAATTAGGTATCATGCTTGTCAGAATAAAGATGATACCAATCAAGAACACTGATTTTTTCATGGATTACATTGATTAGTTTAGTGTGTTTTCGTTAAAGTTATGGATTACACAAGCAACTGTTATGTAAAATGCGTTCTTTTGTAGGCGGATGGAACAAATTCGGGTGTGAATGGAACACAGCATCAGCCCCCGTTGCAAATGTATCAGAATTTGCATAACTTGTCAAAAAATTTCCAGAGAACTATGAATACATCTTTCTTCAAGACAGCGGTTTACGCGCTATGCATCATCTGCACGCTCTCACAGTGTCACACCCCATCCGACGGAGTTTCGGGTTTTCCTGCCAGATGGATTTTCACAGAACGGAACACTATCCTATATGCAGACGGCTGGACAGGAGACGGGCATTTCGCCGGAGCCATGAGCGGCTCGTCCGCCAGGATCGAAGCCGTCAGGAAGAATGGTGGAAACGACTTCACATATACCGACAGAAACGGGGCGCCGTTCGTAAGCACCCTGACCGAAGACGACTACATTCTCTTTACGGTGCCGTCGGTCGATCTGGAAAAGGGAAGCCATGTGGAGATCGACGCTTCCATAGTCAGCAATCCGGCTTCTCCAAAATACTTTATTATAGAATATATGGAAAACGGCGAATGGAAGAGCGTTGCGGGCGATCTGCTTGACGTCCCTGAGAATCCGGAGCTGAAGTACTCGTTCATGTGCTCGGGCATCGGTGAAGGCGAGCCGCACGAATATTCAAGCGTGTTCCAGACCATCCCGCTGTCGAAGGCCGTCAGAAACGAGGACCTCAAGATCAGATTCAGGGCTGTAGGAGACTTCACATGCAGCGGAGAGCCACAGGATCCGCATGCAGAAGACGGAGCAACCGGATTCGTATCATACGGATTCACCGGCGCATACATCCAGAATTACGGCACAGCAGTTCCGGCAGACACGACAGACATCCTCTGCATCGGCAACTCCTTCACATACTACTCCAACGCCCCTTCGATGCTCAAGGAGATTGCCTGGAGCCAGGGCCATTACTTCAACATCAAGGCCGCCCTCAAGGGAGGCCAGACCCTCGGCCAGCACACCCGCAGGATACTTACGAACAAGTTTGCCAAGGACGGTGGCTATGACATCGTCTTCCTCCAGGACCAGAGCCAGACCCCGGCAAGATATGCGGCGGACCCAGCCAGCCATGCAAATGTACTTGAAGACTACAAGACCATGTCGGACATCGTCCTCGCCGGCTCGCCGGACTGCAGGCTCGTAATGGAACAGACATGGGCATACCCGTCGCAGCGATTCGGCGGATTCAATGATTTCGCGACATTCACCAGGCTTCTTGAAGAAGGGGCGACAGCCATGGCCCGTGTTAACGGGGCCGCTGTGTCGCCGATCGGCAACGCCTTTGAGACCGTCTACAATGAGAACAGGAGCATCAGGCTTTTCGACACTGACAACAAGCATCAGTCCCATTACGGAACTTATCTGAAAGCCTGCGTCAACTACCTCCTGATTACAGGAAAAGCCTTCTCAGGCAAGCCGGCTGATTGCGGGCTTGAACCTGAAAAGGCTGAATATCTTCGCAGCGTTGCTGAAAGAACCGTGCTTGGCCGTTAGGCTACAGGTTCCATCCGCAATGCTTCAGGAACCACTGGATGTCGTCTTCCTTCATGCCGCGCTGTCTTGAGAGGATTTCAGGAAGAGCCCTGTAGTTCTTCATGAACGCCTCCTCAAGAGCCGGAGCATCTTCAGGAGAATACTGTGCCGCCTCGCAGATTGTACCCATCATCGCCAGGTCATCGATAGGGTCAGCTCCCGTACGGAACTTGAGAGCCTCGATGCTGCGTGCCATCCTGCGTGAAAGGCCGATGATGCCGCCGTCGAGCGTAGCGTCCTCGCCTGCATATGAAATGGTGATGACCTTCTCTGTTGCGCAGTCATCCACAGGAACTTCGACCACGAAAGAGAAATCCTCATATTCGTAGCATGCTGCCGCTCCGTTGACCTTGACTTCAGCAGGAGCAGCACTTGCAAGCACCTTCACCTTGAACGAGCGCCCTGCAGGCATACCTTCGTATGAGCCTGTTCTTGGGGCGATCCTGATGGTCTGGACATTTCCGTCCCATGTGTTCGAAAGTTCGGTAAGCGCATATTCGGAAGCATAGTTCTTGTCGTTTCCGGCGTCCTCATACATGACGAACGAGCCGTTTCCACCAGGGAATACGGTAAGGGTAACGTCCTCGTCATTGGCGTTAAGGTTCTCGACTTCGTCTCCATAGAAAGGAAGGACAGCTCCTGCCTTCACATAGATTCCGTACTCGTCAAGAGCGAAATGGCGCTTTACGACTGCACCGCCCTTGAGGGTCGTACCGGTGTGAAGCTCATACCAGTCGCCTTCAGGAAGCCATACATCCACTTCGGCGAAACCGTCGGCAGCAGGAGTGGTCACCGGAGCGATGATCATGTCGTCACCGAACATATACTGGCTGCGGAAGCTGTATGCTTCAGGATTTTCCGGATAGTCATAATACATAGGACGGCAAAGGGCGATTCCTTCGTCATAACCCTTGCGTGCCATTGTATATATGTATGGAGCCATCTCGTAACGCTGGCGTACGGTCTGGCGGATCACGTCGGTGTACTCTACGGCAAATACCCAAGGTTCCTTGTTAAGGGCGCCGTTCTTCGAGCTGTGGGTACGCATCACAGGGCTGAATCCGCCGTACTGAAGCCACCTCACATACATTTCAGGATCTATCGAATCGCCAAGATGGCCTCCGATGTCATGGCTCCAGTAGCCGTAAAGTACATTTGAAGATGTCGCCGTGAAATATGGCTGGAACTCGAGGGACTTCCATGTGATGGTAGCATCACCTGAGAAACCTATCTGATAACGGTGGTTTCCGAGTCCGCCCCAACGGTGGTAGAGAAGAGGACGCTTGTCGCCGTTTCTCTCCATGTCGGTGAAGTAGCAGTAATTCACCCACCATGTATTGTTGAGCTTGTCCATCTTAGTGTCAAAGATGTGCTGCTGCCAGTCAAGCCACCAGAAAGCCACTCCTTCCTTCTGCATAGGGTGCATCACCTGTTCGAACATGTTGGTCATGAACTTCTTGTCGGAGTTGATCCACTCGATCCTCGATGTGTCCGCTGGATCACGTCCGAGGCTTTCTGAAAGGGCCGGGTAGCATTCTTCCCAGTGGTCGAAGCCTTCTGCCGGGTGGAGGTTGACTGTCACCTTCAGGCCGTTGTCCTTCAGATAACCCATGAACTTTTCAGGATTCGGGAAGATGCTCTTGTTCCATGTCCAGCCTGTCCAGCCGCCGCGACCCGGATCTGTATAATGCCAGTCCATATCGATCACGAGCACGTCGAGAGGTATGTCATATGCATGGAACTTGTCCACGAGGGTACGGAGCTCCCTGTCTGTATATGCCCAGTAGCGTGACCACCAGTAGCCGAAAGTGAAGCGAGGAGGCAGAGGCATCTTGCCGGCGAATACGGTAAAATCCTTCAGGGCAGCCTTATAGTCGTGGCCATATGCCATGAAATACCAGTCCTGGCACTCGCCTGCTTCTCTCTCCTTGACCCATGCCCAGTCAGAATCGTCAAAAAGGAAGTTCTCAGACTCATCGATAAGGGTCCATCCGTCCTTTGCGAGGATACCGTCTTCGAACTGACGGGTCTCTCCCTGCTTCATGTCCCTTACCCAAGACTGGGTCTGAAGGTCTCCGTCCAGACCGTCAAGAGTACGGAATGTGCCCTTGAGGTTCTCCTTCTGCTTCATTCCCGGCTTCCATGTGAAGAATCCGTCGGCAGCCTTGATGGTCAGGTTATCGGCAGTGAGCTTGCCGGTGCCCATTTTATAAGTGATGGTCATCTTCGAAGTCGACACCTCGACATTCTTTCCCCTCTTGCGAACCTTGTAGGCCACTTCAGGATAATCCCTTTCCGAAGCGACAAACGAAGGAAGATCTGTGAACCTGCCCTCCGGATGCCATTCAAGGCGTACGGTTCCGTCCGTCACCAGAGTAAAGCGGACCTGATCGTCCTGATAGGCCACATTGCCTTTGGTCTGGGCCGAAAGGTTCAGGGTCATAAGTCCCAATAGAATAAATATGAATCTCGTTTTCATAGAATTAAAGAATTATATCGCCTAAATATACGCAAAAAACCAATACAACCTCAACCGGCGGCGGTATTTGTAGGTAAACGG
>JAFTYS010000074.1 GCA_017461285.1 Bacteroidales bacterium | reverse complement strand
GTCTTCATATCCGGAATATATCCTGGCAGCAGTTCTGTGGCCGGACTGAATTCCATGTAGTGGGTCATAGACATCGACATGTTCCTGCCATACCACGCAAGATTCACAGCCGGAAGAAAAGGCTGCCTCTCAAATCCTTTCTTCTTAACTTCGGGAAACGATACAAATGCCGACAGTCTGAATCTGGAAAAAGAAAGATCACACGCCGCTCCCGTATGCGATGAACTGCCTGTATATGACCACGAAGACGATATTCCTGCAGCTGAACGGAAATAAGACGCAGATTTTGACAAGCCTGTCATAGACATGCCGTTCCATAAGGCCAGGCCCTGACCGAAGCGGGCGTTGAAATCTCCGGCAATTATCCTGAAAGGTCGCCGGAGCGGCTCCCATTTCAGGCTGCCGGTAAAGATCTCGGGGAGGCCCGGACTTTTGTCATAGGCTCTGGATGCCGCGAGGGCTACGGCCATGCCGTTTCCGGAATTGAAACGGCATTTGAGGCCATATCCGCCGGTAAGGTCATCACCGGCAGCCTTGAGCCCTCCCCTTGCTGCAATATCGACGTCAGCCCCACTGCCCGCAACCCGCGAGGCATCTCCACCTTCCAAAGCGATGAAGGGAGCGAGAGCGGACACAATCCGGGCGGTGAATCCGTCAACAGCCGACAGTTCGGCATAGGACATGACATCCCCGTGCCTGCTGCGATAGTCAAGCAAGGAGGCTGCCTGATACGGAGAGAAAAGTCCGCAGGAGCGTATGACTGCTGCTGAAACCACATTGATCTTCAACGGACGTTCAAGGTATGATTCAAGTCTCTCCACCTCATATCCGTCCAGTTCTTCAGGACTGTCATAACCCGTCAGTTCAAGGATTCTGTCCATATCTTCAGATGTCTGCGCAAAGGAACTGAAGACAAGCAGAAGCATCATGACTGTAATAAGAATCGTTCGCCACATACCGTTTTACATTGAATCGGCCCGAAATTATCATATATGGGTAAAAAGTCGGTTGTTTTAGGTTAAAACAACCGCAGATTTTTCTTTTTTTTATAATCGTTTACTAAATTTGTATGATTATTCGATAAAAGTCATGAATAAGGTAACACTGAAAGACAAGACGTTCAGAACGTCGATTCCATATGAAAGGATCACGACGGCGATAGATCAGGTCGCCGCAAAGATCAATGCAGACTTCAGAGGATGCACGGACGTTCCTGTTCTTCTATGTGTTTTGAACGGTTCGATAATGTTCACAGCTGAACTGATGAAGAGACTGGAATTCAACTGCCAGGTAGTATCGACAAAACTCACATCATATGAAGGCACCAGCACCACCGGAAAGGTAAAGCAGGCCATGGGCATGACCGCAGACATCACCGGAAGAAGGGTCATTGTCATAGAAGATATCGTGGATTCGGGAAACACAATAGTCGAACTTAAAAGGATACTTGAAGAGAAGGGAGCATCAGAATCAAGGATATGCACCATGCTCCTCAAGCCTGACGCATACAAGAAGGATGTAAAGCTTGACTACGTGGCAATGGAGATTCCGAACGACTTCATCGTCGGATTCGGTCTTGATTACGACGAGTTGGGACGAAACTTCAAGGACATCTATGTTCTGGATGAATAATAAGCAATAACATGAAATACTACATCTTATTTGGCCCTCCAGGGGCTGGAAAGGGCACCCAGGCCACATATATGGTTGAGAAGTACAACCTGCATCACATTTCAACGGGAGCGCTCCTGCGCAAGGAGATTGCAGCAGAGACAGAACTTGGAATCCTGGCAAAATCATTGATAGAAAAGGGATGTCTGGTTCCGGATGAAGTGGTGGAAGGAATGATCGAGAACGAGTTCAAGACCGTGACAGGCGTCGAGGGTTTCCTTCTGGACGGTTTCCCAAGGACTCTTCCACAGGCAGAGGCACTTGATCAGATTCTTGCAAAGGCAGGAACCGAAGTGACGGCTACCGTGTCCATAATGATTCCAGACGAGATGATCATGGAACGCATCAAGGGTCGCGCCCTCAAGGAAGGCCGCGCCGACGATGCGAGCGAAGAGATCATAAACACAAGGATCACAACATATCACGACCAGACTGAACCGCTTATTGAATACTATACAAAAGCAGGGAAATACAACGAGATTGACGGTACGGGAACGATAGAAGAAGTCAAGGACCGCATCTTTTCAGTCATGGATAAGTTCTGATGCATATATTAAGGAAAACACTCGTCATAATAGCTAAGACTGTCGCTTCTGTTGTGCTGATTGCCTTCATGGCAATCTTTGCAACAAGCGTCAGTCCTGTTTATACCTATGACGATCCTTCTCCGTTCACAGGCCCGGACATCTTCAATCCGTACAGGAACCTTGACACGGCTTATTGCTGGAAAAGAGCAAATTTCCACACCCACACACGTGTGGAAGGCATATTCAACGAATGTGAATACTGGCCGGGAGAAGTCTATGATGCATATGAGGAATTCGGATATGACATCGTGACCTTCTCAAACCACAATGAACTTACCGTTCATCCTTTCGACCCTGCCCTGCAGGTCAATGTCTATGAACATGGCTACAACCTGTTCAAATACCACAAGCTTGTATTCGGAAGCGGCAAGGTGAACCGTTTCGACCATCTTCTGCCGCTGTTTACCTTCCAGAAACAGTTCCAGTTCGACCTTCTCGGCAAGGATTCTGACTTCATCCAGTTCAATCATCCGCTTAGGACAAACAGCATATCGAAAGAGCAGATGGAGAAGCTCTGCGGATACGAAATCATGGAGCTTGACAGCGGGAAAAGCACAGAAAACGAATACTGGGACTGGGCTTTGAGCGCCGGCCATTACAGCTTCGGACTCGCAAACGACGATCTGCACTATCCCGACAGGTCTTCACGCATAGCAGTCAGATGTAATTTCCTGTGTACACCTTCCGCATCATACGAGGACATACGCAAGACTTTGATGGACGGATGCTATTATTCGATGAGGGTTCCTGATTACGGAAAGGGAGACTGGAACGCCAAATATGCCGGAAACACGAACCTGCCATCCATCAAGGACATCGGCCTTGACGGATCATCCATATACATGTCTCTCTCAGAAAACGCGGACAGCATAAAGGTTACAGGCCAGAATCATGCTGTGCTGAAGCATGTTACAGACACCTGCGGCATCGAATATGCAATGAAGGCAGAAGACAATTACGCCAGAATCACAGCATATTTCCCTGACGGAGAGGTCATCTACACCAATCCGTTCGCGAGATATGACGCATCGGCAGATCCAGACCCATTCAACGGGCCGTCACATTCAATCAGCTGGATTCTGACAGTCCTTTATAATCTTCTTGTGCTGCTTCTGTTCATTGGAACTGCAGCATTACTGGTAAAAACGATAAGGAAATGAAACTTTTCAAAGACAGGATAAAGCTGACCACGATGTGCGTGGTCCTCAGCATATTCACATTGGTGGCCTACCACTTCCCTTTCTTCCGCCTCGTTATCGAAAACACGGAGGGCGGTCTGAACGGGACGCTGATATTTGCCGGACTGGCGGTACTGATGCTGGCGCTGAACTTCTTCTTCTACTATCTCGTACTGTACGCCGGTCGGATCGTCGGAAAGTGCATATTGGGCTTCATGTTCATAGCGGACGCGATAAGTCTTTACTTTATAAACTCTTACGAAGTACTCATCACAGACAAGATGATGGGAAACGTCTTCAACACACAGTTCTCTGAAGCTTCAGGATTCTTTTCGCTTTCTGCGGTCCTGTACGTCGTTTTCCTCGGCATCGTGCCATGCATCTATCTGTTCATTCAAAAGGTGGAGTACGGCTCATTCAGACGCTTTCTTACAAATATCGGAGCTGGATTGGGCATAGTTCTCGCCGTAGCCTTGGGGCATATGAAGAACTGGCCCTGGATCGACAGGAATTCGACTGAACTTGGCAGCCTTCTGATGCCATGGTCATATACGGTGAACACTTTCAGATATTACAGCGCGGAAAAGAAACGCAACGCAAAGGAGATTCTTCTTCCAGACGCGGTCATCACAAATGACAATCCTGATGTATGTGTGCTGATCATAGGCGAATCCGCAAGAAGGGACCATTTCTCGCTTTACGGATACGAAAGGGAGACGAATCCGTTCACAGCCAAGGACAGCGTGACTGCGCTGATGGCTGATGCAGCCGCGACCTATACGACCGCCGGAGTAAAGGCTATCCTCGACCACGGTCCGGTCAACAAGCTTTATGAAATTCTGCCGAACTACCTCCACAGAGCAGGAGTCGACGTCTCTTGGAGGACCAGCAACTGGGGAGAGCCTCCTGTACATATCGGCAAATACTATAAGGTGAAGGACCTGAAGGCCAGATTCCCTGAAGCTGACGACAGATATGACGGCATCCTTCTGGAAGGTCTGAAGGAAGACATCCTGAATTCGGAAAAGGCGAAGACACTCGTAATCATACATACGAACACAAGCCATGGACCGACATACTTCAAGAAGTATCCTGCTGAGTTCGAAACGTTTACGCCCGTTTGTACGACAGTGGAAATGTCGAAGGCCGACCATGATGAACTCATGAACTCCTACGACAATACCATCATTTATACCGACTGGCTGATACATTCTGTAATCGAAGTTCTGAAGGAGATTCCTGATCGCCGCTGCTGCATGATGTATGTTTCTGACCATGGGGAATCATTGGGCGAAAACAATCTCTACATGCACGGAGTGCCGATGTCGATGGCACCGAAGGAACAGGTGGAGATTCCGTTCATTGTCTGGGACTCTGATGAAGATACGAACATAAAACAGCTTGAAAAGGTGGGACAGTACCATGTCTTCCACAGCATATTGAACTTCCTGGGAGTGGAAAGCCCGATTTACGACGAAGACAAGAATATATTCGAATGATACTGTTTATAGTAAACCCTATATCCGGACACGGCAGCAAGACCGGCATCGTCAGCAGACTTAAGAAAAAGGACTGCAGGGTCGTCTATACGGAGTACGCCGGCCACGCAGAGAAGCTTGCACGCGAAGCTGAAGAAGAAATAGTGGTTGCAGTAGGAGGAGATGGAACAGTCAACGAGGTTGCACGCGGTCTGATGGGAACAGACAAGACTCTTGGAATCATACCAAAAGGCAGCGGAGACGGCTTAGCCTTGCATCTGGGACTGAACCACGACATAAACAGGAGCCTGCGGATCATAGAAGCCGGCAAGGTCCAGCCTATGGACGCCGGCATCATAAACGGAAGATACTTCTTCTCCGTATGCGGAGTAGGACTTGATGCAATAGTAAGCGAGCGGTTTGCAAAATCAGGGAAGAGAGGGCTTGTCAGCTATCTTGAACAGGCGATCATATCCTGGAAGGACCATAAGGCAGAAAGGTTCACCATCGAAATAGACGGACAGAAGTCCGAGCATGAAGCAGTGATGATCACGGTAGGGAATTCCGACAGATGGGGCCATTCGGCAAAAGTAACTCCCCTTGCCGACTGCAGTGACGGAATCCTCGACATAACGATCGTGGAAGACTTCCATGACATTGAGATACCAGTTCTTGGGCTGATGCTTGTCAGCGGAACTGTAGACAAAGCTCCGAACATCCACTGCTACAAAGGCAAGGACATAAAGATAACGCGCGAAAAGCCTGGCCCAGCCCACGCAGACGGCGACTGGTTCGAAGCAGGCGAAAAGATCGACATAAAGATTATCGAGCACGCCCTGAAGGTGATTGTGCCTTAATGAAAAGAAATGTTAACTTTGCAACTGTAATCTTTTGTACAAAAAGAAGTATATATTATCGAACGATAATTATAACATATCATGGCAGACAGCAATTTCATAGACTATGTAAAGATCTATTGCCGTTCCGGCAATGGAGGTGCGGGTTCTACGCACATGAGGAGGGAGAAATATGTTCCTAAGGGAGGCCCTGACGGAGGTGACGGAGGAAGAGGAGGACACATCATCCTTCGCGCGAATCCTCAGTTCTGGACGCTCATCCACCTGAAGTACCGCAAGCATATCATGGCAGAGCACGGAGGTGCCGGAAGCGGACAGCTCCAGAAAGGAAAGAACGGAGAAGACATATATCTGGACGTTCCTCTCGGCACCGTTGCAAAAGATGCGGAAACAGGAGAGATCCTCTTTGAACTCGTTGAGCCATACGAGGAAAAGATCCTCGTCAAGGGTGGCAGAGGCGGACTTGGAAACAACAATTTCAAGACAGCGACCAACCAGACCCCTAGATATTCACAGCCTGGAGAGCCTTACGAAGAAGGATGGTTCATCCTCGAACTGAAGCTTCTCGCGGACGTAGGTCTGGTAGGATTCCCTAATGCGGGCAAATCCACTCTTCTTTCTACCGTATCGGCGGCGCGTCCGAAGATCGCAGACTACCCTTTCACCACATTGGAGCCGAACCTGGGAATCGTCAGCTACTATGACGACAAGTCCTTCGTAATGGCGGATATTCCGGGTATCATCGAAGGTGCTCACGAAGGCAAGGGAATAGGAATGAGATTCCTCAGGCATATCGAACGCAACTCCATACTTCTGTTCATGGTCGCAGCCGATCAGGACGACATCAAGGAAGGATATGAAGTGCTTCTGAACGAGCTGCGTGAATACAATCCTGAGCTACTTGTCAAAGACAGGGTTCTTGCCATCACAAAATCCGACATGCTTGACGATCAGTTGAAATCAGAGATCGAAGCCCAGCTTCCGACCGATCTTCCGCATGTATTCATATCTTCATTCACTCAGGAAGGCATCAAAGAGCTTAAAGACCTCCTCTGGGAAGCCCTCCACCGTGAAGTGGAAGAAGAAGACGCTCCTGTTGTGCTCTTCCCCGGTGACGAAAACGAAATGATCCTGTAACATGAGCATCTGGCAGACACTTGAGAAGGCAGACCAGCTGGCGACCCTGGAGGTCAACAGCTGGCATTCTGCATTCACAGACCCGATATGGGAAACGTTTTCAAACATCCCCATCTGGGTGCCGATGTATATAATAATCGTAGCATTCCTGATACAAAGACTCGGATGGAAGAAAGGGCTCATCGTAGTCGCAGCCGCCGCCCTCACATTCGGA
Source organism: Bacteroidales bacterium (assembly GCA_017461285.1). The sequence continues at coordinate 2,027 of JAFTYS010000074.1, read as the reverse complement.
TTCTGCGACCAGTCATCAAATTTCATAAAGGCTCTTACAGAAAGATTGAGACCATGTCATGACCCGTTCATGCTTCACAACGGGCTGCATATCCTGGAAAGCGGAGGGCAATTCAGTTTCTTCTCCGCTCATGCAGCAAATGCATTCGGACTGGCGACCAGCACATTGATAGGTCTGCGCACAGACAATAGGCTCAAATACAGAGGATACGCGGCCTGGATGTACATATGGGCGACATTGGTCGCAATAAGCCGCATTTTCGTCGGCAAGCATTTTCTTGGTGATGTGATTGTCGGAATATGCATTGGCGCTATGGCCGGATGGGTATTCGGAAGTCTTGCAAAGATGGTAATCAGAAGAATTTCGGCATAATTCTCAGAAATATTTGACTATTTCAAAAAAAAGTATCATATTTGCATCCGCAAACAAGACGGGGGTATAGCTCAGTTGGCTAGAGCGCCTGCTTTGCAAGCAGGAAGTCGTCGGTTCGACTCCGACTATCTCCACAAAAAACGCCTTTCAGACTGAAAGGCGTTTTTCATTATATATGCATCTATACAGGAAGACCATAGACTGAATATCCATTGAGTTCATCTTCTATCTGTAACAGACGGTTGTATTTGGCTATTCTTTCAGAACGGCTCAAGGATCCTGTCTTGATCTGACCGCTGTTTGTAGCTACAGCAAGATCTGCTATGAAGGTGTCTTCTGTCTCCCCTGAGCGATGTGAGATGATGGTCTTATATCCGTTCCTCTGGGCCATCGCAATTGCTTCAAGAGTTTCGGTCAAAGTGCCTATCTGATTGAGTTTCACCAGTATCGCATTGGCCGATCCTGTCTTGATTCCTTTAGACAGATATTCTACATTGGTCACGAAAAGATCATCTCCGACAAGCTGGCATCTGTCTCCGGTTTCTGCAGTCAGCAGTTCCCATCCGATCCAGTCATTCTCGGCCATGCCGTCTTCTACAGAATCTATAGGATACTTGTCCATCAAGGATTTGAGATATGCGATCTGACCGTCTCTGTCGAGAACTTTGGCATTCTCTCCTTCAAATATCTTGTAGTCATACCTGTAATCCTTATAAAATTCAGAAGAGGCACAATCCAATGCAAGGGTAATGTCACGGCTTGGCAGATAACCGGCTTTGTAAACTGATTCGATTATCAGATCCAGAGCCTGTTCTGTGCTTTGAAGAGTCGGAGCAAAGCCACCTTCATCTCCGACAGCGGTCGAGAGTCCCCTAGATTTAAGAACTGACTTCAGGCTATGGAAGACTTCCGTTCCCATCCGGAGTCCTTCACGAAAAGACATCGCCCCTACTGGCCTGATCATGAATTCCTGAAATGCTATAGGTGAGTCACTATGTGAGCCCCCATTGATAATATTCATCATAGGAATCGGAAGCACATTGGAGTTCGGCGCTCCCAGATAGCGATACAACGGAGTATTCAGGCAATTCGAAGCAGCTCTGGCACATGCAAGGGAAACCGCAAGAATGGCATTCGCACCAAGCCTGGACTTATTTGAGGTTCCATCCAGTTCAATCATCATGCGGTCTATCGCAATCTGCTCGAAGACACACATCCCTGCAAGAGCAGGAGCGATTATTTCGTTTACATTTGAAACTGCTTTCAAGACTCCTTTGCCGAAATATCGTGCAGGATCTCCATCCCTGAGTTCTAGGGCTTCATTCATTCCTGTAGAAGCGCCTGAAGGTACAGATGCAGAGCCTTTGACTCCTGAATCCAGGATTACTTCTGCATGAACAGTCGGCGCGCCGCGTGAATCAAGTATCTCACGAGCATAAATATGTCTGATCTTCATATACTGACATTTAAATAATTAATATCAGGCTTATTTTCAAACTTCCTGCCATACAGCAAAACACCCCGTCATCGGATGATGACAGGGTGTCGTATAAGAAAGTGGCAGCTACCTACTCTCCCACCTGGTGGGGCAGTACCATCGGCGATGGTGAGCTTAACTTCTCTGTTCGGAATGGGAAGAGGTGGATCCTCACCGC
>JAFTYS010000073.1 GCA_017461285.1 Bacteroidales bacterium | reverse complement strand
GCAGTGCCCCACTGTCATCCTGAGGAGCGCAGCGACGTGAGGATCTATAAAAATATTATGATATATCGTCAATTATCAGCCGGGGAATTCAATGACCTCGCATCAAGAATACTTTATGAAGACAATCATCTTCTTGTGGTGAACAAGAAGGTGGGGGAGATCGTCCAGGGCGACAAGACTTCCGATGAGCCTCTGACCGAGACATACAAGGCATTCATCGCGCAGCGTGATGCCAAGCCGGGACAGGTCTTCATGGGCCTTCCTCACCGTCTGGACCGTCCTGTCAGCGGAATAGTGGTTCTGGCCAAAACATCCAAGGCCCTGGAACGCCTGAATGCCATGTTACGTGACTCTGATGTGCATAAGTTCTATTGGGCGCTTGTGTGCGCGGAGCCGAAGCCGGCGGAAGGCCGCCTGGAAGATATGATGTGGCGTAACGAGAAGCAGAACAAGTCATATATATGCCGTCCCGGCTCGGCCCGTAAGGACGCGAAGCTTGCAAAACTTAATTACAGACAGATCGACAGGACGGACCGCTACTGGCTTGTGGAGGTCGAACTCCTGACCGGCCGTCACCATCAGATCCGCTGCCAGTTATCGAACCTTGGCTGTCCGATCAAGGGAGACCTTAAATATGGCGCTCCGCGCTCAAATCCTGACGGAGGCATCTCGCTTCATGCCCGCCGGATAACATTTGTCCATCCAGTAAAGAAGGAAGAGATGACCATTGAGGCCCCTGTTCCTTCAAGCTGGAAAGGCATCTCAATCAGATAAATCATGAAACGGATTCTTTATCTCGTCATGGCGGCTGTCATTACGGCATGTTCGTCTGACCCTTATATTATTGTCCAGGTGGCTGATGCCCAGCTGGGATTTACCGCTGCAGATGTAAGTCAGAAGGAGGGAACGGAGTATGTAAATGACCTTACTTATGAGTCGGAATGTCTGAAGAAGGCGGTGGAAATGATAAATGACATCAGGCCTGATGCTGTAGTATTTACCGGCGATCAGGTCAATCATGCTGCTGACAAGGAGCAATGGACTGCTTTTGCCGAGATCATTTCAGGTATAGACAAGTCGGTCAATGTATTCCATCTGCCGGGAAATCATGATGTGGTCATAAGCGAGGGGAATGTCGATTCTACGCCATTCACAAGCCGTTACGGGGAAGACCGGTTCGTCTTTGCGGAAAGGGGAGTGAGGCTTGTCGGCATCAATTCCAACCTTATAAAATACAATGATCCGCGAGAGGCTGAACAGAAGGAATGGCTGTCAGAGGTTCTCCTGAAGGAATATGAAGTATCCATTGTGTTTGCGCATCATCCGTTCTTCATGTCTTCGATCGATGAGGAAGACGGATATTTCCAGATCCAGAAAGACAAGAGGTAGGCGTATTTCGACCTGTTCGGGGATAAGGGAGTAGATGCTGTTTATGCCGGACACAGGCACAACAATGCGGAAGGTGCATACGGAACCATGCCGGTAAGGACCACTACTTCGGTAGCCTTTCAGATAGGTGATGCCAGGCCGTCTATACGTGTGATTACTGTATCAGATGGAGCAATCCAGGATGAATTAAGGCCGATCTGATTTGAATTCTGCCTGAAATTTGCAATATTTGCAGATAATTATGCGGGTATAGCTCAGTGGTAGAGCATCGGCTTCCCAAGCCGAGGGCCGCGGGTTCGACCCCCGTTACCCGCTCAAAAAAAGGGACTTCCGGCCGGAAGTCCCTTTCTGTCTAGAATATGCTGTTCAGAACATATGCAAGCCTGTAGCCGGCCAGCAGAAGCTGTTCTTCGAGCAGAGGTGAGAAATCATACACGAACTGATATGAAAGTACCGGTATTATCTCGCCGCTTCTTTCCACATAATCATATACTTCTGCGGCTCCCTCGACTGTCTGGGCGAACCATTCCTCATATGTTCCGCGCATTACGCTCTTCCTGTATTTCCTGTCGGTACGGTCAAGCTGGTCACACCATTCGCTGTAG
>JAFTYS010000072.1 GCA_017461285.1 Bacteroidales bacterium | reverse complement strand
CGTGCACTCGCGTTACCAGTATATGCTGGACTGGCACGGCATCCATAATGATATGCTGTATACTTACGGCTCCATCCTGACAGGTGTGCAGGTGGGCTTTGACACACATCCTTCAGACAGCAGCTGGTGGTCGAACGCCTATAATTATCCTAGCCTGTCACTTGGCTTTTCATATGATAATGCTGATTTCATGAAGACAAAGCCCGGAACAAACATGGGTGACTTCTACAATCTTTATCTTGCTACGGAATTTGACTTCTTCCGTGCCGGAATCTTTTCCGTCGGACCGGTTCTTGAACTTGGAATGTCCTATACCACAGACAAATACAGTCCGAGAAGAAATGACGTCAACAAGTTCATAGGTTCCAATATCGTTGCCAATCTGGCAGCCGGAGTGGAAGCTTCTGTGCGTTTCCATCCTCATTGGGAGATGGCTTTGACCGGCTATTTTGTCCACCATTCCACAGGCATGACCAGCGTTCCGAATCTGGGTACCAATCAGGCTGCAGCGGGTGCGAAGCTGAAATATTACCTGGCTGCTCAGGAAACAGACAGGAAGATCAGGCTGGAAAAGCCGGAGTATTCCAAGGACCTTAAATGGAATGTCTATACTGCCTTCGGTGGTCATAGCTGCGACTGGGAGCTCAATGCAAAAGGTCCCGAAGCATATCCGGTGAAGTTCCGCCTCAGGGCGATTCTTGGCGTTGAAGCCTCATGGAGATACCACAGGATGCTGTCGACAGGCCTGGGCATCGAAGGAAACTATGCCGACAATGCATATAGGGAAATGGACCTGCTGCTCAGAGGACAGGAAGATCTGGAAGGATATTCGCCATTCTATACCTCCGTCCATCTCATCCAGAATCTCCATTATGCGGATTTTTCCGTCAATTTCGCATTGGGCATGTACACATTCAAGAAGACAGGTCTCGTGGAGGATATGAGCAAATGTTTCCAGCGTGTAGGCATGCGTTACCATCTGCCTTCGTTCAAGACAGGTCAGGCCTTCCTTGGATTTGGAATGAGGACTCATTATTTCGACCGCTCATATTGTCTTGAATACAGTGCGGGCATAACATTCTGATGTTCATCCGCCACAATGGATATCAGTCATATCCTTAGTGGTATAATCAACACTTTCAATGTATAAATCATCACCTGAATCTGCTATTTCTTAGTAAGGAATCTGTATGTGATTTCACCGGCCTGAGCTGGTGAGGCGTCTTTTAAAGGTGAAAATATCGATGAACTTGCCGCTCTGACAGCGAAGAACCTGAGGCATTGGCTTTTGGACGACAAGTCATCGATCACCTTGGCGCTGATTACGCGGCCAGATCGATCTACATGTATGAGGACATGGACCTCTCCGTCTGCTCTGCAATGAAATTCCGGAAAATCCAGATGAAGGGCATCTCGTCCGTCAAGAGTGTAGGACATGACAGCCGGCTTGGCAAATGAATTTTCGACAGGAAGAACCCTGTTTGTCGAGCATGAGAATTCGTATCCTCCGAAGAGAATCATGGATACCTTCTTCTTGTTGCCTGTAGTTATCCACAGGTCCATGACGTTACCCATGCTGTCGTTCGGATTACTGATCGAGTAATGGATGTTGTTGCCCCACTTGTTGAAATCCAGGATGTTGAACGTCTTTTCTCCGATGCGGAAGTCTTTGGACGAACGATAGATGACCTCGCATGGCCAATCTTCCTCTTCGACTTCCATATGGTTGTATTTCAACGATGTGATGTATAATGTGTCGGTCTGTTTTGGCGGATTTATCTGTGCTGCGGATAGTATAGGGCATAAAATCCACAGTCCTGTAAAAAGCACTTTTCTGATCATATGTGTGTGGTTAGTCTAATCTTATTCTCTATCAGAATACAGTGCAAATATAGGACTTTTCTTTGAATGAGATGCTTCCGCTGTGGACCGGATCTCCGTTTATGAATGTTTCTACTGTGAAGCAGCCGCTTTTGCCGCACATTCCTTCCGGGGTGGTGCTGAATCTCGATGAATATTTGTCCTCGATCCTTTCGCCTTTGATGTGGAAAATGTGATCACCGCCGTTTTCCTCGACCCTTATCTCCATCGTGCAGCTGAAGTTCTTGATGTGGTCTTTCCAGTATCCATGAAGGGTCTCCTTTAACTTTCCTTCCCAGCCTGTGGACGTGCGGGTGAATGTATATGTCTTCAGGTCGCCGCTCGTGTAATCTCTTTTCGACAGGGTCCATGTTGATCCTTCGCAGGAGAACGTCCGTCCGTCTGTCCGGACCGTATCGATACGTGGTATGAGCCAAACATTGTTCTCAAGCATCGTATAGTAAGAGTCGTCGCCCATTCCGAAAAGGCAGTGGTCTGCCTCAAGCATGTCGCCCAGGGCCTCATCCGTTCCGAATCCATACTTCAGCATGACTCCTCTCATGTAGTCGTCAAACGTTCCCATCTCCCTCTCGTAATTGATTATAGTGCAAGAGGTTAAAGCAAGTATTGCTATGTATGTAAATAACTTTCTCATGGCTTAAAATCTATATCCGACACCAAGACGTATTCCCAAAGGAATGCCCATGGAAAGGTCTCCTGCTCCGAGTTCGGTCACCCCGTAGACCTTTCTCTTTCCAAACTGGAATCCGGCGAATGTCACCTGAAATCCGAAAAGATCCTTGTCATAGTTGGATGCTTTCCAGTAGTCCAGGCTTCTGTTGTGGAGCATCAAGCCCATGTAGAGGGAACTGTAGAACTTGAAACCCGGCGTGTCCTTCCAATAGAAGCGTATGCCTGGCATGATCGAGAAGAAATTGTCGGCCTCGCTTTTGAGATGTTCCTTGGTGGCGGGGTCAAAGAAATCCGCATCCAGACGGCTGTAGCCCGAATTGAGCATCACGGCCCAGCGTTTTCCCAGGCGGTATGCCGCGTCGGCGGAGTAGAATCCGTATGTCCTGGATTTTATGTTTCCGGTGTAGAGATCGGTCAGATATCCGACTTCGTTGTAGAAATATTCCGCTCCATAGGTATAGTCGCTGAAAGCGTACAAAGGAGCTCCGGATATGGCCACGTTGATGTCCAGACGGTCTTTTGTCCACTCCGGCTGTGCGGAAATCTTCCCGCCCGTAAGGACGAGCAGGAGCAGTGTGGCGGACAGAAAATGGAGGTAAGTTCGTTTCATATCGGCAAGATTACATATAATAGATGCAATTTTTCCGAAAATGTACCATGGATATTGAAAAAAAGTCATTCAGGGTCGGTGGCGACTGAAGCGACTGTGGCTCCGACAAAGCCGATCAGGTCGGACGGGGCTATTTCCAGCTGCAGTCCTCTGACGCCTGCGCTGACATAGATCGTGTCGAAATCCAAGGCTGTGGTATGGAAAAATGTAGGGAAGCGCTTCTTCATGCCGACAGGGGAGCAGCCTCCGCGGATGTATCCTGTGACCCCGAGAAGATCCTTCATCGCTATCATCTCGACCTTCTTGTTGCCTGATGCCTTTGCCAGAGCCTTCAGGTCGACCTCTCCGTTTCCAGGAACGACACATACTATATGCCCGGTCCTGTCTCCGTGTAGAACCAGAGTCTTGAAGACACGGGCAATATCCTGT
>JAFTYS010000011.1 GCA_017461285.1 Bacteroidales bacterium | reverse complement strand
TCGAAATGCTTCTACAAGCAGTTCGGCATGAAGCCGGGTGAATTTGCTGCCAAAGTTGCTGAACAGTAAAAAATCGCGAGCCTCCATCAAGGAGGCTCGCAATTCACATCTAACCATTTTATTATATTCACTTAACCCGTACGTGATATCATTTCAATTGGCTGACGGCCTTGATGATCATATCCATTGTACCTGAGCCGTTGCTTACATATCTGATGACCATTTCCGCATAGTCGAGAGCCTCTTTCTGCTTTGGATCGTTCTTGTCCTTCGCATCCTTTACAAGCTGGAGAAGTTCGTTGAGGTCCTCAAGTTCAGGAAGGTTTCCAGGACGCATTGTGTTGATAGCTGCGTTGAGAAGGGCGGTCGCATTGTTCACATCATCCTGAGTGAACTCCTTGCCTGTGAGGATATCCTCAGCTTTTGCAAGCTGCTCTACCATTCTTCCGTATGCGTGTGGAGCCCATGGAGCGTGATCGGGAACCTTTACTTCCATAGCATGCCAAGCCTCTTGAGCCTCCTTGCGTGATCTTGCGAGGATAACGCCCTCTTCAAGAGCAGACTTGTCAATGATACCGGCTGCTGAAGCGTTCTCAAGAGCATTGTCCATATTGATGCGGAGGTAGCGTGTAGAGTGCTCGCAGAGGTAGTAGTCAGGATAGAATGTCATGTCGCCTACTGTGAGGGTGTATATGTTTCCGTCTGTACCGGTCCCGGTCGTAGGAGCGTTCGCCTGTACGCACTCGAGTGACGAATCAAGGTTGAGAAGAGCATCATCCCAGCTTCTTACAGCGTCTGTTGACATTGCGAGAGGACCGTACATGAGCGTACCTACCCACATCGGGGTGAATACCGTATTGGTCTCATTCATACCTGTAGCCGCGACAGTCATCTTGTCAGGACCATAATGTATGTGCTTTACAAAAGGCATGATTACCTCCACGACATCATCTTCATTCCATCTGCGCTCAGGAATCTCCACGTATGAGCAAGGCTGGTATGTCTTTGCTATAGACTTGCCGTTGAGCTTCACGTCGAATCCCTCTGTCGCCCAATACGGTACGCGGAGCTTCATTGAGAAGTCTGCCGAACCTTTGACTGTGATTGCAGATTTTTCTGCTGGCCAGAGACAGTCCTGAGTAAGCATCACGCCCTTTGCATCCCATGTCGCCGTGGTAGGCATGTAGAGAGCGACCCATACGGTATTGTCGTTCACGAAGTATGCCGCCTCCTGATATCTTGTATGGTTCTCAGAACCGGTGCCGCCGCAGCATGTTGACTGTGGAGTCTCGCTGCCGAAAGGCTTGCTTGCGTCAAGTCCTACCGCATAATGGTATGTCACACCGTAATGGTGAGGATCAACCGAACCGACGAGCTGGTTGTAGAGGACTCGCTCGTAGTAGTCCATGTAGCGAGCATCGTCCGGATCAAAGCAGTTGAGGTCCTTTGTGAGCTTTGCGAGGTTGTATACGCAGCACGTCTCGTTGAGGGTCGGATTAGGGTAGAGGTTGCCATGACTGTCAGAATGAACGTTGGTGTTCATGCTGAGGATCTGTGTGTAAGGCTGGCGGAACATCTCGACGTTACCTACACCGCCGGTAGAATACGCATAGCGTCCCTGAACCATGTTCCAGAAGTTGATGGCGATGTTGTAGTAATATGGGTTGTTGTTGCCCACATAGCTCTTCAATGCGCTGATGATCTTAGGGATATGCTGGTTTGCATGACGTGTGCGGATGTCATCCACATTGATTGAAAGCGGATCGTAGAATGCAGGACTGTCGAAATAGTTCGAAGCTTCAAGCAGACGTGCCTTCTTTGTCTGGTCGTCTGTGAGCATTGCGAGGCGTGCAAGCGATTCGCCTGTACCTCCGTCCTCACCTGCGATGTACATGTTCCACATTTCATAACGGTTGCCCGGAACGGCGCGGCGCTCTTCCTGAGTTCCTTCGGTGTTTACAAAAGTCCTGTGGCTGAGGCGGTTCCATATCCAGAGACCCATGTCTGTAGCTATAGTGAGGGCCTTCTCTGCGATTGCAGGATCGTCAACATATGTGGCAATGTCGATCAGACCGGCAAGCTGCTTGTGGATGGAATAGTATGGAGCCCATACCCAGTTCTCGTTATTGTAACCGCGGTACATCTCGATGAGTACAGGGTGGTGTGCTGGGATAGCGTTGATGTATCCGTATCCGTACTTCGCCCATTCCTTCTTATGCTTGTCGAAAGCCTTCCATGTTCCCTGCATGCTGCGGAGCTCTTCTTCCGGTGCAAAATCCCTTGCCTCCCAGTATCTTCCGAGTTCGTCGTTCCATACGAATGTCTTCTCCTGACACGCGCGGAGTTCGTCGGTCATTCTCTTCATTCTCTCGCGTAGAGCTGCCTTGTGTTCCGGCTTGACAGCACTGGCGAATGCAAATGCAAGAGCTGACATGTAATGGCCTGAACCATGTCCCTTGAGCTTTGTCGTAGGGGAGTCCCAGCCGTCGGCCTCCGTGTAGCCCTTTGTGCTCATGCCGTAAGTGTCACGGTAGTTGTAGAGCTGCTGGGTGATGTCCCAGCTGAGAACCTGTTCAATGAGCATGTCACGGTTTGAGGTGAGGCGGTTGTCGCCGTTGATCACGACCTTGTCAAGAGGAAGCGGCTCGGCCTTGAGAGTGTTGCCCGGAACCTCATATTCACTGTCGACAACTGTTATCTTTGCAGTCACAGGATAACCCTTTGGAGTGGTGTTGTCTCCGATGATGTGTCCTTCGATGGTGTACTTCTTTCCTGCAGGATAGAGAGTAGGATCTGATTGTTCTTTCTCGACAGCAAGAGCAGCGTTGCTCCAGCGGACCTGACGGTATGCGCCGGTACCGTCGTTATAGGTCACCCAAAGCTGATAAGGAAGTCTGGGAACAGTTCCTTCCGGAGACTTTACGGCAACCTTTTCTATGTCCTTGATACACTTCTTCGCTTCGGAACCGTTGCCGCAAGAGCAGAGGGAAGCAAGCATCGTAAGCCCGCAGAAGGCCAGAAACATGATTCTTTTCATATGAATGTATGGTGGTTTATTTGAATTTTAGTGTCATATGCAAATTTCCGATATATTTTTGCCATAGGCAATAGTGTTTTTTCTTAATTGATGCTACAATCGTCCATAATAATGTATTCCCGTATCGTTTGGACAATTTTTGCAAGAAAGAGATGATTTTGTCGTAATCTGATATGCGCAAGAGTTGATTCTTCACCCAAATATGATTATATTTGCTTGATTTAACACCGCAATACATAAATTAACAACTAAACTAATATTAAACCTTATGAATTTTGTACAGCAATTCGGCGAAACCATGAGATCGATCGATCTCGGTGCCGCCATCGGAGCGTCAGGATTCAGGACGATCGACCTTGTGATTCTGGTCATCTATCTTGTTGTCCTCGTTGCTCTCGGTCTGTTCCTGGGCCGTACGAAAAAAGGTGAGGAAAAGAGTGCAAATGACTACTTCCTCGCAGGTAACACATTGACTTGGTGGGCAGTAGGTGCCTCCCTGATTGCGGCGAACATCTCTGCAGAGCAGTTCATCGGTATGTCCGGAACAGGTTTCCGCGACGGTATCGCCACTGCGGCATACGAGATCATGGCAGCTGTGACGCTGATCGTGATCGGAAAGTTCCTGCTTCCTGTGATGCTCAAGCAGAAGATCTTCACAATCCCTCAGTTCCTCCGCGAGAGGTACAGCGACGGAGTAGGTCTGGCATTCTCTGTACTCTGGCTCTTCCTCTATGTCTTTGTGAACCTTACTTCAGTGGCATGGCTCGGAGCTCTTGCAATCGAGCAGATCCTCGGTCTTCAGGGCGTGTATGTAGCATTCGGTGAGACAATGATCTCGATGAGGATGATCATCGTGGTGTTCCTCTTCCTCGTGGCCGGTATCTATTCTATCTACGGCGGTCTCGCTTCAGTTGCATGGACTGACGTGATGCAGGTGTTCTTCCTTGTCGGTGGCGGTCTCATCACAGCATGGTTCGCACTCAAGGCTGCCGGCGACGGTGCTGCAATGGAAGGTCTCAGGAATGTGTACACAACCCTTACGACAGGCGAATACGCAAAGGACACGCACTTCCACCTTGTGATCCAGCAGTCGCACAATCCTAGCGCATTCGCGAATGTGCCCGGTATCGTGGCTGTGGTAGGTGCCGTATGGCTTACAAACCTCGGCTACTGGGGATTCAACCAGTACATCATCCAGAAGGGTCTTGCTGCAAAGAGCGTCAACGAGGCGCAGAAGGGTCTCGTTTTCGCAGGTCTCCTCAAGCTCGTGATTCCTTTCATCGTTGTGCTTCCTGGCGTATGCGCATACTACATGACCCAGCATGCTGACCAGTTCGCAATGCTCCAGGGCTCGATCAATGTGGCCGACGACGCTTATCCTTGGCTCATCCGCAACTTCGCACCTCCTGTAGTGAAGGGTCTTTCATTCGCAGCTCTTGCTGCAGCGATCATCTCATCGCTTGCTTCGATGTTCAACTCCACATCGACCCTCTTCACAATGGATATCTACAAGAAGTACATCAACCCTGAAGCAGGCGACAGGAAACTCGTGAACGTAGGCCGTCTTACTTCCCTTACAGCTCTTGTAATCGCCGCTATCGCTGTGAAGCCTCTCCTCGGAGGTCTCGACCAGGCTTTCCAGTATATCCAGGAGTATTCAGGATTCATCTATCCGGGTATCATCGTAGTATTCGGCCTCGGTCTTCTCTGGAAGCGTGCTTCCAACAAGGCTGCCGTATGGACCGCAATCGCTACCATTCCTCTCGGAATCCTCTTCAAGGTATGTCTTGGCGACGTTGCCTTCCAGCTCAGAGCCGGCTATATCTTCATCATCCTCGTAACAATGTTCGTGATCATCTCTCTGATCGACAAGAAGTTCGTTTCATGCGAGCTTCCTGAGCAGAAAGACAGGAACACCATGATGAAGTGGGCGAAGATCATCGGCGGTGCAGGCGTGTTCTTTATCGTCGCTGCCGCTGTCGTGACCATCTGGGGTGCATGCCTTCCTGAGACTGCAACTCCTGAGAACAACTTCATAGCATACCTCAACGACATCGGATTCCAGGCATTCTTCTTCTTCGGAGTTCTCGTAGGCTGCAACGCTGTATGGCTCTGGTCAGACGCAAATGACAAGAAGATGGATGTGAAGGCGCTTCCTATCGACCTCAAGCTCTTCCACACAAGCAAGGAATATGCATGGGGGGCCCTTGCAATCGGCGTCATTACACTGATCCTCTACATAACTCTTTGGTAATATGCTGGAAGAACTGAAATCTAAAGTATGCAAGGCCAACCTCGAGCTCGTCGAGCATGGCCTTGTGATATTCACTTGGGGAAACGTGTCTGCAATTGACCGTGAAACGGGTCTTGTAGTCATCAAGCCAAGCGGCGTGTCATATGACAACATGAAGCCGGAAGATATGGTAGTGGTCGACCTCGACGGCAATATCGTCGAGGGAGACCTCAACCCTTCTTCCGACACTCCGACCCACCTTGCCCTCTACAGGGCATGGCCGGAGATCGGCGGTGTGGTGCATACCCATTCTACATATGCAACGGCATGGGCACAGGCCGGAAGGGACATCCCTAACATTGGCACGACCCATGCGGATTATTTCCATAAGGCCATTCCATGCACCGAAAGCATGACTGAGGCAGAGGTTAAGGGCGCATATGAGCTCGAGACCGGCAATGTCATCATCAAGCGTTTCGAGGGCATGAATCCTGTCCATACTCCGGGTGTCCTGGTAAAGAACCACGGTCCTTTCTCATGGGGCAAGGATGCATTTGACGCAGTCCACAATGCTGTTGTCATGGAGCAGGTGGCCAAGATGGCGTACATCGCATATGGAGTAAATCCGAATCTGACGATGAATGACCTTCTCATCGAGAAGCATTTCAACCGCAAGCATGGTCCGAATGCTTACTACGGACAGAAAAAGAAATAACGCTAAACTGATATAACATCATGATCAAAGCATTTGAAAATCACGAAATATGGTTCGTAACAGGAGCTCAGCTCCTTTACGGAGGCGATGCAGTGGTACAGGTAGACGGCCACTCTTCAGCAATGGTAGACGGAATGAACGCTTCCGGCCTTCTTCCTGTCAAGGTTGTATATAAAGGTACAGCAAATTCTTCTAAGGAAGTGGCTGACCTCATGACTGCTGCAGAAGCAGACAAGAAGTGCGTCGGTGTGATCACATGGATGCATACATTCTCTCCTGCAAAGATGTGGATCCACGGAATGCAGATCCTACGCAAGCCTCTCCTCCATCTCCACACCCAGTTCAACAAGGAGATTCCTTGGGACACCATGGACATGGACTTCATGAACCTCAACCAGAGCGCTCACGGCGACAGGGAGTATGCACACATCCTCTCACGCCTGCGCAAGGGCCGCAAGACAGTCGTAGGCCACTGGCAGGATCCTAAGACCCTTGAGCGCATCGCCGTATGGCAGAGGGTTGCCGCAGCCTGGGCAGACTCACAGGACATGAGGATCATCCGTTTCGGAGACCAGATGAACAATGTAGCCGTTACAGACGGTGACAAGGTCGAGGCTGAGATCCGTTTCGGTTTCCATGTGGACTATGTACCTTTCAGCGAAGTGATGACTTACTTCGAGAAGGTTGAGGACAAGGCTGTAGACGAGCTCGTACAGGTATATTTCAATGAATATGACCATGCTCCTGAGCTTGAGGACAAGGCTACAGAGGCATACAGGAAGGTATGGAACTCTGCAAAGGCTGAGCTTACCCTCCGTGCAGTTCTCGAGGCATACGGTGCAAAGGCGTTCACATCCAACTTCGATGACCTCGGAGATGTGAACGTAGAGGAGACAGGCAAGGGCTTCGATCAGATTCCAGGTCTTGCTTCACAGCGCCTTATGGCTGACGGTTACGGATTCGGCGGAGAAGGTGACTGGAAGACAGCCGCTCTCGTGCGTACTGCATGGTACATGGGCCAGGGTCTTCCAAAGGGTTCTTCATTCCTTGAGGACTACACAATCCACTTCGACGGCGCTAATTCAGCTCTTCTTCAGGCACATATGCTTGAGATCAGCCCTGCAATCGCAGCAGTGAAGCCTAAACTTGAGGTTCACCATCTCGGTATCGGAGTCCGCAAGACCCAGACCGCACGCCTCGTGTTCACAAGCAAGACCGGTGACGGCGTTGCAGCTACAGTAGTGGACATGGGCAACCGTTTCCGTCTCATCGTGAACGAAGTAAGGTGCATCGAGTCAAAGCCGCTTCCAAAGCTTCCTGTAGCTTCCGCTCTCTGGATTCCGAAGCCAAGCTTCGAGGTAGGTGCTGCAGCATGGATGCTTGCAGGCGGAACACACCATACAAGCTTCTCATATGACCTCACTACAGAGTATTGGGAGGATTATGCGGAGATAGCTGATGTTGAGCTGCTTGTCATCGACGACAAGACCACCATTTCCGATTTCAAGAAGGAAATGAGGGTCAACGAAGTATACTACATGTTGAACAAAGCTCTCAAATAGCCATGGCAGACACTAAATACGTAATCGGTCTGGACTATGGTTCGGACTCGGCCAGAGCCCTTGTTGTCGAGGTCGCTACAGGAAAGACTGTAGCAACCTCGGTAAAGTACTATCCGCGCTGGAAGAAGGGACTTTACTGCACACCGCTTGAGAACAAATGGCGCCAGCATCCTCTGGACTATATAGAAGTGCTTGAGGCAAGCGTGAAGGAAGCCCTTTCGCTTTGTCCTGAAGGAACTGCAGAGAATGTCATCGGAATGTCTTTCGACACGACCGGATCTACTCCGGCTTTCGTAGACGAAACAGGCACTCCATTGGCTCTCAAGCCTGAATTCGCAGAGAATCCTAACGCGATGTTCGTCCTCTGGAAGGACCATACCGCTGTAAAGGAGGCTGCCGAGATCAACGAGGCATGCCATAAGGAAGGCGCAGTGGATTACACAGCATACGAAGGCGGCATCTACTCATCAGAGTGGTGGTGGGCAAAGATCCTCCATGTGCTTCGCGAGGATGAGGCTGTACGCAATGCTGCTTATTCTGTAGTCGAGCACTGCGACTGGATGCCTGCCCTTATCACAGGCGTCAAGTCTTCAAAGGACATCGTTCGAGCAAGATGCTCTGCCGGCCATAAGATGATGTGGCATGAGAAATGGGGCGGACTTCCTCCACAGGAATTCCTCTCAAGCCTCGATCCGCTCCTTGACGGATACCGCGACAGACTCTTCACAGATACTCAGACAGCAGACAAGCCGGTAGGAAAGCTTACCCAGGAATGGGCTGACAGACTGGGACTTACGACAGATGTTGTTGTGGGTGTCAGCGAGTTCGACTGCCATATGGGTGCTATCGGAGCAAATATTTCAGAGCATACTTTCGTCAGGATCATCGGTACTTCGACCTGCGACATCATGGTTGCATCGAAAGAGGAGATCGGTGACAGGCTCATCAAGGGAATCTGCGGTCAGGTGGACGGTTCAGTCATTCCTGGCATGATCGGTCTTGAGGCAGGTCAGTCTGCCTTCGGCGACGTATACGCATGGTTCCGCCGTGTGCTCGAGTGGCCGCTCAAGAACCTTTCCGGTCTTGAGGGAGAGGCTCTCGAGAAGGCTTGTGACAGGATCATCCCTGCCCTTACAAAAGAGGCAGAGGCCATGAAGCCGGGCGAAAGCACCGTTCTTGCACTTGACTGGATGAACGGACGCCGTACTCCGGATGCCAACCAGCTTCTCAAGGGAGCGATAGCAGGCATCACCCTCGGAACATCGGCTCCTATGATATTCCGCGCCCTTGTCGAGGCGACTGCATACGGTGCACGCGCAATCGTCGAGAGGTTCCGTCGCGAAGGCGTGAGGATCGACAGCGTCATCGGTATCGGTGGTATCGCTCTCAAGTCTCCGTTCGTGATGCAGACCCTCAGCGACGTCCTCAACATGCCTATCAAGGTATGTAACACAGACCAGGCATGCGCCCTTGGAGCTGCGATGTGCGCAGCGACAGCAGCAGGCGCATATCCTTCTGTAGAGGCTGCCCGCGATGCCATGAACTCAGGCTTTGCCCATGAATATCAGCCGATTGCAGAGAATGTAAAGGTATATGACGATCTTTACAATGACTATCTCGCATTCGGCGGATTTATCGAATCACAGACAAAATAGTTTTATAATCCTTCACTTTGTCATCCTGAACTCACTTTGTCATCCTGAACGAAGTGAAGGATCTTAAATATGATCATTCATGAAAGTAAATAAGTTTTTCGGAGCAGCCATCGCCGCTCTCAGCATTGTGGCTTGCTCAACCAAGCCGGCTCTCACCCTTTCAGGCCTCGACCCGCAGGCTTTCGTCGGCGAGAAGGACGGTAAGGCTACCGCTCTCTATACATTGACAAATGCAAACGGAATGGAGGTCTGCATCACAAACTTCGGCGGACGTCTCGTTTCTGTGATGGTTCCTGACAAGGACGGAAACATGGTGGACGTGATCCTCGGTTTCGACAACATCAATGACTACATGACCAAGGCAAGCGACTTCGGTGCTTCTATCGGACGTTATGCAAACCGTATCGCAGGCGGTACTTTCGAACTTGACGGCCAGAAGGTCGTTCTCAATCAGAACGACGGCGAGAACTGCCTCCACGGCGGTGCAGAAGGCTGGCAGTACCAGGTTTATGAGGCCGAGCAGACAGATCCTCAGACCCTCAAGCTTACAATGGTTGATCCTGACGGCCATATGGGATTCCCTGGCACAGTTACAGCAGTGGTCACTTACAAGCTCACTGACGACAATGCCATCGACATCACATACAGCGGAACAACCGACAAGCCGACTGTCCTCAGCATGACAAACCATGCTTATTTCAGCCTTTCAGGAAAGCATGCTGAAGAGGGAACGGACATGGTTCTTTATGTGAATGCTGATACTTTCACTCCTGCTAACGACAAGCTCATCCCTACCGGCGAAATGCGTCCTGTAGAGGGTACTCCGTTTGATTTCCGCACTCCGAAGCCTATCGGACAGGACATCAACGCTGACTACGAGCAGCTCGTTCTCGGTAACGGATACGACCACAACTGGGTTCTCAACACAGCCGGCGACATCAACAAGCTTGCTGTAAGCGTTTACTCTCCGGAGACAGGAATCCTTCTTGAGGAGTATACAGACCAGCCTGGCGTACAGGTTTACACAGGAAACTTCCTTACAGGTGAGGTTCCGGGCAAGCATGGCATCAAGTACCCTATGAGGGCTTCTGTCTGCATCGAGACCCAGCTTTATCCAAACTCGCCAAACATGCCGGAGTGGCCTGCAGCTACTCTCCGTCCGGGCGAGACCTACACTCACCGCTGCATCTACAAGTTCAGCGTGAAATAATCCGTCACGCCTGGTCCCGACCGGGATTTATATAAACACCAGACCCCGTCAGTGGCTCGCTCCGCAGGAGCATAGGAATATGCTCCGCTCCGCCACCGACGGGGTTTGGTATATTCTGTAACACGTTGATTATTATATCTATATGCAAAATGCGTGCTCCCCATTGGCGGCACGCATTTTCTGTAAATTATTGAGAGACAATATTTTGTTTGACACGACTGTATAGTCCCAGTTCGTCGATTGATGCGGTGATGGCATTTGCAGAGACCGGCGACAGGATTTATTTATAACTTGTTGATATACAGTAAATTGTGGTAGCATTGTATCGCCGGTACCCCTATTAAAGTGGGGTACCGGCGATAATGTTGTTGGTGTAATTGATTGATTGTTAATAAATTATTTTTGAGGCTCGTCGCCGGTCCCCGCTGTCACAGGTGTTGAACTTCCTGAACGAATGCCTTTCCGACCCATCTGAAGCTGTTCCAACGATGGACGAAGATGAGGCCGCGGATGTTTTCGTCGAGGGCGAAGACTGCCCACATGGCCACGAGACCCCAGCCGAAACCTATGCCGAGTACATAGCTTCCGACTACCTGTACGCCCCACATGACGATGATTCCTAGTATTACTGGGAAGTATATGTCACCGGCACTTCTGAGGGAGTTCACACCGAAGAAATTTAGGGCTCGGCCGTTTTCAAGCAGTATTTCGATCCATAGTATCGTTGATCCGGTGGCTATGATCCAAGGGTCGGAAGTCAGCATGCCGAGAATATGCTTTCCGAAGATTGCGGTCAGGAACGAAAGGCTCACTGACATGGCTACTCCTAACCTCATAACCCTCTTTCCTATGGTGTAGGCTGCCTTTATCTTGTTCATTCCGACTAGATGTCCTATGAGGATGGCACCTCCCTGGGCCATTGCAAGGGCGAAAATATATGTGAACATCACGATATTGGTCACATAGCTCCTGGTCGCCAGAGCCTGGTTGCTGATCATGTTGATGAAATAGGTTATCACGACCTGCGAAAGGCTGTAGGACATATGCTCGCCGGCTGACGGGATGCCGATCTTCAGAAGATTCTTCAGTTCGATCCATGGGAACGGAGTGAAAAGTTCCTTAGGAAATGCCGGTATGTGCTTCCTGAACAATACCACGAAGAGTATCACCACGGATACGAAACGGCAGAATGAGGTCGATATCGCGGCTCCTTCTACACCGAGGGCCGGCATTCCGAACTTACCGAAGATGAGGGTGTAGTTTCCGATGATGTTGAGGATATTGACCACTACGGACACATACATAGGGTATTTCGCCTTGTCCGCGCTTCGGAGAGAAGCTGACAGTGAAAGCGACAGAGCCTGGAAGAACGCAAATCCACCCACTATCTTCATATATGGAAGCCCATAGGCCATGAGATCCGGTCTGAGGCCCATCATCAGAAGCAGATCTTCTGCAAAGAATAACAGACAGCAGCTGATCAATATTCCTGACAAAAGATTGAACATCAGGGATATGCCGACCACTTGAATGACCTTGTCCCTTCTGCCCGCTCCTATATATTGCGAGCATAGTATTGATGTTCCGAGGGATATTACCTCAAAGAGAAGGAATACCAGATTCATGAGCTGATTTACCACTCCGACCGCGGCTACGCTGTTGTCGGAATGTCTGCTCAGCATGAATGTGTCGACAGCTCCAAGCATCATCACCAGCAGGGTCTCTATGAATATAGGTCCTGCCAGCGATGCCAGCTGTCTGCTTAATTTACCGAATCTCATACACTACACTGCGAAGTTTTTCAAAAAACGGCCGCAAATGTAGTGAAAGTTTTTAATTCTGCGGAACGGAAAGTACGGAATTCAATGCCTTGTGAGGGGTGTAGTCCCTGTTCCAGAGCAGAGGATAGTTGGTTCTGCCAGGCACAGGATAGCCGTTTTTCCATGAAGAATCATCCGTCAGTCCCCAAAGGGTCACACGGTCGATCTTGTCGCGCCTGTTGTAGAATATGCGGAATAGTTCCTCATATCTGTCGGCAAGCTGCTGCTCGATCTCTGCAGGAAGTCCGTCCTTATAAGGATCCAGATATTCCTCGAACTCCTCATGCTGGTAGAGCGGGTCTGTCAGCGACTGTCCGATGACCTGGCCTTCCCTTGTGATCGGAAGCACGTCCACATCAAGCTCGGTGATCATCACCTTGACTCCGAGAGAATGGAGGGTGTCGATTGCATGCCCGATATACTCCGTCTTCGGATAATTGAGTCCCCAATGGGCCTGGATGCCGACTCCGTCGATCCTGATGCCTTCCTCCTGAAGCTTCTTCACCATGGTGACTATGCCGTCTACATGAGCCGGTCTCCATACGTTGAAGTCGTTGTAGTAGAGTTCGGCATCCGGAGCATACCGGTCTGCGAAGATGAAGGCATTCCTTACGACCTCATATCCGTCGCCGCCGAACGCCTTGACCCAGCCTTTGTTGCGGTATTCGCCGAATTCTCCGATGATCTCATTGACCACGTCCCAGGCGTCTATGCGGCCTGCGTATCTGCCTGCGACGGTCTCGATGTGCTGCCTCATGGTCTCGATGAGTTCCTCCCGGGTCTTCGGAGACCCGTCTGCGTTCTCCCAATAGAAGGAAGGGGTCTGGTTGTGCCATACCAAGGTGTGGCCGAGAATCCAGAGGTCATTGTCCTCGCCATATTGAACATATTCATCCGCATCTCTGAAGTTCCATACATCGGGTCTCGGATGCACAGCCTCAGGCTTCAGGCAGTTCTCCGGAGAGATCGCATTGAAATGCTTGAGGATCAGTTCGTTTGCCTGTTCCAGACGTCCGCTGGTGTGGAACGGATTGACAGCGCAGCCTATCATGAAACTATCGGAATAAGCATCCTTAAGTTCTGTATGCTGCGGGGTCGTCGTACATGCTGCCGCAATTGCTGCGAGAGCAAAGATCAATGGGAGCCTTAATGTTTTCATAGTCTATGATTTTGAATCAGGTTATTTCAGACTTTCAGCAAGCTTTTCTGCCAGAGCGACGAAGGCAAGCCCATCCGGGCGGGTCGACAATGCGGCTGGTTCTCCTGCATCGCCACCTTCGCGGATGCTCTGGACGATAGGAATCTGCCCCAGGAGCGGAATACCGTATTTTTCCGCCATCCTGATGCCTCCGTCCTTGCCGAAGAGATAGTATTTTTCGTCCGGATGCTCGGCAGGAGTGAACCATGCCATGTTCTCCACGAGTCCGAAGATAGGCTTGTTCACGCTTTCGTTGCGGAACATGTTGACTCCCTTCTCCACATCGGCGAGAGCGACATCCTGCGGTGTGCTGACGATTACCGCTCCCTTCATAGGGATGTCATGGACGAGGCTGATATGGATGTCGCCTGTTCCCGGAGGCATGTCGATGAGGAGGAAGTCAAGTTCTCCCCAGCGGACCTGCAGAATCATCTGTTTCAATGCATTGCATGCCATAGGTCCTCTCCATATGAGGGCCTGTTCCGGACGTGCGAAGTAGCCGATGGACATCCATTTCACTCCGTATTTCTCCATAGGAAGGATGACTTCCTTTTCACCATCCATGATTGCGTCAGGCATCAAGCCTTCCGTCGCGGTCATCTTCGGTACCGAAGGACCGTAGACGTCGGCATCAGCGAGTCCTACCTTGTATCCGAGGCGGGCGAGAGCGACGGCAAGATTGACCGAAACGGTCGATTTGCCTACGCCGCCCTTTCCGGATGCGATACCGATGATGTGCTTCACGTCTGCCAGTTCTTCTTCTCCAAGGTCCAGTCCCGGCTTCTTCTTAGGCGCTTCGTCCTTGATGACGGTCTTTACTTCCGCCTTGGTTCCGGCAGGAGCGTTGCGGATTATGGCTGCCTTGGTGCTGCCGATCAGGTACTCCGCAAGAGGGTCACGGTGCTTCGAGAAAGCGAGGGTCACTGTCACGGCGCCTTCGCCGGTCTCTATCTTCTCGACCATTCCGAGTTCCACGATGTTCTTTTCTCCCTTTGCAGGATGCTCCACTTCCAGGAGCCATTTCATTATTTCGTTTTCCTTCATTTCAATCAATAATCGTTACCTTGTCCAATATGCCAAATCCATTTCGTCAACCAGATGACCGGCGCCGCCGAACTTGTCGATGATGAAGAGGACATAGCGGATGTCCACGTTGATGCATCTCTGGAGATCAGGCTCGAACATCACGTCGCTGCTCATCGACTCCCAGTTTCCGTCGAATGCAAGACCGATGAGCTCGCCACGCGAGTTCATGATCGGGCTGCCGGAGTTTCCTCCGGTGATGTCGTTGTTGCTCAGGAAGCAGGTCGGCATCTTCCCGTCAGGAGTGCCATAATTGCGGAAACCGTCAGCCGAGCTGTAGTCCTTGTTCTTCCAGAGCTCCTTAAGCTTTTCAGGGACAACGAATTCCCAATTGTCCGGATCCTCCTTCTCCATCACTCCGTCTAGGGTGGTGTAGTGCTTGTAGACCACTGCGTCCTTCGGTGAGTATCCCTTTACTGTTCCGTATGTAAGACGCATGGTGAAGTTTGCGTCCGGATATGACGGCTCACCTTTCTTCCACTCGAGAAGTCCGGCAGTGTAGGTCTGTCTTGCCTTTGCCAGGTCTTCGTCTGCTGCGGAAGCCAGAGTCTGTGACTTCAGACATTCCTCATATATGGCCATTCCGACCTTGACTGCAGGATCGTCAAGCACTCCTGCTCCCTTGCCGTCGATAGCGGCCTTCAGGCTTTCAGCGGAAGTGAATGCACTGGCATCGAACATGTTGTCTACAAAGCAGCTGATGTCCATTGTCGCGAAATCTTCCGAAATGTTCTTTATATAGTCCTTAGGATCAGCAATCTCGCGATAGTGCTCCATAAGCGCCTTCGCGACCTTCCTGTCTGTAGATACGGAATAGTCTCCATACTGGCTTGCAACAGCTTCATATACGGTGTTGAGAGCATCAAGAGTGTCCTTGCCGCTTGATATCGCACGCTTTGCGAGGATGTTGAAGGTAAGTGCGAAGTTTGTCAACTCTATCTTGTATACTGTCTCCAAAGCCTTTGTGAAGGCGTTGTTCGCTTCGCGTCCGGCCTCTACCGAGTTCGCAAGGTCTTCAAGCACCTTTCCGTACTTTGCCTTGCGGCTTTCCTTTGCTTCAGCCCACTCCTGGAATTCCTTTTCCTCCTGCTCCGCTCTTCCGATGATGTCGAGCTTGTCGAAGGCCAGCTTCATTCCCTGCCACTTCTTCCATCCGTTTGTCGATCCCGAATACTTGCTTGCATACTGGATCTTCACCTTCGGATCAGCGAGCATGTCTTCGAGCATCACGTCCTGACGCACTGTTCGTGCGGCGATCCTGATGTCGTTCTGCTCGATCTGGTGCTTCAGCTCAGGGGATGTCTGGAAGCGGGTCGTACGGCCGGGATAGCCCATTATCATGGTGAAATCGCCTTCCTGGACACCGTTCATCGATATCTTGAGATGGTTCTTTGCATTGAGCGGAACGTTTTCAGGAGAGTAGTCTGCCGGCGTTCCGTCAGGAGCGCTGTAGACGCGGAACATCGAGAAGTCGCCTGTGTGGCGCGGCCACATCCAGTTGTCCGTATCTGCACCGAACTTTCCGATCGATGAAGGCGGTGCTCCCACGAAACGGATGTCGCTGTAGGTCTTATATACTATAAGGTAATAGACGTTCATGTTGTAGAACTGCGTCACCTGCACATGGCAATGAGGATTTTCCTTCTCTGCCTTTTCGGCGAGTTCGGTCATGACCTTTACCTGCGCCTCTTCGATCTTCTCAAGGTCATCTCCATACTCCTTGCGTGCCTTCTTCAGGGTCTTGTCGATGATCGGAGTCACATCCTTCATGTATTCAAGGAATGTCACCGTAAGACCTTCGCATGGAAGTTCCTCGTTTCTGTTCATAGCCCAATATCCGTCCTTGAGATAGTCGTGCTCCACGCTGCTGAGCTTCTGGATGCTGCCGTATCCGCAGTGGTGGTTGGTCAGGAGAAGGCCTTCCTTCGAGACGATCTCGCCTGTGCATCCGCCTCCGAACTGCACGATCGCGTCCTTGATCGAGCTGTTGTTTATGTCGTAGATCTGCTTTGGAGTGAGCTCGCAGCCCAGTTCCTTCATCGCCTTTCCGTTCATCTTTTCGAGAAGCGGCAGAAGCCACATGCCCTCGTCCGCGATAACGCTGCCGGCGAAAACTGTCATCGCTGTGATGATGCTGATAATCTTTTTCATATCTAAAATAATGTTGGTTCAAGCTGTTTGAGATGGAAACTCTTTCTGTGATATGGCGTATAGCCGTGTCTGATGATGGCTTCTATATGCTCCTTTGTCGGATATCCCATGTTCCGGTCCCATCCGTACTGCGGATATTCCTTCGCCAGGTTCCTCATGTATTCGTCCCTGTATGTCTTAGCCAGGACCGATGCCGCGGCTATCGACGCGAACTTGCCGTCTCCCTTTACGACGCATTGGTATTCATATCCGTCGAACGGCTTGAACTTGTTGCCGTCTATCAGGAGGAATTCCGGCTTGACAGAAAGTCTTCTGACAGCCCTCTGCATTCCAGTTATGGATGCGTTGAGGATGTTGATCGTGTCGATTTCTTCTGCGCTGACCTCTTCCACAGCCCAAGCGACCGCTTCCGCCTCGATTATCGGGCGGAGGATGTCGCGAGCCTTTTCGGTCATCTGCTTTGAATCGTTCAGCAGGGGATGGTGGAAGTCTTCCGGCAATATGACGGCCGCCGCGAAAACGGAGCCGGCCAAAGGGCCTCTTCCTGCTTCGTCGCATCCGGCCTCGATCCGGCCGGCGTGAAGATAATTCAAAAGATGTGGTTCATTGCGCATTCTGCAAAAATACACAATCTATTTGTCCCCATCAAGCGAATTCTTGAGCATTGTGATGATTTCGTTTTTTGCGGCAACCGTTTCTTCGAGTGTCCGGACCAGTCTTTCAAGGTCAGCTATCCTTTTTTCAAGAGCCGATATCCTTCCTGTGTACTCTTCCTTTATATCTTCCAGTCCCGGTCCATCCATCTGTATGGGACGGTATCCCAGTACAAGTTCTTCAGTCGTGGTGTCAAGCAGTCTTGCAACTTTACGGAGATTGGTGTTCACAATTGAGGTCTCGCCTTTTTCAAGGTCCCGGTAGGCGGTCAGAGACATACCCATCTTGTCAGCCATCTCTTCCTGCGTATATTTCCGGGCTTTTCTGATGCTGCGGATATTTTTCTTTATCGAAGTGTTGTCCATAGCTGAAACAGTTGGTTTGATGGACAAAAATACCCTATATGGAAACCGATTATAAACCGGAAATTCTTGCGAATACGCGGATTTTCTTGCTAAAAAACGGAAAAAATGATAAAAAAAAGAAAAAACTGCTCTGTTTTCCGGTGATTTCGTCACAAAATTTTGGATTTTCCGACACGGTCAGTCAGATTTGCAGGTATTAAAACACATGCGCTTATGAATGAAGACATCAGGTTTCTGCACCTTTGCGGCAGACTTTTGACAGGAAAAGGCATTGGCGGATTATATACGGATCCGGTCAATGCAGACAATGACCTTTATGATTCTTTCGGCTTGTCTACCGAAGACATACAGGAAATTCTTTGTGGAAATATTGATAATGCAACATTCTTTTATTAGATTTGCAAGATAACACAATATAACACAAAGACTGATGAAGACTTATACAACCCAAAACATCCGTAATGTGGTTCTGCTTGGTAGCACCAAGTCAGGTAAGACCACATTGTCTGAAGCAATGCTTTACGAAGGTAAGGTAATCGACAGAAGAGGTACGGTAGAGGCAAAGAACACAGTTTCTGACAATGCCGAGATCGAACAGATCAACCAGAGGTCAATCTATGCGACTCCGCTGTACGCAGAGTTCATGGATACAAAATTCAATATAATCGACACTCCGGGTGCAGATGACTTCGCAGGTGGCGCTGTTTCTGCATTCAAGGTGTGTGACACAGGAGTTCTTGTGATCAATGCACAGCAGGGCGTTGAGGTAGGAACACAGATCTTCTCGCGCTACGCAAAGGAGTACAAGATCCCTATGATCGTGGCTGTCAACCAGCTTGACGGCGAAAAGGCAAACTGGGAGGGAACTCTCGAGTCAATGAAAGAGACATTCGGCAACAAGCCGGTAGTGGTCCAGTATCCTGTAAACGCTGGTCCTGAGTTCGACGGTTTCATCGACGTTCTCAAGATGAAGTATTACCGTTTCGCAGGTGACACCGGAAAGCGTGAGGACCTTGAGATTCCGGCTGACCAGGTGGACGAGGCAGAAGAGCTCAGAAATGCTCTCATCGAGCGCGCTGCTGAGTACGATGATACACTCATGGAGACATTCTTCGAGCAGGGCGTTCTTTCGGAGGATGAGATCAGAAAGGGTCTCGGAATCGGTATCCGTCAGGGTGATGTGATGCCTGTATTCTGCCTTTCTGCAAAGAAGGACATCGGTGTAAAGCGTCTCATGGAGTTCACGATCCGCACAGCGGCTTCTCCAGCAGAGCGTATCGGTGTTACAAAGGATGGAAGAGAGATCGAGTGCAAGCAGGACGGTCCTGTTTCGCTCTTTATATACAAGACAGCTGTAGAGCAGCACCTTGGAGAAGTAGCTTACTTCAAGGTAATGTCAGGAAAGCTTACAGAAGGCATGGACCTTGAAAACCCTGAAACAGGCGACAAGGAAAGGATCACAGCCATCTATGCTGTAGCTGGTAAGAAGAAGGAGAAGGTTACAGAGCTCGTTGCAGGTGACATCGGATGTACAGTGAAGCTCCGCGCCGCAAAGACAAACGTAACCCTCTGTACTCCAGGTTCTGAAATAGCTTACCTTAATATCAAGTTCCCTCATTACAAGTATCGTTGTGCAGTAAAGGCAAAGGATGCGAAGGACGAGGAGAAGGTGAGCGAGGCTATGGCAAGAATCGCAGCCGAGGACCCTACATACATCATCGAGTACCACAAGGAGATGAAGCAGACCATCCTCAAGGGTCAGGGCGAGCAGCACGTGAACACCCTCAAGTGGAGGCTCCAGAACGAGAACAAGCTTGAGATCGAGTTCTCTGCTCCTAAGATTTCTTACCGTGAGACTATCACAAAGGTCGCTTGTGCAGACTACCGCCACAAGAAGCAGTCTGGTGGTGCCGGTCAGTTCGGTGAGGTACACCTCCTCATCGCTCCTTACCAGGAAGGCGTCGATCCGGGCAACAGATTCAAGGTAGACGGCAAGGAAGTAGTCCTCAACATCAAGGGCAAGGAAGAGTATGACCTCCCATGGGGCGGTAAGCTCGAGTACTATAACTGCGTTGTCGGCGGTGCCATCGATGCGCGCTTCATGCCAGCTATCCTCAAGGGTATCAACGAGAAGATGAACGAAGGTCCTCTTACAGGTTCGCTTGCGCGTGACATCCGTGTTTACGTTTACGACGGTAAGATGCATCCGGTTGACTCTAATGAAATCTCATTCGTTCTCGCGTCACGCAACGCATTCAAGGAAGCGTTCCGTATCGCAGGTCCGAAGATCATGGAGCCTATCTACAACGTAGAAGTCCTTACTCCATCAGATTACATGGGTGCTTGTATGTCTGATCTCCAGAACCGCCGTGCCCTCATCGAGGGAATGGGCGAGGACAAGGGATTCAGCACCATCAAGGCACGTGTTCCTCTTGCAGAGCTCTACCGTTACTCTACAACCCTCAGCTCCCTCACTTCAGGTAGCGCGACATTCACAATGGATTTTGCTGACTATCAGCCGGTTCCAGGTGATGTACAGGAAAAGCTCCTGAAGGCATACCTCGAAGAGGAGAAGGAAGACTAATCCGCATTGTCACCCCGGCCTGTCCGGGGATCTCCACAATAGAACGAAGCCGGCTGATTTCAGTCGGCTTCATTTTATAGTGTCGCAAGAGGTTGAGCGGAAAAACACGCTCCGGTACACGAAAAGTCGCTCAACGTCAAGAATTTGGGTATGTTGAGCGGAAAAACCTTCATTAAATGGCATTTTTCCGCTCAACCTCGTAGATGGCAGATCCGATGCCGTAATATTCCGGTGACCCCCTGCCCTCTTCGAGGGCGTCCCCCTAGCCGGGGGTGGCATGTCACTCTCCATATTACGGCACCGGATCTGTATGTGAACAAATCCCGACTTTCAGCTGATTAAATTGCACCCTGTGCCATGGAATGACACGGTTAATGCTTATATTTGCACATATACCTAGTGCTCTTTTGCGGTGAATGTGAATAAATACGCAAACCTTGTGATTTAAGAGTCTTTGAATGGAAAGGTTAAAACATATACACAAAGAATCAGTAGGCCTCGGTTGGATAGACTTCTCGGATAGTGATCGTAAGAAAACGATGGATGTGCTGCGTCTGTTTCAGGAAAAGGGTGCGGTAGATGAACTCGGTATCGGTATTATCAGGGATGGCTTTGCAAATTATTTCTTTCCGGGGACCTCAACTATCCAGACACGAGCAAAGTATTTCTTCATCATTCCATATGCGATGATGGATACAGTGTCTGACTCTCGTGTAACGTCTGTCCTTGATGCGTTGCATCGTCTTGATGAGATAGAGAAGGAATCAGCGTTTCTTTTGAAGATGTCCAGCGGTGAATCAGGTATCATTGGTGCGACCATCCTTCCAAAGTGGGTGGTTCGTACACCTTCAACCATCTATTGGAACGGGCTTCGGACGCTGGGACTGTTCAATGGTGGATTTCTGAAGAATATGACCATTTCGGAGTATTTCCGATTGTCACTCAAACTGCGGGATGAGAAGAAGGCTTCAGCATTGGGCAATCGCAAAGAGTATGCGGAGGAAAACGACAAGGATGATTCTGATGCAGGTGATTTCCGCTATCGAAGTTTCTGGCAGCTTCCGTATGAGCAAGGCTGGAAAGAGAATCTAAAGATTGACCTTACGCCTGCTGAAGCAGATTTTCTGTCCACAAAAATCAAAGCCTCTAATCCCGATTCCGTATTTTCATATGTTTTGCGTGAAAAGATTGATATAGAGCAGTATAATGGTGATTTCTCTGCCTTCTCCTGTTACTTGAAAACAGTCATCGATGAGAAAAATGTCTGTATGCTCACACTTGCCGATCAGTTTAACGATTTCATATCACTTGCACAGATTCGCTACAACCTTATGTTGTCTGATGGGAAGAATGATAGAGCCCGATCATTATGGGAACATGTGAAGGAAAATGCTCATACATTTGCTGAAAGAGTTGACTTGGACGCCATTTTCGCCACTTTGCACCTCAGCAATCCGAGACTTCGAGATTTCTTGAAAAAGTTCCGTTTTGCCGTTCTTTCCGGCGACTGGGAGGCTGCAGATATCGCAATTTTCAATCAGGAGGTTCGGATTAAAGGAGATCGCGCCAAACTGAAGAACAAGAGCAAATATGCGCCGGATAAATGGATTGGTGGTTATCGGTTGGATTATAGGTTCAAAGATGCGTGTAGATTGATTATGGATATCAGAAAAGGAGGTTCCCATGTTTAGACCTAAAGAGGATAGATTGAATTATGGACAGCTATTGATACCGCCAGTCGGTTACACGCTGGACCTCGCTGTAGGAACAACATACTCGCTTGATCTTGATACGCTGATGGTGGTGAGCATAGCACTGGGTATTCAGGAGAGTACTGATAGCTCACTCACAAACAATCCTTTTGCCATCCTCAAATCCCTTCAGGGGTTATCAGACAAGATGCTTGTTTTCTGTGAGGATGGTCAGATAGCGGCCATGCAGCCGGAGAAATCCCCGCTGATGCTCCTGTTGGACAAAATGATTGTTCCGGTCAAACTTCGGGAGATAAAGGGAAGTGGATATCCATCTTTTCATCCCAAAACCTGGACACTCCAGTATTCTGATGCAGAGGGGAACCGCATGTATCGTTTCATAGTCCTCAGCCGCAACTTGACCTTTGATCGCAGCTGGGACGTGGCTGTGAGTATAAACGGTAAGGACACAAAGAAAAAACAAAATACTTCAGCACCCATTGTTGAATTTCTTAACTTCTTGAAGAACAATGCTCTGGAAGGGGTGTCTCTGAAGACGAGGAAACGAAGTGTCCTGAATACCCTGATTCAGAACTTACCCTATGTTAAGTTCAGTCTGGATGACAAGCGTTTCCTTGACTTCGAGATAATTCCTTTGGGCATCGGTCATGTTAGTATCGATGATGATCCTTTGATGTGGGATTCCTTCCATGACCTGCTTGTCTTCTCTCCCTTCTTGTCCGGTGGCGTGATGTGTTCCTTCGATGAAAGGAAGATGCTTAAGGAAACTCGGCGACATCTGATAACCCGTACTTCTGAACTTCATAAGATTGCAGGAAAACTGGACACTTTCCGCATTTTTACAATGAAGGATGCAGTCGTTGAGGGAGAAGAAATCGTGTCGGATGAAGAGATGACCAAAATTCAGCAGCAGGACATACACGCCAAGATGTATATGATGACCAAGGGCTCCAGATCCTCGCTATACCTTGGTTCCATGAATGCCTCTGAAAACGGTCTTCATCGCAATGTGGAGATGTTGATTCGTCTTTCCGCACATAGACACTATTTGAATATGGATTCCATTGAGGCTGACATTTTTGGACCGGATGAGAAAGGGAATCCATTTGAGGAAATTGATCTGAAGGACATTGATGCTACTACTCCGGACAAGGAAGAGAAAGATGCATTGGAGCGTACACTTAAAGGAATCTGCCGTCTCAAGTCGAAAGCAAAGGTTGTACAAAACGGAGACAAATACACATTAGTCGTATCTTTTGCATCCCCGCGAGAAGGTTTCCCTGTTGCTGAAATAGCTCCTGCGCGAACCATTCGGTCACAGCGGCTTGCCGCTGAGGTTACCTTTGATGACATCGGCGCTCTTGAACTTACGGAACTCTACCGAATAACGATCAAAAGGGAAACGGACAGCATCTCCAGAATGATACTTATTCCAACAGAGATGCCTTCAGACCGCGATGATATGGTTGTCAGGAGCATCCTGAAAGATAAGCGGGCCTTTATAGACTATCTTGCTTTTATACTGGGTGATGATTACGTGCTCAGCGCCATGGAAATGGAATCGTCTTCTGAAGACGGAAATGAATCCTTGCGTTTTTCCTCTGATGAGACACTTCCTGCCATTTATGAGAAGATGCTTAAGACTGCCTACACAGAGCAGGAACGCTTGAAGGAAATCCGTCAGATCATGGATCGAATCTCAGATACCGAGGTAATCCCCAACGAATTCGTCAAGATGTATGAAATTTTTGCCAAAACCTTGAAACTGAAATGAGAACGATAGATTTACAGATACAGGAAGTTGAGGCAAAGACCCTTGCAATGCTCAAGGACTTTCAGCGGGCGACGGTGGAAAGGATTGACAGCCTTTACCGCAAGGGACAGAAACGAGTCCTAGTCGCTGATGAAGTCGGCCTCGGAAAGACACTCATAGCCCGTGGCGTTATTGCCAAAATGGCCAAGTTGCGATACCAGGAGAGTGATCCGCTCTTTAAGGTTGTGTACGTTTGTTCCAATCAGAATATCGCCCGCCAGAATATACGCAAGCTGGTACTCTCAAGTGAAATATCATCCGCAGATGATATTTCTGAAACGCGGCTCTCGATGCAGCATTTAAGGGTTGAAGAACAAGAAATTGCGGCGAAAGAGAAAGGACAATATATTCAGCTGATTCCAATTACGCCTCAGACTTCTTTCCGTGTCACGCAAGGAGCAGGCAGTATAGATGAACGGGCATTGATGTTTACAGTATTGTCTAAATTGCCTGAACTTAAGGAGAGTCCTCATTTATGTGATAAACTCAATATTGTCCTCAAGTTCCGTGTGAAAGATGATTCTTGGAATTCGCGAGTCTGGGGATACACTAAACGCGTCGAATTGTGTAATAGCAAAACAGGTGGGATTTATCCTGATAATGTCCTTTCAGAGATAAAAGCTAGTTCTATTTTCACGGAGATGATGCACTACATTAATGAGCGACAACATCATAATGATGTCGTTTCTGGAGACTATCAGCTTATCTGTAAACTGCGCCGTCTGTTTGCTGAAATCAGTGTCGGTCGTCTAAACCCGGACCTCGTCATCATGGATGAATTCCAGCGGTTTCGCTTCCTGATAGAGAATCAGAATACAGATTCCAAATTGTTGACAGATAAGTTCCTCACAGACAAATCAGAGAATGTGCAGGATCTTGTGAGGGTTCTTTTGCTTTCCGCAACGCCATACAAATTATACTCCACACCAGAAGAAATCCAGGAATCCGGAGAGGACAGTCATTACGCAGAGTTTATGTCCGTGATGAAATTCCTTATGGAGAGTGATGCGGCTTTTTCGGATTTCAAGACCGTTTGGTCAGACTACTCGCAATCTCTGCGGGAATTATCCTCTTGTGATATTTCTGTACTCTTGATGAAGAAAAACAAAGCGCAGGATGCGATGTATGCCTGTATGTGCCGTACAGAAAGAAACTCTGTGATGGAAAGCGGCGATTACATAGATGATAGCACTAAGAATGAGCATCTGAGCATAGATGAAGGTGATATTCTTGCATATCTGGATGTGCAAAGAATTCTGGAAGAAATGGATATGCGAATATCTCTCCCCGTAGACTATGTAAAGAGCTGCCCGTACATTTTCTCCTATATGCATAACTATGAGGCGAAGAAGAAACTCACGGATTATTTCCGGAAGCATCAGGATGACATTGATCTTGTCAGAAGCAAATGGTTGTGGATAAACAAATCCGTTGTCAACAAATATAAACCTCTACCTCCGGTGAATGCCCGTTTCGAGCGTTTGAAGAAAGATGCAGTAGGTCCAAAATCTGCACTCCTGTTGTGGGTACCTCCCACAAGGCCGTATTATGCACCTCAAGGTGCTTTCAAAGGCGTGGAGACCTTCTCTAAGATTCTGGTCTTTTCTTCTTGGGAGATGGTTCCCAAGATGATTGCAAGCCTGCTGTCTTATGAGGCAGAACGTCTGGCCATTGGTCGCTTGGGAGGCGACTATTTTTCCAAGAATAGATATCCGCAAGGCCGTCTTACATTCAAACTTGACTTAGGCCGTGCTGCGTCCATGACACTTCTTCCCTTGGTCTATCCAAATATAACTCTGGCTGGACTCTATGACCCTATTGAATACCTCAATACGGGAATTACAGATCTGAAAGTCATTGAGCGAGACATTCGGCAAAAAGTTCATGAGTTGTTGGCTCCGTACAGGAATATGCCGACCGTTGAAACGCGTCTTCCGGATAAGACATGGTATTATTTGGTCCCGATGCTGTTTGACGGCAGGGAACGTATCCGTCAATGGCTGGAACAAACCACTTCTGATGAAAAAGGCTTCAATATGCACAAAGAAGCGTTGTTGTCCATCCTGGACGAACCGCTATCCTTGGGTAAAGAACCTCACGATCTTGAAGAAACTATTGTGAATATGGTGATGGGTTCTCCGGCCGTTTGCAGTTTGCGTTCCTACAAAGGCAACACATTACGGGCTACTGAACTTGCCATGGTGTTTCGTCGTCGTTTCAACACGCCGGATGCCACAGCCATCGTAGAATTAGCATACAGTCGCAGAAAAGACGATGATGTCCACTGGCAGGATGTGCTGCGTTATTGCAAAGATGGTAACTTTCAGTCTATGCTGGATGAATACTTCCACCTTATCAAAGAAGGGGAAAATATTGATGATAAGCGTCATCAGCAGATTGTGGATTCATTTACTCTGCATACAGCATCTCCGGAAGTAGAATCTTTCAATGAATTCAAGGCAAGGATTAGCGGTGACAAGTCATACAGGGAAAGAAAGATGCGTTCAAATTACGCAGTTGCTTTCGGAAAGACTCGTGGTGAAGCAGAAGGTGTAGTCAATAGAAAAGATAGCATTCAGGGTTCCTTCAACAGCCCGATGCGTCCCTTTGTTTTAGCTACAACCTCGATTGGTCAGGAAGGTCTTGATTTTCACTTCTACTGTCGTAAGATTATGCATTGGAACCTGCCTAGCAACCCTGTGGAATTTGAACAGCGCGAGGGCAGAATCAACCGCTTTAAGTGTCTGGCTATTCGAGAAAATATCGCTCGGAAGTACGGTAACATAGTCTTTACCAAAGACGTATGGCAAGAAATGTTTACCGCAGCAGAAGCGAATAAGGATTCCACTAAATCTGATTTAGTGCCTTTTTGGTGCTTTGGCAAAGATCAGGAAGTCAAAATCGAACGCCTGCTTCCTTTCTATCCTATGAGCAGGGATGAGATTAATTACACACGCCTCATCAAGATTCTAAACTATTATCGTCTTTCTTTGGGTCAACCACGACAGGAAGAGTTGCTGGAGTATGTATTCAATGAGGTACGGGATGCTGAACAACTTAAGTATCTGTTCATAAATCTTTCTCCATTTGACAAACCGAAGAAACCAACCCTATGAAATAGGTCATGATTAGTCTTTCCTAGAGCGGGACAGGGATGATTTATGGACAATAAACCTTATATTTGCATGACACTAAAACGGAAGATATGAAAAACCGCGTGACTATCCTGGTTCTGTTGCTGTCGGCAGTCGCTTTGTCAGCGCAGGACAAGCCTTTCTTCGATGATATTCCTTATTATATTGAGAACCTTTCGGTTTTCGAACTCAATCAGGAAGACGGCCGGTCTTACCACATTCCTGAAAAGAGCATCTCGTTGAACGGAGATTGGAAATTCAGATATGCCGAGTCGCCTGGCGAGATACCTTCTGACTTCTTCAGACCGGGATTCAATGACAGGAAATGGGACAATATTCCTGTGCCTTCAAACTGGGAGATGCAGGGTTTTGGAGAACCTCTTTTCCGAAACATGACGACTCCTTTCCCTAATACGTTGCCTTCGACGATGCGCGACTCTCTGGAGAAGGTCGTTGACGGACGTTTGCCGGCAAGCGAAATGGAGAAGAGATGGGCAAGATATCAGCTGTCGGGAGTCAGCAGGGATCCTTTCGCTGTCGAGGTGCCGTATACTCCGGAATTCAATCCTACAGGTGCTTACAGGACCAGCTTTACGATACCTTCGTCATGGAAGGGAGACAGGATATTCCTGCGTCTGGAAAAGGTGGCTTCTGCGTCATTCATCTGGGTCAACGGCCAGCAGGTAGGCTATAACGAAGGCGCCCAGGAACCTGCAGAGTATGATATCACTGATTTTGTCAAGACAGGAAAGAATTCCCTCTCTGTCCTTGTCCTGAAATACAGTGACGGCTATTATCTTGAGACTCAGGACTATTGGAGGCTCGCCGGTATCTTTGATGATGTCTGGGTGTTTGCAACCCCGCAGGCGCGCATCTTCGATTGGCAGGTCATCACAGACTTTGACAAGAGCTATACTGACTCTGAGCTTGACATAACAGTGGATGTGCGCGGTTACAATCCGGCTTCTGACAGTTATAAGGTGAGCGCCGAGGTCAGCCGCAACGGCCGTAAGGCCGCGGCCATGACCGGCGGTCCGTTCGCCTTGGGGCAGGGCGGAAGGCATACGGTAAAGCTTCACTCTCTTGTGAAGTCTCCTGACAAATGGACATCCGAGACTCCGGATCTGTATGACATGACCTTGGTCCTTTCCGATGCTTCGGGCAATGTAGTTGACAAGGTCACCAAACGTATCGGCTTCAAGAAGACCGAGATCATCGACGGAGTCTTCCATCTTAACGGAGTGGCGCTGAAGGTAAACGCCCAGTGCTCGCACATGCAGCATCCGTCGACAGGCCATGTAATCACGGAAGAGGTCATCAGGCGTGACATGGAGATCCTCAAGCAGTTCGGATTCAATGGAGTAAGGACGTCGCATTATCCTCCTGTAAACCGCTATCTGGAACTGGCTGACGAGTACGGTCTTTATGTCATCGATGAGACGGGTGACGAGGCACATTCTACGGAATATGTGAGCTCTTTGCCAGAATTTGCAGAAATGTACAGGGAAAGGGTCAGAAGGATGGTGCTGCGCGACAGGAACCATGCATGCGTGCTTTTCTGGAGCGCGGGTAACGAGAGCGGAGAAGGCTTCCTTATCAATGAAGTCGTTAAGGAAGGAAAGAAGCATGATCCTACAAGATTCTGGATG
This sequence comes from Bacteroidales bacterium, assembly GCA_017461285.1. The sequence goes on along the minus strand of JAFTYS010000011.1, from coordinate 7,656 downwards.
TATGGCGGCAATGCTGCCGTCCATCCGGCCGAGGACATCATCGGACCTCGATATCCGTCTCCTATAGAGCATGAATTCCGTTATGGATTCAATCCTCAGGACAAGCGTCCTTCATTCATGGACGAGTATCTGTCTGTTGCGGGAAACGGTGGCGGCGGAATGGATGACTTCTGGAACGAGATATATGACCATCCTAGCCTTATGGGCGGTGCGCTCTGGGATTTCGTGAGCGTCGGAATAGACCAGCCGGTGCGCACATTGAAAGACAAGTCTCCGTACGACACCCCGGCAAATATCATGGGACGTGCAAAGCTCGTGTCAGGCCCTTCGGGAAAGGCGATAGATTTCAATAAGCAGGACCAGTGGGTGCAGGTCTACAATGCGGACAATGTCGAGATATCGGGCGACAGGCTTACCCTTACTCTTGACATCTTCCCGCGCAGCTACAATGCGAGTGGCGGATACATGATCAATAAAGGCAGCAATCAGTACGGCCTCAGGCAGAACGGCAGGGACAAGCTTGAATTCTATATCGACACAGGCGGCAGGGAGCTACTGAGCGTCGCCCTTCCTTCAGACTGGCAGGTCAGGTGGCACAATGTCACAGCTGTCTATGACGGCGCAAAGATGACAGTCTACATCGACGGCAAGGAGGCCGGCAGCAGGCCGGCAAGAGGCCGGATACGCAATCTTCCGCTATCGCTCTGCATCGGCAGGGATGAGGAAAGATGCGGACAGGAGACCATCTACACCTGCGATGCGATAATCGACAATGTCGGCATCTTTGATGCTGCAGTTACGCCTGCGGAAGGATTTAATGCCGAAGATGCGGCACTTTGGCTGGATTTCGAGGAAGAGGGCGGTGAAGGTACGTTCTGGTCTTATGGTGTGGGTGCGAGAACATACGGCAGCATATGGCCGGACAGGACTCCTCAGCCGGAGATGTGGCAGATGAAGAAGAGCGTGCAGCCTCTTTCATTCAGCCTTCTCGATCCGGAGAACGGGATGGTCGAAGTATGGAACAGGAACCATTTCATAAATGCGGACTTCTATAAGACTGAATGGAAGCTGACAGCTGATAATGAGATAGTTGCATCAGGAGAAATGACTCTTGACGTCGCTCCTTTGTCTCGCACTGTGGTAAGGATCCCTTATTCGAAGCCAGAAGTAGTTCCAGGCAAGGAATACAGGCTGGAAGTCAGCTCCGTCCTCAGGAAAGACGAGGTCTGGGCGAAGGCCGGACATGAGGTTTCATGGGAACAGTTCGAACTCAAGGACTGGAACGTGCCGGCTGAAAAGGCTCGCCGTGCAGGAGGGGAAGTGACTGTCAAGGAAGCTGACGGAAAGGTCGTTCTGGCAGGAAACGGATTCTCATATTCTTTTGACAAGGCTACAGGTGAGCTTGTCTCCATCGTTTCGGAAGGCAGCGAGATCCTCACAAGCCCTGTTACGCTGAATGTGTGGAGAGCGCCGCTTGCCAATGAGGTGGACGGCTGGAACGCCTACAGCGGAGGATCAATAAATGCATCAGGATACGGCGGCATCGGACATTCGAATGTCCTCGCCGCGCATTATTATTCCGCAGGACTTGACAATCTGGGTCATGCCGTGGCCTCTGTGAATGTCCGGGAATTCGAAGGCGGAGCAGCTGTGGACGTGCGTGAGATCGTGCTTCTCGACGGAGGACAGGGAGAGACCCGCCAGCTTGACCAGTATATCAGCGGAATGGCCTTCGACGGATTCGAAAGCACATGGAGGTACATCGTATACGGAGACGGCACGCTGACCATCCGTCATATCATAAAACCGCAGGGCTCCATGCCGGCATGGCTTCCGCGCATGGGAGTCACATTCGGCCTGGACGGCGGTCTAAGCAATGTCGAATGGCACGGGAGAGGCCCGCAGGCGAACTATCCGGACCGCAAGAGCGGATACCGTCTCGGCATATGGAAGACCACTGTCGGGGACATGTACGAGCCATACCTCATACCGCAGGACTACGGCCTGAGGACGGACAACAGATGGGTCAGGATGACAGATGCCGAAGGCAGGGGAGTGGAATTCTCCGTCGATCAGCCTTTCAACTTCAACGCATACAATTTCACGACGGAAAACCTGACGAAGGCAGTCTACACCTATCAGCTCCGCAGGACTGAAGACATAACCTTCAACCTCGACTATGCGACTTCCGGCGTAGGCTGTACCGCACGAGGCATCTTCAACTCATACAGAGTCTACCCGCAGGCCTACGAAAGAACCATAACCGTCAGACTTATCAGATAACTATCTGATGAAATTGGTCATGACGGGCTTTTCCTTGACAGGGTCAGGGATGCCTGCGGTGCGGCCTGCTTCGATACATTTGAGAAGCCAGGCCATGTTGCGGCCGAGTTCGCGCATGACCTGCATGCCTTCCTCGTCCTGACGCACCTGGTCAGGGGTGCTGCCGTGCACCATGTTCCAGTATTTTGAAGATACGACAGGCATTGACGATATCGTGAAATACTTGTTGATCTGGTCGAAAGCGGCCGTCGTGCCGCCTCTGCGGGCGCTTACGATGCCCGCTGCCGGCTTGTAGCGGTAGATGGCACCCTTGCCGTAGAATGCACGGTCCATGAACGATGTCAATGCTCCTGAAAGGGCTGCGTAATGTACCGGGCTGCCGAAGATGAATCCGTCGGCTTCCTTTGCCTTAGCGATGAATTCGTTGACTATGTCGTCGATCACGCAGAGTCCGCTTGGCTTTTCACCCTCCGGACCTCTTCTGCAGCATGCGCCGCATCCCAGGCAGCCGGAAATCGGCTTTGTTCCAAGCCAGAAGATTTCCGTTTCGATTCCTGCGGCATTAAGTTCCTTCTCCACCTCTGTCAGAGCGGTGTATGTGCATCCCTCCTTGTGGGGGCTTCCGTTTACAAGCATTACCTTCATGATACGATTTTTCTTTGTTGAACGTCAAAGATAAGCAATAAATGGTTAACTTTATCGGAACTGATTGATGATACTATGAGAAGAGTTGTTTTTTGTCTTATGATGCTGGCTTTCTGCGCCTGCGCTTCACCGTCTGAGGTCGCGGAAAATGACAGCGTTGTCGTAGCTTATGTGACTTCATGGAGCGATGTTATTCCCGATCCGTTCTGCATGACACATATCAATTATGCCTTCGGGCATGTCAATGACACATTCGACGGCGTAAGGGTAGATAACCCGCAGAGGCTCAAGGACATGGTGGCCTTGAAAAAGGTGAATCCAGACCTGAAGGTCATGCTCTCCGTCGGAGGATGGGGCAGCGGCAGGTTCAGCGAGATGGCCATGGACAGGAAGCTGCGCCGATCCTTTGCCGACGACTGCCTGAGGGTGGTCGAGGAATTCGGGCTTGACGGAATTGACATCGACTGGGAATACCCTACCAGTTCCGCTGCCGGGATCTCATATTCTCCGGAAGATACCGGTAATTTCACAATGCTGATGAAGGATCTTCGCCAGGTTCTGGGGGACGGTCTGCTCCTTACCTTTGCCAGCGCCGCTTCTGCCGAATATGTTGACTTCACGGCTGTTGAGCCGTATGTTGATTTCGTGAACATAATGGCTTACGACATGGCCACTGCTCCGAAGCACCACAGCGCTCTGTATGAGTCGGAAATCAGCGGAGGAATGACATCCGACAAGGCGGCCAGGGCACATTTGGCCGCAGGCATGCCGGCGCACAAACTTGTGCTGGGCATGCCGTTCTACGGCCGCGGAAGTGGCCGCTATGCGGATTTCAATGACTTCAAGGATATAAAGAAGGATATTGAAGCGTACGAAATCTGGGATGAAAAAGCTCAGGTGCCGTATATTGCAGACACGGACGGAACCTTGATTGTCGGATATGACAATCCTCGCTCTCTGAAGATAAAGTGCGGGTATATCAAGGCAAACGGCCTCAGGGGAGCCATGTACTGGGACTATGACGGGGATGATGCAGACGGTAGCTTAAGAAAGACCGTTGCACGTGAGATCCTGGGCGGATACGAACTTTAAGCCAGTTTCAGTGTAAGCGAGATGAAGTCCTCGACGCTTAGGCGCTCGGGACGGAGGTCGAAGACAGGGTCGGATGTGAATTCAGCGAGCTGCTCCTCTGACCATCCTTCGCGGTCTGCCTTTGCTCGGACAAGGGGTTTCAGCGAGTTGCGCAGGGTCTTGCGGCGCTGGTTGAATCCGGTCTTCACCACGGTCTTGAACAGGGCTTCGTCGCATCCAAGTTCGGTACGCTGGTTGCGCACAAGTCTGATCACTGCCGACTTGACTTTCGGAGGAGGGTTGAATGCGCCTTCGCCTACGGTAAAGAGATATTCTATGTCATACCATGCCTGGAGCAGGACGGAAAGTATTCCATATGTCTTGGTTCCGGGCTTTTCTGCAATACGCTCTGCCACTTCCTTCTGGATCATGCAGACAACCTGCGGAACCTGCTCCTTGTAGTCCAGTATCTTGAAGAATATCTGCGAAGAGATGTTGTACGGGAAGTTTCCGATTACGCAGAATTCTTCCGGGAAGAACCTCTCAAGCTTCAGCTTCAGGAAGTCCGCTTCGATAAGCTTTCCGTTCACCTGCGGGAAATGCACGAGAAGGTAGTCAACAGATTCAGTATCAATCTCTACCATGCGCAGATCCACCTCCGGTCTCTGGAGCACATACTGTGTCAGCACGCCCATTCCCGGTCCGACTTCAAGCGCAGGCATAGGGTTGGATGCGTCGTGCTGCTTTTCCGATCCCGGACAAGGTACTATGAGCGCATCGGCGATACGCTGCGCAATCGACAGATCTGTCAAGAAATGCTGGCCAAGGGCCTTCTTCGCTCTAACTTCCATATCAGCTTTAAAAATTTACGCAAATATAATCACAAAAATGCCTGGTTTTGTGCTTTTGAAGCTCAAATATCTGATCAAAAGCACAAAAGGGGTGTGTTTTTGTGCTTTTAACCGTTAAAAAATATTATTTTTGTCAGTTTTTAACAGGAATCTGTCGGGCTGGCTGTGGATTCCATTGACCCCCTCCCACTTCGTGGGCCCCTCCCCCTAGCCGGGGGTGGCAAAATGTCAATTCCATCCATCAGCCAGTCCGACAGGACAGACAGGAATAATAAATACCAGACACATATGTACAGAACACACACCTGCGGAGAACTCCGCATAGAAAATGCAGGCCAGACAGTGACCCTGGCCGGATGGGTACAGAAGAGCAGAAAGCTCGGAGGAATGACCTTCGTGGACCTTCGCGACCGCTACGGCATCACCCAGCTTGTAGTTGACGCCCATGCAGCACAGGAACTTCAGGACACTGCATCAAGCCTCGGACGCGAGTGGGTGCTCCAGGTTACAGGACAGGTCATCGAGCGCCAGAGCAAGAACCCAAAGATGCCTACAGGAGACATCGAGATCAGCCTCAGCGAGATTAAGGTCCTCAACAAGGCGAATACCCCTCCTTTCACAATCGAGGACGAGAGCGACGGCGGAGAGGAACTCCGTGCGAAGTACCGCTACCTCGACCTCCGCAGAAACCCTCTCCAGAGGGCCCTCAAGCTCCGCCACCAGGTGGCTCATGAAGTCCGCAACTACCTTGATGCACAGGGATTCCTTGAGATCGAGACCCCATATCTGATCAAGTCAACTCCTGAAGGAGCGCGTGACTTCGTGGTTCCTTCACGCATGAACCCGGGCCAGTTCTACGCCCTCCCTCAGTCTCCTCAGACATTCAAGCAGCTTCTGATGGTGGCCGGCTACGACCGCTACTTCCAGATCGTGCGCTGCTTCCGTGACGAGGACCTCCGCGCAGACCGCCAGCCTGAATTCACCCAGATCGACTGCGAAATGTCGTTCGTGGAGCAGGAAGATGTTCTGAACACATTCGAAGGCATGATGAGGACCCTCTTCAAGAACGTCCTCAATGTAGAAATCGCAGAGCGCATCCCTCGCATGAGCTGGTACGACGCCATGGACTTCTACGGAAGCGACAAGCCGGACATCCGTTTCGACATGAAGATCCATGAGATCACAGACCTCGTGAAGGGCTACGGATTCTCTGTATTCGACGGCGTCGACTATATCGGTGCGATCAATGTGGAAGGCACAGCAGGCTATACCCGCAAGCAGATCGACGAGCTCACAGAGTGGGTGAAGAGACCTCAGGTAGGCGCCAAAGGCCTTGTATACATCAAGCTCAATGAAGACGGAACAATCAAGTCTTCGATAGACAAGTTCTATACTCCAGAGCAGCTCCAGGCCGTTGCAGACCGCCTCGGCGCAAAGAAGGGCGACATGATGCTCGTCCTCTGCGGCGCAAAGAGAAAGACCCAGACCATGCTCGGAGTGCTCCGTATCGAGATGGGTAACCGTCTCGGACTCCGCGATCCGTTCAACTTCGCACCTCTCTGGGTCGTTGATTTCCCTCTCGTGGAGTGGGACGACGAGACCCAGCGCTTCTACGCGATGCACCATCCGTTCACCGCACCTAAGCCGGAGCATCTCGAACTCTTCTACAGCGACAGGAAGGAAGACCTCGAGAAGGTATGTGCAAATGCATACGACTTCGTCCTCAACGGCACAGAACTCGGCGGCGGATCGATCCGTATCCATGAAGCGGCAATGCAGGAGCGTATGTTCGAAGTCCTCGGCATCAGCAAGGAAGACGCCGAATACAAGTTCGGATTCATCATCAACGCCTTCAAGTTCGGTGCTCCGCCACATGGTGGACTCGCATTCGGATTCGACCGCGTGTGCTCTCTCTTCGGAGGTCAGGAGACCATCCGTGACTACATCGCATTCCCTAAGAACAACCAGGGCCGCGACGTGATGATCGACTCTCCATCATATATCGACCAGGAGCAGATGGATGAGCTTTTCCTCGAGTCAAAGGCTGAACGTAAAGAGTAAATATCATGAAGAAGCTGCTTTTCCTTTGTGTCGGCATGCTGCTGACCATGTCTGCATTTGCGCAGAATGAAGAACCGACGACCACATGGCCTTATCTCTATCCTGAATTCAAGGAAGGTGAACTGATCCGTACCAACAGGAAGCCTGAAAAGGCTCTGTACAATGTCCATCTCAGCCTGAGCGCCTTGCATTATGTCGCCAAGGGCGGCAAGATCAGGGAGGTCGACACATGGGGAGTGACCGGCGTCAACATCGGTGAGGATTCGTTCCGCTTTGTGGCCGGCAAGATGCTGAAGATCATGGCACAGGCGGAAGGTGGCTGCATCGTGCAGGAGACCAAGGCAAACTTCTCGTCTGTCATCAAGGATGACGGCGCATACGGAAGTTCGACGCTGACCAGCACCACTACAAAGTCCTACCTTTACAACGAGAATGCCCTCAACCAGTACAACGGCTACCTTATGACTGATGTCTACAAGGATCTTCTTGGAATGAGGAGCGGCGGCGAGAGGCTTCCGGTTCTGACGGATCTGTATATCGTGATCGGAAACAATCTGATCCCGGCCAGCAAGAAGAGCGTATCAGACCTCGAAGGCGTCGACAAGAAGGCCTTCTCAAAGTTCCTGAAGGCAGAAAAGATCAAATGGTCAGACGTAGACGACCTGGTAAAGGTCCTCGACTACATCACCTCGACTACATTACTGTAAAGTAACTGAACAACAAACATGACACCCCTCACGGACCC
>JAFTYS010000010.1 GCA_017461285.1 Bacteroidales bacterium | reverse complement strand
TTCCTTGGAAGATATCCTGACATTCACGACATTACCCGAAGAAGACAGAAGCGTCCTGTAGAAGGCCTCCAGGTCATCATATGTCCATTGAGGTTCTACGATGGCTTCCTTTGCCTGCATATGAAGTATCCATGTACCGTCCCCCGATGTGTATATCTCGATAGTCTCTCCCTTCAGATGCCATAAGTCATCCTGCGCCACTACCGTTCCACTATCCTCTATGACCGCATCATCAACTGTCGCTGTCATGGAATATCTGACCGTAACACATGAATCCTCTGCTGCTGCCCTGATTTCGCTTACCAGCTTTTCAGGCGTCTGCGCAGATGCCACCACGGTCGATAACGCCATGGCCAGCAACAACATATGCAGAATCTTTTTCACTTCGTCGGGAACATCAGACTGTTTATTTCACAAAATGTGAAAGGATTTCGTCAAGCTCGTCGAAAGTGGTGACAAGGACCTGACGTGGCTTCGAACCTTCCTGAGGGCCTACGATTCCGGCACCTTCGAGCTGGTCCATCACTCGTCCTGCTCTTGCATATCCCATGCCCAGACGGCGCTGCAGGTCTGAAGTCGAGCCTCTCTGTGATGTCACTATCATCCTAGCCGCATCCTCAAACAGAGGATCGATGTTCTGCATGTCGATAGTGCCGCCGCTGGTCTCTCCGTCCTGTGATTCAGGGACAGGAAGATAGTATGGCGTGCTGCAGCACTGCTTGTAGCCAGTCTGGTCACCGATGAACTTCGTGATCTTATTGATTTCAGCCATGCTGACAAGGGCGCACTGGACACGTTCCATCTCAACACCGGCATAATAGAGCATATCGCCCCTTCCGATCAGGTTCTCCGCTCCGTACGAATCGAGGATCGTCCTTGAATCCACACCGGAAACCACTCTGAAGGCGATTCTGGTCGGGAAGTTGGTCTTGATCAGACCTGTGATGACATTCACCGAAGGACGCTGGGTCGCGATGATCACATGGAGACCTGCCGCCCTACCCTTCTGGGCCAGACGGACGATGGAGTCGCTTATGTTCTTTGCGCACTTTCTCGCATCTGGATTCGCACCGCCTGTCATCGTAAGGTCGGCATACTCATCTATGACGACGACAAGATACGGAAGGAACTTATGGCCTTCGGTAGGAAGAAGACGGCGGTCCTTGTATTTGTCATTGTATAGCTTGATGTCGTTCACGCCTGCTGCCGCAAGGAGCTTGTATCTTTCATCCATCTCGATACAGAGGGAATTCAGTACAGCTTCCGCCTGCTTAGGCTGCTTGATGATTGCATTCTCCCTCTCGTCTTCTTCGCTCGCAGCCATCGGAAGGACTGCAAGATAATGCTTCAGCAAGGCATTGTATGCCGTAAATTCCACCATCTTAGGGTCGATGAAGACGAACTTCAGTTCAGTAGGATGCTTTGCATACAGGAGTGACGATATGATCACATTGAGTCCGACAGACTTACCCTGCTTGGTGGCACCTGCTATCAGAAGGTGAGGAGCATCGGTAAGGTCGAAAGTCTTTACCTCCTGAGTGATGGTATAGCCTATTGCGATAGGCAGTTCGGCCTTGCTGTTGCGGAACGAATCGTCATTCAGCATGGACTTGAGAGGCACGATTGAAGGAGTGTTGTTCGGCACCTCGATTCCGACGCAGTCCGGAAGGGTCACGACACGTACGCCGCTCGCCCCCAGAGCCATGGCGATCTCCCTGTGGAGATTCTCGATCGCAGACACACGGACTCCCGCCGAAGGCACGACCTTGTAAAGAGTCACGGTAGGACCGACAACGGCAGTCACACGATCGACCTCGATCCTGTAGTTCTGGAGAGTCGCACGAATGCGGTTGTTGTTTATGTCAAGTTCCTGCTGGCTTACCTTATGCTGTCCTTCAGCATAGTCCTTCAGAAGGTCGAGAGGAGGGAACTTGAACCTCTCAAGTTCCTCACGGTTATCGATGCGCGGAAGCTCTTCCGTCACCTTTTCAGTAAAGTCGCCACCCATTATAACTTCCATATCCGACTGGGCCGGTTCCTCTGCAACAGGTTCTGGGACATCGACGGCCGGAGGTACCACCACAGGTTCTGCAGGAACAACCGGTTTCATCGGGAGTTCTTCAAAAGGTTCCTCTTCCGGAAGCACTTCCGTCCCTTCATCCTGTCTTTCAAGAGGTTCCAGGTCTTCCGGAGTCAGATCTTCATGCTCCGGTTCCTGAGGAGTCTCATCGGCCGGATCTTCTTCCTTGATGCCCACAGACGCGAACCATCTGGCAAACCTGCCGTTGGACAGGATAAGCCATGCCACGACAAGAACTGCCAATACAAGCACAGTAACAGGATCTCCTGTCAGATTGGACAGCCATACCACAACAGCATGACCGGCATCACCACCCAGGCCTCCGCCAAAAGCAGTATCCGGGCCAAGCTTTACAGAAGCGAATGCCAGGATCAGAGAAGACAGGAAAGTTCCGCTGACTGTGACAAAGGTCGTCCTCAGCAGCCCGATATGCCTGTTCCAGAAAAAGAGCCTGTATGCCACTGCTCCCATAAGGAACACGAGGGCAAAGCTTCCCAGTCCGAAACAGTCCGAAACAAGGAAACGGCTCCATCTGTAGCCGAGCTTTCCGCCCCAGTTCGCCACATCGACTTCCTTGCCCATCATTTCCGGATGGGACATGAGACTCTGGTCTGCCTGCCACGTAAACAGATACGACAGGGTCGACAACAGGGTGAAGAAAGTAAACACAAGCACCGCAATGCCTGTGTACTTAAGTATTGTGGACTTCTTGTCCGGATCCATATCTGTAAAGAATCGCTTCATTATTTCTTCCTAAAGTTCTTCTGGTTATTCCTCTGCTTGTTCTGATTCCTTCCTGACTTCACAGGATTGATTCCAGGCTTCGCGGAATTGAATCCGGCGTCAACCCTTCCCAGCTGAATGCCTTCCGGAACCTTTATCCTATAGTCGGAGAGTTTCTCGATATCCTGGAAGATGGTCTCGTCAGAAACCGTATCCTTGTTCCAGATAAGATACTGCTGCCTCATATAGATGGCCAAAGAGCGGATCATTGCTGTCTTTGTCTCCCCGTCCTCCTTTTCTGCAATCAGGTCTATGATGCTCTCGATATTCCTGCCGTAATGGTTTGCCTTTATCGGTTTGCTGTTCAGCGGAACAGGCTGCGGACGGTCGTTAAGACTATCGGGAGCCGGCATCGGATATGGAGCATCCACATCGAGGTCGAATCCTGAAATGATGAAGAGGTGGTCCCAGAGCTTATGCTCGTAATCATCCTGAAGATGGACGGAAGGATTCAGGATCTCCATCACCTTTATGATGGCACGTGCCTGTTCATTACGTTTCTCCCTGTCCTCTATGGTCTTCAGATAATCCACCATCTTCTGGACATTACGTCCGTATTCAGGGACATAAAGCCTTACCCTCTCAGTATTGTAAAGCAGCTTGCAAGTATCTATCTCTTTATTCTCCATAATCATCCTGTTTGACAATCTGCAAATATAATAAAAATTAAAGGATCTGCATCACTTCACCGGTCTGGACATACCATAAAAATGCCGACACGTCTTCATAGCCCATCCGGCGCCACAGATCGGCATAGTTCCGGACCTGTCTCTCATATTTTAGATGATGCTCTCCGAACTTGAAATCTATCACCGACACCTTGCCATCTGCAATGACGACCCTGTCAGGACGCCATATATTTCCATCGGAATCCATCAGTTCCGCCTCGTTAAGGACACGTTCAGGGCGCTCCGGGAACCAGCCGTAACCCTTCACGCTCTCAATCCCCTCCTCCAGCAGATCGCGCACCCTTTCCGCTTCTTCCGGTTCCATCAGGCCTTCCATCATGACAGAACGGACCGCATCGTCCAGATCGGAAGGATGCACAATGCGGGAAAGCACGTCATGAAGCACGACTCCCCTTATCCTGCTTGACGCTGCGATGCCGGTCTCTCCATCTTCAGAAAAGAAGTCGCGAGCATCCGCAGAAAGCCTCAGACGGCATCTTCCGCCTTCATAAGAGCAGAAATCAGCCGACATCTTCTCCGCACCGGAACGTTTAGCAGCAGGCGGTTCCGGGAACTCACCCTTCCTGAACACAATCTCCCCCTCTTCCACAGATCCCTCAGATACAAATCCCAGGTCCTCCCCATTCTCCGTCATATACCCGAGGGTCCATTGGGCGAAGCCCTCTTCTTCAGGCATGGACGATATTATGGTCATAGCCTTGGAGGCACGTGTGAAAGCCACATACAGCACATTTATATTGTCCACATACTGCATCAGGAGCTCTTCCCTATATCTGTTTTCAAAAAGGGTATCCACGCTTTTGCCGGACAGATGCACATCATACACGCCGTCTGCAACTTCCTCAAGAGCAGTCCCTTCCGCATCCGGCTTCGACCATCTTGCCTCATGGCTGAAGAATCCCACCGACCCGAGCGACGGGAAGATCACATACGGAAAATCAAGTCCCTTGGACTTATGGACGGTCATGATCCTGACGGCATCGTCAGACTTTGGAGAGCTGATGTTCGACTTGTCGTCCGCCCACTTCTTGAGGAAAGCCCTGACGCTGTTCCCATGCGAGGCGGTAAAGTCCTGGATAATGTCCATGAACGACTGGACATAAAGAGTCTCGGCCGCAAAGGTGTCCGGATCTGAAGCCTTAAGCTCCCTCAGGATGGACTCGCACAGGTCTACAAGGGAATGACATTCATCCGGTATCGCGACATTCAGCGTTTCAGCCAGAAACGAGGCCATCTTGTCTTCAGGGTTGTCAAGACCGGCGATCATAGATATGAGACGCCGCACCGTCAATGAAGAACCGACCCTCAGGGAATCGTCAGAAAGGACACGCAATCCCTTGCTTATCAGATAGGATGCAATTTCAGCACCCTCCTTGTTCGCTCTTACGAGTATAGTGATGTCTCCCGGCCGGTATCCTGCCTCAAGAGCATTTTCAACTGCCTCCAGGACAGCCGGATACAGACCTTCCTTATCGCAGAACACCGCTTCCAGAAGTCCTTCCCCGTCCTTGGCGGCTTCCTGCTTCACATCCGAATATATTGACCTGACAGCCGTGCAGCCTTCCCCTATCTTATTATCCAGGAACTCGGCCGCTGCCAGGAAATAGCTGCTGTTGAAATTCACGATCCCCTCACAGCTCCTGAAATTCTTTTTCAGGCTATCCTTCTCTATCTTCTTCGGAAAGCTGTCCTGCACCTGATGGTCCAGCAGGCTCCAGTCAGACTGGCGCCAGCGATAGATGCTCTGCTTCACATCTCCAACGATAAGATTGGAGAAGCCTTGGGAGACGCTGTTGTCTAGCAAGGGGCGGAAATTCTCCCATTGGACCTTGGAGGTATCCTGGAACTCGTCCAAGAGGAAATGCTCATATCTTACTCCTGTCTTTTCATAGATGAACGGAGCTTCGGCATCGTCTATTATCTTCCGGAGCGTGTCATTGGTCTCGTCTATGGTCATTATGTTCTTCTCCTGAAGTATCTCCCGGAAATGTCGGTACAGGTCGTTAGCCACAGCAAATCCATAGACCTGGCGCCTGAGGGAAAGGGCCGTGTTAAAAACCTTGAAACCGGAATCGAACACATCAACAAGCCTTTCCACCGAAGATATCATAGCGGCGGTGACCATATTTTCCAGACGGGCATTCTTTTTAGAGAACCATCTTGAAGGTCCGTCATTCACCCTCTCCCTGAAAGCATCGGTCGGCACGGTAAGAGCCTGCGGGCCGGAAGCATTCAGGAGCTTATTGATGTATTTACCTATAAATCCGGAAGCCGTATCCCCCATATCGACACCGGCGGCGTCGAAAGCTTTCGCTACCGCTTCAGCTGCTTCCTTTACATCAGCCATGAACCTTTCGACAATCTGATCGCAGCGGGACTGAAGAAGTTCCAGACGTTCGTCTGAGTAAAGAACTGTCTCGTCCGCCCCGGATTCTTCCAGGGCCACACGATACTCTTCCGAATTGAAGCGTCCGGCTATCCTCCTCAACGTATTCTCCAGCATGAATCCGTCGCCGTCCTCCAGCCTGGACATGGTCTCGCGTGTCATCCACTCCAAAGACCTTGAATGCTCCTGGGAATCAGTCAGCGAGTCCAAAAGCCTGTCGACACATTCGCGAAGAAGGGAGTCCTTGTCAAGTTCGATGGAATACGAACTGAAATGGCCTATCTCCCGGGCAAAGGCCTTGAGCGTCTGCTGGAAGAACCGGTCTATGGTACTGACCGCAAAGGCGCTGTAGTCATGGAGGATATTGCACAGCAGCTCTTCCGAAGCATCACGAAGCGCACGGGCGTCGGGACATACAGAAGGCACGAGCTTTTCGAAATAATCCGATTCATCCGGCCTGACGGAAAGTTCATGGAGCTTTTCCAGTATCCTTTCCTTCATCTCGTCCGTCGCCTTGTTTGTAAAGGTCACTGCAAGGATATGCCTGTAGGCATGGCTGTCACGAGCCTCGAGCATGGTCCTTATATATTCCAATGCCAGATTCCAGGTCTTACCCGAACCGGCAGAAGCCTTCAATATCTTTATCATAATCCCTTCTATCTTCCACAGATCATCTTGAAATCACAATATGCGCAGGTATCCCTGTCTTCCGTCCTGCAGAACGGAACATCCTTGCTCTTCAATTCCGCCAGCAGACCGGCCAACCTCTCGTCCATAAGCTTGCTGAAACGCACGCTTTCCGGAAACATCACAGGAGGATTCCTGAAGATCTCTGCCGTCGAATAAAGGGAATTGAACAGCCTACCTTCCTCAGCAATGCCAGCTTCCTTCAGCATCCTGCCATAGATATGGAACTGGAGGGCTGCCTTGAAATCCTTCCTGCCTTTCTTATATGGAGCGTCAAAGATCTTCGCAACGAACTCTTCGGCCTTGTCATCGGTTACAGCCAGCACCTTCTGCGAGTCAGACCCGCTCTTGTAATCCACGAGTCTTACGGTGCCTGGAATTACGCTGTCTATCCTGTCCGCAACGCCAAAGAACCTGCAGCCGAACAGCTCCACACCGATCTTCTTCTCCAATCCTATGATCGTAAACGCATCCGCACCGCTCTTCTTAAGGAAATCGACTTCTTTCCTCAAGGTCTCAAGGACATATCTTGTTATGACCGTCCTCACCACGAGGTCGCGGCCACGTATCTCGTCCACGTTCAGTTCTGCCTTCATCAGGGATTCCACCTTTGCAGTCAGGGCCTCCAGGCGGTCTTCCGCCAGCCAATTCTCAAGGTATGCGGCTGACACCTGCGCCATCCCTTTGTCAGGCTGGCTGTCCAGCTTATTGAAGGCAGCGGACGATGTCATGGCCTCTTCACCATAATATATGGCGTACATGGCATTATGATATACGTTTCCTATCATCCTGCTGTCCAGAGATTCAGCAACTTCTTCATCCGGCTTTAGCTTCAGCACCGAATGGTAATAGAATTTCATAGGACAGAAGACATAGTTCTGTAGCGCAGAAACCGAGAAGGACATGGCATCCAAAGCCTCCATAATCTCATCCGTCTTTTCGACATGGCCGTCCTCGACCTCCAGTGCAGAAATCTCCGCATCAGCGACATATCGCTTGAGAGGCATTCCATAATGATAGGCAAGCTGCTTTATGTATCTGCTCTCCTCCCCTCGCTTGAGACCTTCTGTCCGGGAGTCATAGACGAGCCATACTTTCTCCGCACGGCAGACCATACGATAGAAATAATATGCCCAGACCGAATCCTGATATTCATAGGTAGGGAGTCCGAAGGCCTTCCTCAATTCAGGAGGCACGAATGACGAGCTCACGCTGCGGCGCGGGAACATTCCTTCATTGCACGAGAGCACCACTACATTACGGAAGTCCAGGGCCCTGGTCTCCAACGGGCCCATGACCTGCATACCTTTGAGCGGCTCGCCTTCAAACGGAACTGATGCTCCGGATATCAAGGTTTCCAAGAGTCTCACAAAAGTAGAAGGAAGCACCTTAAGACGCCTTTCCCGAAGGGAATTGACAGAAGTATAATATGCCTTTGCCGCCTCGATCTCTATCGCAGAACCATCATCTTCAGGCATAATGGCAACAACACCGGACAGTATTTCCTGGAGATAGCCTGCAAAGGAATCTATCTGGTCCGGATCGTTGGAGGACAGGTCAGTCAGCACCGGCCTGAACACAAGATCAAGAAGCGGCAGACCGTTAAGGTCATCCTGAGGAATATAGAACTTGCCGTCTTTCCTGACCGCATCGGCCCTTTCCCTGCACCTGAGCAGACCGTTGGAAAGTATATCCCACACATGCTTATGATAGAAATGCCATCGATCATCCTTGAGACGAAGGTGCATCTGCATCTTGGCTATATCCGACATCAGTCCGAAAACCGAACTAGCCGATAACGGATACCCCATCGTCACATTGATGTCCTTTACAGATTCCGGCACAGAATTAAGAAGAGGGAGGAGCAGGGACTCGTCTGGAAGCACGACTGCGGTCTCCTTGCCTTCCGGATCATCAGCCTTTTCCAGAATGGTTCCCAGCTGCTTGACCTGGCCGTAGGACGAAGGCACGCTCAACACATTGAATTCGGGAGCGCTCTTCCTTTCCGCTTCAAGCATGATATCCTGGCCGAACATTTCGACATTGTCAGACATGAAGAACGAAGAACGGTTCTTCGGATCCTTCACCATTTCTCCGTACCAGTCCCAGCAGAATTCCGCCATTCCCCTCTGCTTAAGCGCCTTCATCACTTTCTTCTCGCACTCATTCAATGCGTTAAGTCCGACGAAGACATACCGTATGCCGGACATGCCGGCAAAATCCATGTCCTCGGCAGATGCCAGCGACCTGTAGATCATGCCTTCATAAGCAAGCCCCTTTTCAAGCAGGGACCTGTTGAAGGAGTCATACAGAGGCTGCAGGATGTTCCATATCTGGAGAAACCTCTCCTTTACGGCGGGATCTTCGCTGTCCAGATTGACGGTCAGCTTTCCCGAATCGTCCCTGAAATGTCCGACAAATGCCTCAAGAGCCTTTCTCTGCACATCAGTGAGATAGGAGAATGTATCCTGTATCTGCTTGTAGTCGGCGACATTCGCAAATATCTGCCTGGGATCCGCCAGGTATTTGTCCACATCATCGAAATCACCAAGGATCACATCTCCCCAGAATATGAAATCATCCAGGGACTCGGCCTTCGGATTAAGGGCGGCATAACAATCATACAGCTCCAGAAGAAGTGTAATGCGGTCCGCTGCCATAAGGCCCGATGCCTTGGCAAAGAAATCATTGATGGTCATCATCTGAGGCAAAAGCAACGGACACCCCGAAGAAGACGAGACAGCAGCTTCTGCCAGATATTTCCTGAAAAAGACCATGGAGCGGCGGTTCGGAAAGATAAAGCATCTGTCCGAAATGTCTCCCTCATTAAAATAACGGTCAGCGACCTGTTTCAAAAACGGCTTCATACATGCAAAGATAACCTTATTAATTGCCAAACTGGGGCACAAACAATATTTTTTTATTAAAATTTTAATTTTTTTCTTCTCAACGCTTGCAGATATCATTTTTTTGCTTACCTTTGCAACAGATTCAATTTAGAACTATTCAAAATTAAAAAAACATTAACACAATAAAACAAAGATACCATGGCTAAGAAATTCAGATGCATAGTATGCGGATATATCCACGAAGGTGAAACTGCTCCGGACGAGTGTCCTCTCTGCTTTGTAGGACCGGAAGACTTCGAAGAGGTTACCGAAGAGGAAGAAGCATAAGCGAATAAGTATAAAAGAATAAATGTTGAACGTAACAATAAGATTGAAATTATGGTAAAGAAGTACAGATGTCTGGTTTGCGGATACATCCACGAAGGAAACGAGAAGCCGCAGGAATGTCCTATCTGCCACGTAGGACCTGAGAAATTCGAAGAGATCGTTGCTACAGGCGACGCACTCACATGGGCCGACGAGCACAGGATCGGCGTAGCGCAGGGAGTAGACCCTGAAATCCTCAAGGGACTCCGTGACCATTTCGCAGGCGAGTGTTCGGAAGTAGGAATGTACCTTGCAATGAGCCGTCAGGCAGACAGGGAAGGCTATCCTGAGATCGCAGAGGCATTCAAGAGGTATGCATGGGAAGAGGCAGAGCATGCTGCCAAGTTCGCAGAACTTCTCGGAGAATGCGTATGGGACACGAAGACAAATGTCGAGAAGAGAATGCTTGCAGAGCAGGGCGCATGCGAGGACAAGAAGAGGATCGCAACTCTTGCAAAGCAGCAGAATCTTGACGCAATCCACGACACAGTACACGAGATGTGCAAGGACGAGGCACGTCACGGAGCAGGATTCCAGGGACTTTTCAACAGGTATTTCAAATAGTCCTGCCCCTACAGACAACTACCGGTCGGAGATCATGAAATCTCCGACCGGTAATCATTTATGATATATAGGTCAATCTTCGAAATCGTAGTCAGACGCTATCATTTCAGCGATGTCGTCAGGGACATCGAAACTGAGGTTGTCCCAGAGGTCCTCCATCTGGCGCCTGTCCTTCTTCGTAGGACGGCCGGCGCCGCGGTCTCGCTTGAGGAAGAATGTCTCGACAGGAGCACGTAGCTTCGCCAGTTCTTCCGGAGGAGTAAGATTCTCTGCATAATTTGGGACAAGCTTCGCTCCCTGCCTCTTGTCAATAAGCTGAAGCACTCTGTACGTATATGCCACAGCACCCTTTCTGGCGACGATGACATCGCCGACCTTTACAGACTTGGACGGCTTTATATCGGAGCCGTTAACACGTACCTTGCCTCCTTTGCACGCATCGGTCGCATCCGTTCTGGTCTTGTAAACCCTTATGGACCAGAGATATTTGTCAATCCTTACCTCTTCCATACGATCAGCTGAAGAAATTAAGCGGGCTGGATCCCGATGATGCCGAAGCTTCCTCCTCCGATTCAAGCCCTTCATAGTCTTCGCCATCGAGGAATGCGTCGGTCTCTGGATCTATGTATGCATCCGGACCTTCCTCCGAACGGCATACTGCCTCCAGCAGAATAGTAGAGCGGTCACGAGGCACAAGGAAGAAATCCGGCATCTCGGCAGGCACCAGGATGGTCTCACCTTTGGCGAACTCATAGTTCTCCATGCAGTCCTCACCCTTCGCGTTCTTAGACGGAACCTGGATCGAGGCAGCTCCTTCGACACATATATATACGATGAAGCTCTCGAACTGCTCGGTATAGATATGAAGAGGATCAGTCAGATTTATCTTGGTCGCACAGAATTCCGGACGCTCGGCCAGAGTCTCTGCTACCTTGTCTTCATGGCAATGGCATTCGTCATCGTGACAGTGGCACTCCTTCTCCCAAAGCGGACCCTTGCGGAAAAGGGAATCATCGAACTTGCGGTAATCAATTATGTCGATGGCCTCTTCAAGGTGGAGAGGTCGGGCAGTCGCAGGATTGAACTCGCGGCCCCAGTCATAAAGGCGGAAAGTCATGTCGGATGACTCCTGGATCTCGGCGATCAGGATGCCGCCGTCAGCCGCGTGCACAGTACCGGGAGTGATCAGCAGGGAGTCACCTTTCCTGGGAGTGATCACATTCATCACTTCCTCAACTGTACCGTTCTTACACCTGTCATAGAGTTCCTGAGCACTCATTTCCTTATTGAATCCGGCAAAGATCTTGGCGCCAGGCTTGGCGTCCATAACATACCAGATCTCAGCCTTGCCGAGAGAATCATATCTTTCGGCTGCAACTTCATCATCAGGATGGACCTGTACAGACAGCCTGTCATTGATATCAAGGAACTTGATCAGAAGCGGGAACTGTCTTCCATAATAATTATAGACTTTCTCGCCGACGATGCGCTCAAGATAGGTTTCCATGAGTTCGCTGATCGTATTGCCGGCAAGCCATCCGTCGGCTACGACAGAATCTTCGATGCCCATGTCGGCAAGCTCCCAGCTTTCTCCGATCTTAACGTCTGCTCCAAGCTTCACCTCATTGCCTTCTTCATCACACTCGACGAAGTTCTTTCCCATCACCTTTACCAGCGCATCGCCGCCCCACGGCCTCTTCGATGCCACCGGAATGAATTTAAAAGGATATAGTTTCTTCTCCATATTGCAATCAAATAATTTACGAAGTTACGCAAAAAACACAAATTTATTCCATACAATGAAAAAAAAGCATATATTTGTTGGGATGAGAGGCAAATTGTACATACTTCTTTTCTGCTTCATATCCTCACACCTTTCAGCACAGGTCATACAGAAAGGTGTTGTTGTGGAAATGAGCAGCGGCAGCAGGCCTATACCCGGAGTGGAGATCCGTAGCATTGGTGCAGCTCCAACTGACTCCGACCAGAACGGATACTTCACGATGAAATATCCATCCGCACTCCCCGGCGATCCTCTGATTAAACCGGAAATCTACAAACATGGGTTCGAAATTATCAACAATCATATCCTCAAGACATGGAACCTCACGGAAAACGACACATTGAAGATCGTACTGGGCAGGAAGGATATAATCGACGCCTTACGTAGGAAATACCATAAAATAGGAATGACGCAAATGGAGAAGCAGTATGCTTCTGTCATAGAAAGTCTCAAGAAGGAAAGGGAAGCCGACAGACTGTCTGAAATTGAGTTCGCGGCCAAGATGGATTCCATAACAATGGAAATAAGCCAACATAAGAGACTGGTTGAAGAATATGCATCCAGATTTGCACGTCTGAACACAGACGAACTTGACGAAGACGAACGAAGTGCGCTGGAACTTGTACAGGAGGGCAGACTATCTGAAGCAATAGCCATATACGAAAGGATGAATCTCGGCGGAAAGATTGATGATAATCACCGTACCCTCCTTGAAACACGACAGGATATCATGGTTCTTCTAGAACCCGTCATCAACAAATTCCGCCTGCATCAGAAACTCAACGAATATGAAAAATGTGATTCGCTGGCAGTTCTAATAAATAAGATGGCAGCAAAGAATGACATTCCTGCCAGATTAATCTATCCGGAATGGCTTGCCGATAGAAACAGGGAGCAACAGTCTCTGGAATTATATGCAACCATAATAAGGGACTGTAGAAACTCTGACGATATCAAAACTGTAGAGTTATCCTTCAGACAGACATTCGGACAACACGTAAATACAGAAGCGATCAGGAAGGTAGATGTCCTCATATCAGAGAAAAAGGAATTCATTACCAGAAAAGAACAACATCTATAACAGCACACAAGATGAAGAAGGTACGTATATTCATAGCATCATCAGCCGAGCTCGATCAAGACAAGCAAATGTTCGACCTCTACTTCTCCGAGAAGAACAAACTGTACAGAGAGCGGAACATAGACTTCGACCAAAAAACTTGGAAAGACTTCGACAGTTCAATAGCCGGATCAAGGCTTCAAGATAGATACAATGAATACATACGGCAGTGCGACATCGTAATTTTCCTTTTCCACACCAGGCTTGGACAATATACGAAGGAAGAACTTGAAATAGCTTCCGGAATATTCAAGGAAAACAAGTACAGGAAGCCTAAAATATATGTATATTTCAAGGAAGATGGTGCAGATCCTTCTTTGTCAGACTTCAAGGAATACTGCGAAGAAAGACTCGGGCATTTCTGTGACATCTATTCTGATTACAACGATCTCAGGATAAAGTTCGACAAGCAGTTACAGATACTTGAAAATGAAGGATATATAAAATCTGACCCGGTAGACATCAAGCGTACCGGAAGATTCTTCCTTCTGGGAATACTCACTCCTGCCATCATAGCGTTGGCGGCATTTCTTTCCGTATTCTTTTATACGACAGTCACATCTACTGTATGCATCAACGATGCGTCCGGTTCAAGCCTAGATTTTCCGGGAGCTTCGATGACATTGACATATTCGGACAGGACTGAAAATGCTGAAATACGCAATTCCTCGGACGAAGTCATCATCAAGGAAATACATCGGCGACATATGGGTAAGAAAGCGAGGATTATTGTTACGGCAAAGGGATTCATAACCGTGGACACTACATTGAATCTATCAAAACACATTAGTATTGACATGTACAGAGACCATAGCCTGTCACGTCTATTCGGAACCGTAAAGGACGAAGACAACAAACCGATATCAGGCGTGACAATAAGCGTTGCCGGCATTTCTTCAGCAACTGATGCCGCAGGAAACTTTTCGATTGCTATTCCTGCATCCGTACAGAAACCGGAACAGAGGGTATCCGCATATAAGCATGGATACCAGATATGGGACTTTACAGGGCCGGTGCTGGAAGACACTCCTTGGAAGATAATCCTGAGAAAATAAGAGAATATTATCTATCCATCAGGCTTCCGTTCGCCTTTCGCCAACGGATAAGATTTACGAGGAGCCAGTCGTTGGAAAGGGTTCCCGGGACATATCTAAGGACGTCCTTGTAGTCGCTTGTCTTCACATTTTGTCCAGTAGCCAGAAGGTAATCGTACTTTATGAGTTTTGCAGCATATGGCAGAGACTTGAATGTCTTTCCGCGTGAGGCAAGGTCCTTTCCAAGCTCAGTAAGTACCTCAATATATTTCTCAGCCTGCCGCTTGTTTCCCGCCCAATATGCCAATGATACGGCATTCCCAAGATACTGGAAGTAGTTGGTACCATACGAAGTAGGACGCAAAATATACAGATCAGACAGGATATCTATAGCCTTTTTCATTGCAGCTAGCGCTTCTCGGTCTTTTCTAAGACCGGAAAGACATCCGGCAATATTGTTATATGTAGAAGACAAGTTTGCCTTAAGTTCGAAATTATCCGGGAATTCCTTCAAGGTGGATTCCCTTTCCTTACGGACCATTTCCAAATATTCCAAGGCCATTTCATATTCTCCGCTCATATAGTATCCTATGGCGATATCGCTTTCTGCCGTAGTATCACTGAAGCCATGCATGTTCTTGACATAAGCATATAATGACTCAAGTTCCAAGACTGCATCCTTCAATGCATCATCCTGCATACGGACCAGCATCTCTACGTTTTTGCAACGTGACATAATTACGGCATAGCAATTATTATAAAGATCCATATCTTCAAGAACATCTGCATATTCATTCATCTTTATCACATGAGGATAAGACTCTTCAAACATTGAATGTTTCTGATAGTACCATACATATAGATACTCAACGTTATACATGACCTTATTCCTGTCGACATATCCAAGATTAGGAAGCATCTCATCACGCACAAACCTCTCATAGCCTTCGGCAATAGACAGGAACTTGGATGGATTTTCATTGATCTCATTCTGATATTTTACTTCAAGCATGGAAATATAGGTAGACACATAAAGATCAGGATCTTTCTTAAATAACACTTCAATTAACTTCAACAACTGTTCATTATAGTCATACATGGCCTCCAGATCGCCAGACACTGTTGCGAGCCTCATCTTATCAGTCAGCCTCGTGCATTCAGCATCCATTTCATCCATCTCTACAAAACCGTAAGCTTCAATCTTTTTCATCAAGTCATATCTGAAAGCTGACATATCCTCGAACTTCTTCCATTCCTTCATAGAAAAGTAAGTATTGACCATAAAATTGGCTACGGAAAGACGAAATATATCAAATTCCTCAATATCCACTTCGTCAAGGATATCCAGTGCCAACTGTCCTTGTTCCAATACCTCTTCATTTTGTCCCAGAACCTCCAGTACATATATCGATGATATCAATGCTTGCAACATAGAATATAAAGAAGGGAGGAAATCGTCGTATTTTGCAGATATGTCGATAGAAGAAGAATATAGTTCAATTGCCTCCATATACCGTCCTTTTTTCCTCATGAACTCTCCCTTGCCATGAACAGCATCTGCAAGTTCGAAATCATCGGATGCGAGCTCAACCAGTCTGTCATGCCACATCAGTACATCATCGTCGTAAATGGACAAAGTCGCTATATAATCTTTGACCTTATAAAAATCGTCAGGAAAAAGTTCGGCAATCTTCTTCTTTATCTCAATTGACTTATCGCGACATTCCCATCCTCCTACAATAGCACAAAGGTCAGAATATCTCTGAAGAGACTGCGCTAATGCCTGAACATCCTCTTCCAGACCTTTATTGGCCTCAAGCTTGGCCAGCGCCTGTTCAACGACGCGCGCATCTTCGTATATGCGCACCGCACCTTCCAGATTCCCTCTGCGGACTGCTTCCAAGGCCATTTTATCCACACCCGCCACATCGTCAGGATTTATCCTGGCGAATTTATCAGCATAATATTCCAGCTTTTCCCAATATATTTCCGACTCACGATTCAAAGAGTCAAGTTTCGCTCGTCTCTGCTTAACATCAATAATCCTCGCACTGTACAGATCATTTATCTCATGCATCGCTGCCGAATACTTCTTCGAATAGTTCTCTGACGCTATTCCATAATATTCCATCTTGACGGACTCAACAGTGCCTATCGGCGCCATGACAGCCTTAAGCGAGGCTTTTTGCGAAAGAACAAACTGCGTCACTTCATCACGATTCACTATCTCATACCCCTTCTTATAAAGATCTGTATATGCGGTCATACCTGGCTTCCTGTCAGGGAAACGAAGGACAAACGAGCCGTTTTGGTCAGTATCAGTTGCAGGCGCTCCATATGCAGTGACCTGAACCCCGGCAAGAGGAGTATTACCCGAATCGTACAATGTCACGGAGCCTCTCTGATCCACCTGAGCGAACAGAGTAAATCCACAAAAAGAAAGAATTGCTGATACTAGATGTTTCCTAAACATAATGAAGACTGATGTTTCTGCGAATATACACATTAAAAACAGAACATGACTGGCAATGGTATAAATATTGACAAATATGCAGTAGCCTTGGATGGACAAGGCGGAAGTATATAAACAATTTAACGGATAGGAGACTATAGATATGTTACCAGCAAGAAGATTCAACGGCCAGTACGGACTGACTGATTTCTTCAACGATTTCTTTGACAACAGGACCTTGGAAAAGGTCGGAGTCACATCACCGGCAATCAATGTCAAGGAGAATGACAAGGAATACAAGATTGAAGTGGCTGCACCGGGAATGTGCAAGGATGACTTCAAGATCCACCTCAACAAGGACGGGAATCTTGTCATCGACATGGAAAAGACCAGCTGCGGCTGCAAGGACAAGGACCCTGACAAGAAGGAATGCAAATACCTCAGGAAGGAATTCTCGTACTCGAAGTTCAGCCAGACTCTTCTTCTCCCCGACAATGCTGACAAGGATGCGATCGACGCACATGTAAACAACGGAATACTTTACATCGTCATCCCTAAGGCGGCAAAGGAAAAGGTAGAGGAGGAGAAACGTGTGATTGAGGTCAAGTAGAGCAAAGGCGGCGGGAAATGCCGCCTTTTTTCGTATTTTTCGTAAAATTTCACGAAAAAGTTTGCAGGTTTCAAAAAAATGCGTACATTTGCATCCGCGTTTGAGAAAAACGCATAAGTCTGAACAAATTGGTGCGGTAGTTCAGCTGGTTAGAATACCGGCCTGTCACGCCGGGGGTCGCGGGTTCGAGTCCCGTCCGCACCGCAAAAGGGAGCATAGCTCAGTTGGTTTAGAGCATCTGCCT
>JAFTYS010000071.1 GCA_017461285.1 Bacteroidales bacterium | reverse complement strand
TGTATAATATAAATCTCTCAGCTTGTCCTGACACTTATAATTTCACAAAGAAATTAACGCTTCTCGATAAATTGTATTTTCTCGGTACTTGCTTCTTGTACTTTCCTTCAATCTTTTCAATGAACTTTTTGGACCGTTTTATCTCAAACGGGCTGCAAAGATACGCACTTTTTCTTAACCTCCAAATTTTTTCAAGTTTTTTTTGAATATTTTTTCTACTTTTGCGTTCTAAATGTAAAAAAGATGGTCTCACTCTGGAAAATATTCCTTGTTTTCGCCAAAATCGGAGCCTTTACCATAGGTGGAGGCATCCCGATGATTGCGGCCATCAAAAGCGAGCTGACAGAGAAGGGTTGGCTCAAAGAGGAAGACTTCATAGACATCATAACGCTGGCACAGACAGCGCCGGGACTTTTCGCCGTAAATATCTCCATACTTACAGGACACAAGCTCAGGGGCACAAAGGGAAGCGTCGTCGCTACCATCGCCAGCTGCCTCCCTCCTTTTCTGATAATACTGCTGGTCGCGATGTTCTTCACGTCAATCAAGGACAATGAGTATGTGATAAGCGCATTCAAAGGCATCCGCCCTGTGGTCGTAGCCCTTATCGGAGTGCCTATGATCGACATGATCAAGGCGACGAAGATGAGATGGTGGTCATGGGTGATAGTGGTATCTTCGATGGTGCTTGTGTGCTTCATGAACGTATCGCCTATATATATATTAATATGTATCATCGTCATCGCCGCTGCGGTATCATGGCATAACAACAGGAAGGTATGATCTATTTCGAACTGTTCACCACATTCTTCGTCATAGGCATGTTCACCATCGGAGGCGGATATGCCATGCTTTCCCTGATACAGAACCAGGTGGTCAACGTACACGGATGGATCGACGAAGCCTCCTTTACCGACATAGTGGCGATATCACAGATGACTCCGGGTCCGATCGGCATCAACAGCGCCACATATCTGGGATATGACGTGCTGGCAAATACAGGAGCATCGGAATTCATGTGCATACTCGGTTCGTTCACGGCGACATTCGCAGTCGTGCTCCCATCCTTCATAATAGTCCTGGCCATCTGCAAGGCATACGAGAAGCTCAAGGACCATTATATGTTCAAAGGTATCATGACCGGACTGAGGCCGGCTACGCTGGGACTTATAGGAACAGCGGCCCTCGGCCTTGCTACGCCTGAAAACTTCATCGACTGGAAAAGCTTCGTGCTATGCATCGCGGCATTCGCCGGGCTTTATTTCAAGAAGATCGGACCGTTTTCCGCCATCGGGCTGGGAGCCCTGGCGGGACTGATAATTTATTGACAGCAAATCATGGAATGGCTTAAAGAACTGTTCATAGAACCTACATTCATACAGGCGGTCCTCATCCTCTCGCTGATAAGCGCAACAGGACTGGCCCTCGGAAAGCTCAAGTTCTTCGGAGTGTCTCTCGGAGTGACCTTCGTATTCTTCTCCGGAATCATAGCCGGACACTTCGGCATCACGATAAATCCGGAAATGCTCACCCTTGCCCAGAACTTCGGCCTGATCATATACATCTACTCTCTCGGAGTACAGGTAGGTCCCGGATTCTTCTCTTCGTTCAAGCATGGCGGCATAAAGCTCAATCTGCTCTCCCTCATGCTTCTGGTCATCGGAACCATCATGGCGATGGGAATATTCTGGACCACAGGCATGAATGTGCCTGACATCGTGGGACTTCTTTCGGGAGCCGTTACAAACACCCCTATGCTCGGAGCAGGCCAGCAGGCACTCCTGCAGGCCGACCCTACCAACATCGAAGGAGCGAACAGGATGGCGATGGCATGCGCCGTTGCCTATCCGTTCGGACTTGTCGGACTCATCGTCACGATCATCGTATTGAGAAAGACGATGGCACCGAAGAATGCATCCAAGGCCCACGACCCGTCATCCGACAACACATTCATCTCGGAGTACCAGATAAGCAACCCTGCCATCTTCGGCAAGACAATCCAGGAAATCCGCAAATGCGCAGACTGCCAGTTCGTCATATCCAGAGTCTGGAAGAACGAAAAGCTTATCATCCCTACATCAGAGACCGTGCTTGAGGAAAACGAGCATGTTCTCGTGATTTCCGGCAAGCAGGATGTGGAGAAGATCAGGTTCCTGTTCGGACAGCAGGAGAACATCGACTGGAACAAGAAGGACATCGACTGGAACGCTATCGACAGCCAGCTCGTATCCAGCAAGATCCTCGTGACCAAGCCTGAACATAACGGCGTCAAGCTGGGAGACATGAGGCTCAGGAACTCATACGGAATCAACATCACCAGAGTCAACAGGGCAGGCATAGACCTCCTTCCTTCAAGAAACCTCAGGCTTCAGCTGGGCGACAAGCTCACGGTGGTCGGCGAGGCAAGAGCCATAGAAAACGTCAGCGCCATCCTCGGCAACGAATCAAAGCGCCTGACCAACCCTAATCTTCTCTCAATCTTCGTCGGCATCATACTGGGACTTATCCTCGGAAGCATTCCTATCATGATCCCGGGCATCAGCACTCCTATAAAGCTCGGCATCGCCGGAGGTCCGATCATCGTCGGTATCCTGATGGGAGCTTTCGGACCGAGGTTCCATATAAGCACATATACCACCCGAAGCGCCAACATGATGCTCCGGCAGATGGGACTTACCATCTATCTGGCCGGTCTGGGGTTGAGCGCCGGTGCAGGCTTCTTTGCTACGGTGTTTACCACTGAAGGACTTGTCTGGGTGCTTACGGGCATCTCGCTTGCCGTAATCCCTGTGCTGATCACAGCTTTCATCGCAGCAAAGGTCTTCAAGGTGGACTATGTAGAGAACATGGGAATGATATGCGGAAGCATGGCCAATCCGTTCGCCCTCGAATATGCCAGCCTGGGAGAAGAGGGAGAAGATCCTGCCGTAGCTTACGCAACCGTCTACCCTGCCGGAATCTTCCTCAGGGTCATATCCGCACAGATAATAATCCTGTTATTAAGCTAATCACATATAAATATGAAGAAAACTCTATTACTTGCCGTGCTGACGGCACTTGCAACCGCATGCGCTCCCAAGGAGCAGCCGATAGAAATCGTCCCTTATCCGAACAGCATCGAGATGAAGGCAGGCACCTTCATGGCCGCAGGAGCTGACATCCACATGGACTCTGCGATGGAGGAATACGCAAAGGATGCAGTGAGGGACTTTGCTGAAGACCTGGCCCTCGCAAGCGGACAGGCCGGCGAGGTCACCGAAGCCGGCGCAGGCCAGGGATTCACGTTCAAGGTAAATCCTGACATCAAGCCGGAAGGATACCGTCTGCGCATAACCGGCAGGAAGGCGGCCGTAGAGGCCGCAGACCTCAACGGATTCATATATGCCATCCAGACTCTCAAGCAGATGCTCCCGGTAGAAATCTATGGGGACACTCCTGCAGCCGAAAAGGACTGGACTCTTCCATGCTGCGAGATCGAGGATGCTCCACGTTTCCCATACAGAGGACAGCATGTCGACGAGGCACGCCATTTCTATGGTATCGACGAGATCAAGAAGGTCCTCGACATGATGGAGATCCACAAGATGAACAAGCTCCACTGGCATCTTACCGACGACCAGGGATGGAGGGTGGAAATCAAGAAATATCCAAGACTCACGGAAGTCGGTTCGATCAGAAAGGAGACCCTCGTAGGTCACATCAACTGGAGCCGTACCTTCGACGGAAAGCCGTACGGAGAAGGCAAGTGGTACACTCAGGACCAGATCAGGGAAGTGATTGACTATGCTGCAAGAAAAGGCATCACTGTCATCCCGGAAGTCGATCTGCCTGGTCATATGCTCGCCGCACTGACCGCATATCCGGAGCTCGGATGTACCGGCGGACCATATGATGTATGGGGAATGTGGGGCGTGGCGGACGACGTGCTCTGCGCAGGAAAGGAGGAAGTCATGGTCTTCCTTGAGAATGTGCTTGGAGAGATCGCTGACCTCTTCCCATCTGAATACATACACATCGGAGGCGACGAATGTCCTAAGGTAAGGTGGGAAGAATGCCCGCACTGCCAGGCGAAGATCAAGGAACTCGGCCTGAAGGACGACGACAGGTTCAAGGCGGAGCACTACCTCCAGAGCTACGTGATGAAGAGGATGTCCGACTACCTCGGAGCGCGCGGCAAGAAGGTCATCGGATGGGATGAGATCCTCGAAGGAGACATCGCCGACAACGCCATCGTGATGTCATGGAGGGGCACACAGGGCGGCATCCAGGCCGCACAGCTGGGCCACGATGCCATCATGACCCCGAACACATACTGCTACATCGACTTCTATCAGTCGCTCGACACGAACGAAGAACCGCTCGGCCAGGGCGGATATCTGCCGGTCGAGAAGGTATATTCATATGAACCTTTCATCGACGAGATGACCCACGAGCAGAAGAAGCATATCATCGGAGTGCAGACCAACCTCTGGACCGAGTACATCCCGACAGCGGAGCACTTCGAATACATGCTCCTGCCTCGAATGTCTGCGATAAGCGAGGTACAGTGGTGCGACTCTGACAACAAGGACTGGAAGCGCTTCCGCGAAAGTGCAGACCACCTTGCTTCTATCTATGAAGAGCTCGGATTCAACTATGCGACCCATATCTTCCGCACTTCAGGTTTCGTAAGCATCGACAAGGAAAAGGGTGCCGTGATGATGAACTTCGAGACTCAGGGAGACGCTCCGATCAGATATACCGTAGACGGAAGCGAGCCGACCGAGGATTCTCCTCTGTATGAGGGACCTGTAGAGGTCAAGGGCAGCTGCACCATCAAGGGAAAGGCTTTCAGGGACAACATCCAGGACAAGACATTCAGCAAGGAGTTCAAGGCTCATAAGGCCATGGGCAAGACTGCTGTCCTCGGCACAGCGCCGGCTCCTCATTACACATATGACGCTCCTGATCTTCTTGTAAACGGTGTACGCGGACCTTTCAACTTCAGAAGCGGAGACTGGGCAGGCTGGAGCGCGACTCCTTTTGAAGTCACCATCGACATGGACGGCGAAACCTACAGCAGCGTGACCCTCGGAACAGTGGTCGTGAAGTATGACTGGTTATTCAATCCTCAGAGCATCGTGGTAAGCGTTTCAGAAGACGGAAAGACATTCACCGAGGTTGCTAAGGCGGTATATCAGCCGGAAGGCGAGAACGACCCTAACGACCTGAAGGAATACACCCTCACCTTCCCTGAAACTTCCGCAAGGTATCTGAAGGTCTGGGCAGAGACCATCACATCCATTCCTGCATGGCATCCCGGTGCCGGCGGGGCAGGATTCCTCTTTGTAGACGAAGTAGTGGTCAGATAACGTCTTTCTGAAGTTCGTCGATCTGGTCCAGGATCTCGGTAGCCTTGCGGACAACCTTGCGGTTGATGCTGAAACCTATTATACCTCCGATTATGCCTCCGACAGTAGCACAGACCAATAAGACTATCCCGCCCGGCTTATCCAGATTGATGAATTCATACATGCACCAGACATACCAAGGAATGATAATAGCAGGGGCA
>JAFTYS010000070.1 GCA_017461285.1 Bacteroidales bacterium | reverse complement strand
TCGAAGCCACGCTTCGAGTTCCGCTCTTTCGGACAGTGCTTCTGTGAGGCACACAAGAGAATGGCCCGTCTTTCCGTTCCTGTACCTGAAAAGGTATGGGAGCGCGAAAGCGACGAGATCTACATCATCTCACGCAAGAACGACATCAACAACACCAAGATCCGCAACGGCAAGATGGACATCAAGACATATGTCCAGACAGTCGACGGCCTCGAGCAGTGGAACCCTCTCATGAAGGGTGAGTTCCCGATCTCACGCACAGTGCTTGAGAACGAGGTTTTCCCTGCATTCATGGTGGAGATGCCTGCTCTTGACAAGGACGAGTACACATATGACGAGTTCATCGCAATGGTGAAAGCAAATCCGGATCTCGCGGCAGTACGCGTGCACAAGCAGCGTTTCGGTTATATGGTCAACAATACCATCTGCGAGGTAGGAAACGTGCTCATCAACGGCGCGAAGGTGGTTACCATCAACTCTGAGTCTACTGAAATCGAGGACATCAAGAAGACCATCGCTGACTGCGGTCTCGAGGGCGTTGAGAACATCAACTATCTCCAGGCTATCAAGCGTGTCATCGGCATGTCTGACAAACCACTTGCAAACGAGTAGTACCATGGCACAGGAAATCGAAAGAAAATTCTTGGTTGCAGGCGACTTCAAGCCGTTTGCAAAGAAGGCTACCCGCATTACGCAGGGTTACCTCAGCTCAGTTCCTGAGCGCACAGTGCGCGTACGCGTGAAGGGTGAGAAGGGATTCATCACCATCAAGGGTATCGGTTCTGCTAGCGGTGCAAGCCGTTTCGAGTGGGAGAAGGAGATTCCTGTAGCAGAGGTTCAGGACCTTCTTCAGATCTGCGAACCGGGCGTGATCGACAAGACACGCTACCTCGTTGAGGCTGGCGAGCACACTTATGAAGTGGACGAATTCTACGGTGACAACGAAGGCCTTACAGTGGCTGAGGTTGAGCTTTCTTCTGAGGACGAGGCTTTTGTAAAGCCTGAGTGGCTCGGAGAGGAAGTGACCGGAGATGTGAAGTACTACAACTCGATGCTTATGAAGAACCCATATAAGAATTGGGCTAAATAAATCATGATCGGAGATCCTTCGCTATCGCTCAGGATGACAGATGGAATGATATCTTAGGTTGAAATCAATATCGTCCTGGTCATGTCATTCTGAGCGAAGCGAAGAATCTTTTAAATCAACGTTTTAAACTATGACCGACAAGAATACTGAACTGGAGCAGGAGCAGGTCTTTGACCCGCTGGACATGAACAATTACAAGGTGGAGAAGCTTCCGAAGATGGAGAAGTCCGGATTCGAGAAGTGGATGGCACGCCTTGGCGGACCGATAGCCGCGATAGTGTTCGTACTGATATATTGGGTTATCGACATCCCGCTGTTCGACAATATGGATTTTTCGGGACTTTCATCAAAGGCCCAGGCAAGGCTATCTGTCATCGGTGAGGCGGCCTTCATCAGGGCCTGCTATGCGATGCTTGCCATCTTCTGTGCATCCATCGTGCTTTGGATCACAGAGGCTGTGCAGAGTTATCTTACCTCCCTCATGGTGATCATGGCCGTGATCCTTTGCGGCGTGACCACACAGAAAGATGCCTTCGCCCAGCTCGGACATCCTGTGATGTGGCTCAACATCCTGTCCTTCGTTCTCGCCAGTATGCTTGTCAAGACCAGGGTCGCGAAGAGGTTTGCGCTGTGGTTCGTGCTCAAGTTCGGAAAGAGCGCGGGCGGCATATTCTTCAGCTTCCTTATCATCAATGTAGTCCTGTCCATGTTCATTTCGGCTACCACAGTGAAGGCGACCATCCTTCTTCCTATATTCATGGTGGTGGCGGCCATCTTCGGAGCAAGCCAGGGCAACAGAAACAACTTCGGACGTAACCTCGTCCTTCAGAACCTTTTCCAGATCAATATAGGCGCGAGCGCCTTCATGACCGGTTCAGGTGCAAACCTTCTTGCAGTGTCGCTCCTTACAGGTGCCTACAGTTCGGTCACAATGATCTATTCTGACTGGCTGGCGGCTGCTTTCCCTCTTGCGATGATCCTGCTCCTTATCGGATGGTTCATCGGCGTGAAGGTCATCTTCCCTCTCAAGCCGGAAGAGAGGAAGCCTCAGATCGAGGGCGGAATGGCGCGTCTGCGTCAGGAACTCGACGCAATGGGCAAGATGACAAAAGATGAATTCAAGTCTGTGGCCATTTTTGTCGGTGTGCTCGTGATGTGGGTGACCGAAAGCTGGCACGGCGTTTCTGCGGAGGTGGTCGTCCTTATAGGAGCCATCATCGCCCTGATGCCTGGGATCGGTGTCGTGAAGTGGAACGACGTCGACATCCCTTGGCACCTCATGCTCTTCTCGGCAGGAGCATATGTGATCGGATCCGGCCTTAATGCCACCGATCTGCCTGCAATGATGGTCGGCGCAGGAATGGATGCCCTTGGCATCACTGCGCAGACTCCTTTTATAGTCCTTTATATACTTCTTACCGGCCTTATGCTTTTCAGCGCGCTGATCTTCCAGTCGAAGAACATGAGGGCGCTGGTATTTGTGCCGATAGCCATAGGTGTCGAGCAGCAGTTCGGACTTCCTCCGCTCAGCCTCTCGTTCCCTGTGTCCCTTCTGATCGAACATGTTTACGTGCTGCCGTTCAACAGCAAGCCGGCAGCGCTGCTATATACGACAAACCACTACAGCTGGAGCGATACCTTCAAGTTCGGTATCACGATGATGCTCATCGCATGGGTGATGATCCTCGTCTGGGGTGAAACCGTGCTCCACTGGCTGGGATATACTCCAGGACTCTTCTGATATGATATCGATACAGGCAAAGAAACATGATAATTTCTCTGTTGAGTTCAAGTTCGGATTCAACAGCAAGGAAGACGGCATCACGGACGATTTTTCCGTGAATGCCTGGATGTTTGTGCCCAACAGCCTGGACATCAATCCTGAAAACTACGGAAAGAAACAGTTCTACCGCGACATAAAGTCTAATGTCCGTCTCATAACGCCGGTCTATCTTATGCGCGACATAGCGCAGGACAGCTCGCTTCCTCTGACTACATTGCGTCAGGCTCTTGAGAAGGTCGCCAATAATCCTTCCTCTGCTGACCTGGATGCATATGAGTACCATCTGAAGATGTTTGCAGCCATCTTCAAGAGTGCGTTGAGGGATCAGGCGGCTCACATCGCAACCGCCCGTTCGTTGGAGTCTGCAGACTATCTTGTCAAGGATTTTGTATCAAGTACCAGGGATGTACTGAAGAAATTCAGATCGCTGTATCGGATAATCGATGTACCAACGGTTTCTGACAAGACCCGCAGCCTTTTCCGCCTCTGCGACGAATTCATGAGCCATGTCGTGGAAATGAGGACCATCAGGCTTATCAGGATAGTGGACAGGCCGGAGTTCATGGACCTGATAATGGGAGAGCGTGAATATAAGATCGCCCATGATTACGGAGTCCTGAACGGCGACGGGAAGCATGACCGGCAGCTTGTCTATCATCGCGGAATGCTGAAGAAGTTCATCGAGAGCGAACTGTACATCCGTCTAGACAAGAAGCGCGACGGAGTGGCTGTCGAGCAGATTTATTACAGCATAGCGGCAGGTCTGGCCATGATTTTCGCAACGGCAGTCGGCTGGTATTCCCAGGTAAAATACGGCAATATCACATGGCCTCTCTTCATCGTCCTTGTGGTCAGCTACATGATGAAGGACCGTATCAAGGACCTTCTCCGATTCTATTTCGCCCACAAGCTGGGCAACAAATACTACGACAAGAAGGCAGTGATCACAATCGGAAAGAACAAGGTGGGAGTGATAAAGGAGGGATTCGACTTCATTTCCGAGTCCAAGACCCCTGCGCTGGTACTGCGTCTTCGTGAAAAGGCATCTTCGGTTGAGGACGAGTCACGCATCTTCGAGGAAAAGATTCTGCTGTATCGAAAGCATGTGACCATAGACGATGTGGCGCTTGCGAAGAATGATGATTATCCGATGAGGGGAATCAACGAGATCATGCGTCTCCATCTGACCCGTTTTACCCAGAAGATGGATAATCCGACTATTCCGGTAGACTCCGTGGATGCAGACGGAAATATCGAGTGCGTGGATGTCCAGAAGATCTATCATGTCAATGTCGTTTTCCAGCTTCAGCATGACGAAGAAACGGAGTATCATCACTTCCGGATTACCATGACCCGTAATGGAGTGCTTTCAATAGATGAAATATGATGGCAATAGATTGTCTTTCAGAAAAAATGATTAATTTTGATGGATTTTAGGATTCTGAGAAATTAATCATTTTTTACATATGGCTATCTATAACAACAGCAAGAAGTACAAGTGGGAGTTCGTGAATATAGGCGGCTCCTCAAGGGTAAGGATCAGTTCCGGTGAGGATATCGCTCATCTCGGCGAGCTGGACCCTAAGATGTGGACCGTTCTTTCATGTCCTGTGACCGGTCTGGAAATCGATGAAAAGAGTCTGAAGTACATGGACACAGACGGGGATACCAAGATCCGTGTCAACGACGTTGTGGCTACAGCCCAGTGGATTACCGCAGCTCTGAAGAATGCAGACCTTCTTCTGGAAGGCAAGGACAGCATAGATATCGAAGCCCTTGATCAGGAAAATGAGGCAGGAAAGAAGCTTTACTCTTCGGCAAAGCAGATTCTTGCAAATCTCGGCAAGGAGGGTACGGTCATTTCATTGACTGATACCGCAGACGTAGCCGCAATCTTTGCAAAGACCAGATTCAACGGAGACGGAGTGATCACCGAAGCGACTGCTGAAGAAGCAGACGACAAGGCTGCGATTGCTGCTGCCGTCGCTTCTCTCGCTGGTGTAGCGGACCGCAGCGGAGCTGCAGGTGTGAATGCAGATATGATAGAGGCGTTCTACAAGAATCTTGCTGACTATGTTGCATGGCAGGAAGCGGCTGTCGGGGCTCCTTTCGGAGATAAGACGGATGCTGTGATAGATGCATATAATGCTTTGGATGCGAAGGTGAAGGATTTCTTCATGCGTTCGAAACTTGCTGCGTTCTCTCCTGACAGCACAGCCTCGCTAGATGTACAGACTTCAAGCATACAGGCTATCAGCACTGAAAACCTCACAGGCAAGACAGACGAGATCGCTTCATACCCTATAGCACGCATAACCGGAAAACCAGAAATCGACCTTTCAGCTCCTGTGAATCCGGCTTGGGCAGCAAAGTTTGAGCTTGTCAGGAGTGTTGCGCTCGCAGACAGGAAGGTGCTGACAGAAGCTGAATGGGCTGAAGTGGGTGCGAAATTCGCCGCATATACGGCATGGAAGGCAGCAAAGGCCGGAGCATGTGTAGAGGCCCTGGGACTTGAGGCTGTCAAGGGATTCATTGCGAAGGACAGGAAGGCTGCTCTTCTTGATCTGGTTGCCCAGGATGCCGCTCTTGCTGAAGAGGCTGCCAATATCGAGATGGTAGACAAGTTCCTCCATATCTTCCGTGACTTCTACAGGCTTCTCAGAAACTTCGTGACCCTCAGTGACTTCTATGACAAGGACGAGAAGGTTTCCGCCATCTTCCAGTCGGGCCGTCTCATCATCGACCAGAGGGAGTGCCGCTTCTGTATGAAGGTTGCAGATATGGCGAAGCATAACGCTTCTGCCGCAACCAGCGGAATGTACCTTATTTACTGCGACTGTACCACCAAGTCAAAGCCGGGCAAGCTTTCTATCGTAGCTGCTGTTACAGTAGGTGACATAGGAGACCTGATTGTCGGAAAGAATGCTCTCTACTATGACAATACCGGAGAGGAATGGGATGCAGTAATCACCAAGATCATTGATAATCCTATCAGCATCGCGCAGTCGTTCTGGTCACCATACCGCAGGATGGCGAAGGCAATAGAGAACCTCATCAACAAGAGTGCAGCCGACAAGGATGCGAAGATGATGGCGAATGCCACAGCGAAGATAAATGCCGCCCCTGCTGCGGCGCCGGCAGGCGACGCCAAGCCGGCGGCAGCTCCGCCGTTCGACATAGCGAAGTTCGCAGGTATCGCTGCCGCATTAGGAATGGCATTGGGAATGATCGGAACCGCATTGGCATCGCTTGCGAAAGGAATCTTTGCCCTTAAGTGGTGGCAGCTGATACTTGCATTCGTCGGTATCCTGCTTGTGATTTCGGGACCGGCCATGATCATGGCATGGATGAAGCTCCGCCGCCGCAACATAGCTCCTCTTCTCAACGCAAACGGATGGGCGGTCAACGCATCTTCAAAGATCAGCATACCTTTCGGAGAGACCCTTACAGATGCTGCCAAATATCCTAAGATGAAGCTCAAGGATCCGTATGCAAAGAAGGGCATCGCTCCATGGAAGGCATGGCTCATCACAATCGCTGCTCTGGCTGTAGTTGCTGCAGGACTCTGGATCTTCAACCTCCTCTCATGGGCAGGTCTGAAGTCTCCGCTCCCACGCTACAACCAGCCTGAAACCGTAGTGGAAGAAGTAGTGATTGAAGGCTCGGAAGAAAATGTAGAGACAATTGCATCGGATTCCCTGTCAGTTAACTGATAGACAGATTCCTATCCGATAATAACAAATCAGCCCCTGCTTCAATTAGAAGCAGGGGCTGATTTGTTCCACGGAATGATAAATATTGAGTCAGACTCAAAGCAACTTTTCGGAGTTGCGTATACGCTCCTCCTTGTCATAATATCCGAGATAAGCCTCAGTGACCTGGATGTTGGAATGTCCGAGGCTTTCAGATA
>JAFTYS010000069.1 GCA_017461285.1 Bacteroidales bacterium | reverse complement strand
GCGGATCAGACTTCTGACGATCCGTTGTCCAGCAACGTTTACATGATTATGGGCGACACTTCCGGCGAAAGCCAGGAAGGTTTTGCTGTGTGTGCATGGTCTGCACGCACAGGATTGTCATATATAGGTACTCCGAGTCCGGTCATTTCATAGAACATTTTACATTATATGGCACTATATCTCAGAAAGAAACTTGACAACAAAGCGGAAATCGCCGTATGGCAGGTGACCGAAACGGAAGAGGAACTGATGAACCTGACTTCCGTCCCTACAGATGAACTTGAAGAAATAATGCTGTTCCGCAGCGAAAGCCAGAGAAGACAGAAACTGGCGGTAAGGGCACTCATCAACGAAGTGTTCGAGGAGAAGATGTACCTCAACCATCATGACAA
This sequence comes from Bacteroidales bacterium, assembly GCA_017461285.1. Next base: position 2,738 of record JAFTYS010000069.1, on the reverse strand, counting down.
CGGCAAGCCTTATCTCGAAAACTGCGCTACCACCATCAGCATCACCCATACGGAGAAATATGTAGCCATCATCATCCACGACGACGAGGAAGTCGGAATCGACATCGAGTCTCTTGACAGAAACTTTGCGGCTGTCGAGAAGAAGGCCCTTTCCGAAGACGAGATCGAGGACCTGGAAGATGACGACAAGAAGAACGAGCAGCTCGCCATCTACTGGTGCGCGAAGGAGGCCATCTTCAAGAGGATGTCCCAGAACCGCGTGGACTTCGCAGAGCAGATCGAGGTAGAGAAGTTCAACGTAAGGAAGGAGGGTGAACTCGAAGCGACATTCATCCACAAGGACGAATACGAAGAGGATTTCGAACTTGAGTACATCATCTTCGACCGTCATGTGCTCGTATGGCTTGTGGGATAAGGAGAAAAACAACCTTGTTACACACAATTTAGATTTATTTAAATTTAAATAATTTGTTATTACCTGCTAATCAACATATTAGCAGGTAATTTTATTTTTGTTGATAACTTTTTCTTCTGAAAACGCTTGACAATTTCATCCCTCTGATTATCTTTGTCTTCCGGTTCTGAAAACCAGATTCCGGTTTTAACAATCCTATAGAAACAATAAATACAACCATATGGTCAAGCATGTAGTCAAGCGCGACGGTAGAGTCGTGATTTTCGACAACAGGAAGATTGTCGACGCCATCCTCAAGGCGATGAACGTTACAGACGAAGGGGAAGACATTGTGCTTGCAGCAGAGATCGCGGCGGCAATATCGAAGATAGATGTGGATAAGATGAGCGTGGAGGACATCCAGGATCATGTAGAGAACGAGCTCATGAACAGCCCGCGCAAGGAAGTTGCAAAGAAGTACATCGCATACCGCAACCAGAGAAACCTTGCCCGCAAGGCAAAGTCACGCGAGATCTTCCAGGAGATCATCGACGCCCAGGCGACCGAGATCACCAGGGAGAACGCGAACATGAACGCGGATACCCCTGCAGGAATGATGATGAAGTTCGCTTCCGAGTCGACGAAGTCATATGTGGACGAGTGCCTGCTGTCGGAGGACGTGAAGGAGGCGGTGAAGAACAACTACATCCACATCCACGACAAGGACTACTACCCTACAAAGAGCCTTACATGCATCCAGCATCCGCTGGACAAGATCCTGGAGGACGGATTCTTCGCCGGCCACGGCGAATCCCGTCCGGCAAAGAGGATCGAGACAGCCAGCATCCTGGGCTGTATCTCTATGGAAACCGTCCAGAACGAGATGCACGGAGGACAGGCTATCCCTGCCTTCGACTTCTACATGGCTCCTTTCGTGAGGAAGACCTTCCAGGAAGAGCTCGACAAGATAGGAGAGATCAACGGAGAAGACTACTCAAGACTGTATAACGCAGCTATTGACGACTACCTGAAGCGCAATCTTGTAGGCATCCAGGGAGACGAGCGCGTCATCCAGCATGCGATCAACATGACAGTAAGCCGCGTGCATCAGTCGATGGAGGCATTCGTGCACAACATGAACTCAATCCATTCGCGCGGAGGAAACCAGGTGGTGTTCAGTTCGATCAACTATGGAACAGATACATCAGCAGAAGGACGCTGCGTCATCCGCGAAATCCTCAACACGACATATGAGGGCGTAGGAAACGGATCGACAGCAATCTTCCCTATCCAGATCTGGAAGAAGAAGCGCGGAGTGAGCTACCTGCCTGAAGACCGCAACTACGACCTTTACAAGTTTGCCTGCAAGGTGTCTGCAAGACGTTTCTTCCCTAATTTCGTGAACCTCGACGCTCCGTTCAACCACCATGAACTCTGGAAGGCCGACGATCCGAAGAGATATCAGTGGGAAGTAGCGACAATGGGATGCCGCACAAGAGTCTTCGAAAACCGTTTCGGACCGAAGACATCTATCGGCCGCGGAAATCTCTCGTTCACTACCATAAACATCGTCAAGCTCGCTATCGAGTGCATGGGTATCGAGAACCAGGAAGACAGGATACATCAATTCTTCAAGAAGCTTGACTGGGCCCTCGAGATAGCTGCAAAGCAGCTCAACGAGAGGTTCAACTTCCAGAAGACTGCCCTCAAGAAGCAGTTCCCTCTGCTCATGGGAGCCCTTTGGATGGACAGCGAGAAGCTTCAGGACAACGATACCATCGAGTCTGTAATCAACCACGGAACCCTCGGAATCGGTTTCATCGGACTGGCAGAAACTCTGATCGCCCTTATCGGAAAGCATCATGGAGAATCGTCTGAAGCCCAGGAGCTCGGTCTGCGCATCGTGACCTTCATGCGCAGCAAGATCAACGAGTTCTGCGAGACATACAAGCACAATTACAGCGTGCTCGCGACCCCGGCCGAAGGCCTTGCGGGCCGCTTCACACGCAGCGACAGGAAGAAGTTCGGCGTCATCCCGGGAGTCACCGACAAGGACTACTACACCAACTCGAACCATGTGCCGGTATACTTCAAATGCACACCGAAACACAAGGCAGAGATCGAAGGACCGTACCATGCCCTGACCGGTGGCGGACACATCTTCTATGTCGAGATCGACGGAGACGCGACTCACAATCCTGAGGCCATCATGGCGATAGTAGACCTCATGGACAGGTATGACATCGGATACTGCTCTGTAAACCACAACCGCAACCGCTGCATGGACTGCGGATTCGAGAACGCAGAGAAGGACCTGACAAAGTGCCCGCACTGCGGTGGAGAG
>JAFTYS010000009.1 GCA_017461285.1 Bacteroidales bacterium | reverse complement strand
GCGCCTTTCCTCTTATGGATATTCCTGGCTGTCGTGATCGGCGTACTGATATTCTTCAGCAGGAAGACGGTCTTCAGCCAGAGTTCGTATGCCGCGGATGCACGTGATGCGTTGCAGCCTGGGTTCGAGGAACTGGAACTGGAACCGCTCCATTACGCATACTCAGACGATGAAGAATTCGACTCTTCATTGAATGCATTATATGACGATGAGGAGATCGAGGACTGGGAAGAAGAGCTTAAGACAAGACGCAAGCCGCTGATAATGTTCATCGCATGCGCGGTCATCCTGCTGGCTGTCGGTTCATTCCTCCCATAAAGAAAGAATCACTATAAGAAGAAGACATATGGCTATCTGCAAAAAATGCAATACCGATAACCGCGGGTCAGCCCGCTTCTGCAAGAAATGCGGAACATCCATCGAGGCAGCTGCATCAGATGTATTCTCCGGCTATTACGGAAAGGAGAACCTTTATCCGGAGATAGAGAAATTCCGGAAGATGGCGGCAATAGCCGGCCAGCTCAAGAATTCAGGAGGAGCATATGTCGGCCTGGACTGCATTCTTTCCGGAGACACTGGCACCGGAAAGAACTTCATAGCCGAAAAGCTGAATGAGATACTGCTCAAGGCAAGGGTCATAACCCAAAGCAAGATATCGGTCGTCGACGCCGCCGACTATGAGGCATGGTCGGAAAAGTTCGACGACAATCTGGACAAGGCAAAGGATGGCGTCCTGATGATATGCAATGCACAGAAGCTGCTTCCTAGCGAAGAATCTGTAGACATCAATGACCTTGACCGTCTGTTCTCAAGAATGTCGAGAAGCCGCCAGAACATGCCTGTGATCTTCCTGAGCGGACTCAGGAAAGGAATGGAAGGTTTCCTCAGCAAGAACACTGACATCGCAAGGCTCTTCGAGTTCAGATACGATCTGAAGGCTCTTGATGAAGGCCAGCTTGTCGCAATCTGCCTTGAAAGCATAAAGGAAAAGTATCGCCTTAAGGTCGCTGACGGAGTTGCCGACAAGCTCAAAGGGCATTTCACATGGCTCTTCCGTGAAGGTTCGGAGCTGATAAGCAACGGACATCTCTCCGAAATCAAGGCACAGGAACTCGCCATAAGCGCAATAGGCAGAGGTTCGGACAAGGTCGAGCCACAGGATGTGACTGGAAAGGTATTCGTACCTCGCACTGAAGCGGAAATCTGGCAGGATCTCGACAAGTTCATCGGAATGAAGAGCGTAAAGGACGAGATCAGGTCCATCGTCGACGACATCAAGGAGACCAAGAGGTCGAAAGGAAACGAGGTCAAGGTCCAGATCAAGGACCATTTCGTATTCACCGGAAATCCCGGAACGGGAAAGACGACCATGGCACGATGCTTTGCAGATATCCTCAACGCCCTTGGAGTGCTTCCGAAGGGACATCTCGTCGAAGTCGGCAGCAAGGACCTTATAGGTGACGTCATCGGAGCATCGGAAAGGAACGTAAGGGACGCCGTTGACAAGGCGATGGGAGGAATCCTGTTCATAGACGAGGCATACGGACTGAACGACGGCACAAGTTACGGTCAGGGAGCCATCGACACCTTGCTGAAACTGGTTGAAGACAACAGAGGAAAGTTCATATGCATCATTGCAGGATACAGCAAGGAGATGGGAGACTTCATGAGGCAGAACAGCGGTCTCGAGTCACGCTTCAACAAAGTCATTGACTTCCCTGACTACAACGCGAGAGAGCTGGAAGCAATATTCCGCATAACTCTGAAAAGCAAGGGATTCACTCTTGACAGCGAGGCGGAGGACAAGATAGCAAAGCATTTCGACATGGTCCACCTGAAGAGAGGTGCGAACTTCGGAAATGCCCGCGTCGTAAGGAACATATTCAGCGAAGCGGAGAGGCGTTACAAGTCAAGAAGGAGCAAGCTGCACGGCGCGGCATACGATGACGCCGAAGGCATACTCACATGGCCAGACATAGCAGGAGAAGAGGGAACGAAGGACATCTCTGTAGACGATGTGATGAAGGAACTTGACAGCCTCATCGGCATGACAAGCGTAAAGGAGGCGATCCGGGAGATCGGTTACGATCTGTTCAGGCAGCGCAAGGCGATGGAGTTCGGAATAGGAAAGGCGACGCTGACTCCTGTCAATATAGTGCTGACCGGTAATCCGGGTACAGGAAAGACAACGATAGCACGCAAGCTCGGAAAGCTCTTCAAGGCTCTGGGTCTGACAGCCAGCGACAAGGTGGTCGAAAAGACGCCGAAGGACATAGTCAGCGGATTCGTCAACTGCTCGGACAAGAACATGGACGACGCAGTGAACGAAGCGATGGGAGGCGTGCTCTTCCTGGACGAAGCATATGCGATAGCTCCCGTTGACGCGGCAGGACAATGCACCAATCCTGAAGGAAAGAAGGCCCTGGAGGCCCTTCTGACCCGAATGGAGAACGACAGAGGCAAGTTCGTCGTCATCGCAGCCGGCTACAGGAACAAGATGAACGACCTTATCAGGGCGAACGAAGGATTCAAGAGCCGCTTCACCCACTTCCTCCACATTGAGGACTACACTGCGGATGAACTCTGCAGGATCTTCATGAACATGCTCAAGTCTGAGGCGCTCCAGCCGGAGAACGATTCAGTGAGCGACCGTGCGCTCAAGATGTTCGAAAGGATGACTGCATCCAAGGATGAGAAATTCGGTAACGCACGAGAGGCAAGGAAGGTTCTCGACCAGACGAAGAGAAACCTTGCATCAAGGCTCAAGGAAATACCGTTTGATGCCTGGACGCCGGAACTCATGACTACGATAATAGCTGACGACATTCCGTTTGAGGAGGCAAAGAAGCTTTCTCCTGACGAATGCCTGGCCGAACTCGATGCTCTCGTCGGCCTCAGCCAGGTCAAGGATGCCATGAAAGCCCTTATCAACAGCGTCAACAGAGCCACCCATCTGGCAAAGCTTACCGGAGAAAAGGCCGCTGTGATGCCTGGACATTTCATGTTCCTCGGAAACCCGGGAACCGGAAAGACCACAGTAGCAAGAATGATGGGAAAGATCCTCCACTCCATGGGCGTGATCCAGAGACCGGATGTGATAGAGGTGGACAAGAGCAAGATGGTGGGAAGATATGTCGGAGATACGGAGGCCATAACGACCGAGGTGATAAACAGCGCCATGGGAGGAATCCTGTTCATCGACGAGGCATATTCGCTTGCTGGAGACCAGTTCGGGCGAAACGCATTGGACACGCTTCTGAAGCAGCTTGAAGACAAGCGCGACAGGTTCGTATGCATCGTGGCTGGCTATACCAAGGAGATGCAGGCATTCGTGGATGCCAATTCAGGCATCAGGAGCAGATTCCCTGAACGTAACTGGATCACCTTTGAAGACTATAACGACGACGAGCTCTTCCAGATATTCGCGAACCTTTGCAAGAAGGAGAAGATCACAATGACAGACGAGGCATCCACCCTCCTCCGGGCACGCTTCAAGATGATATACTTGAGGCGCGACGACAAGTTCGGTAACGCACGTGAGGCAAGGAACATGTTCGAATCCGTGAAGGCGGCGATGGCGACCAGGACATCGATGATAGACTCCCCTACATTGGAAGACCTCAAGACCATACAGGCTGAAGACATAAGATAACGATTAAAGACGACGATATGACTAAATGTCCATTCTGCAGGGAGCAGATTCCAGACGACAGCTGGTTCTGCGACCAATGCGGCAAAGAATTGAAATGGTGTCCGGAATGCCGGGCACCGAAAAGAGGTACGGAATGCGCAGCTTGCGGAGAGACGCTAGTTGATGCAGGCACATACTTCAACGGCGGAAAGCCTGCATCCCAAAGCACCACAGACCTGAACAGCATACTGGACGACCTGTTCAATGATGGAGGATTCGGAAAGGTTGCTGCAGGTACAGTCACATGCCTTGAAGGAAACGGGTGGAAACTTGCATTCAAGGAAGGCGAGTTCGGCCGTTCCGGAGGCATATGGCCGGAACTGGCATCTGAAAGGTACGTCTCAGGAAGGCACGGACAGATCAGAAAGAAGGGATCGGATTGGGAAATATCAGACTTCGGTTCAACAAACGGAACATTCGTGAACGGGTCAAGACTGGCCCCCGGCACATGGACCACCCTGAAAAAGGGGGACAAGGTCAAGATAGCCACAGTTAAATTCGACGTGAAATAATATGAAGCTGGACATACAGGCAGTCAACGACATCGGCTGCTCACGCACCAACAATGAAGACATGATGTCGGTAGGAGGAATCCTCCTTCGGGATTCAGCCTTGGATATACCTGTCGAGATAAACAAGGATTCGGACAGTTACTTCTACATTCTCGTATCCGACGGAATGGGAGGCCACGAGAAGGGAGAAGTAGCAAGCGAATACCTGCTCAAATGCATCGCATCATATCTTTCTGACGGAAGCGTAAGCACATCAGAGGCAGAAGACGGACTCCGCTCACTTGTAAAGGAGGTCAGCGACACGCTCAACGCCAAAGGCATCGAAGAAAACCAGGAGCGCATACTGGGATGCACTCTCACCGGAATCATATGGATAGGTAACACGGTTTATCTTGTAAATGCCGGAGACAGCAGGACCTACCGTTACAGGAACGGAATCCTCAAGCAGCTGTCGACAGACGATACCGAAAGAGGGATAACCGGAGACGAAAACGCCAGCAAGCTGCTGCTCAACGCTGTCGGAGGCGGAAGTCACGGACGCCTGACCGTAGAGGACATTTCAGAACGGATAATGGAGGGAGACACGATTCTGGTCTGTTCAGACGGTCTGACAGACATGGTGGACGACGAAACGATCGAGGAAATCCTGGGCAAAGATCCCCGTGCGGCTGAAAGACTGGTAGAAACGGCAAACAGGAACGGAGGTGCGGACAACATATCGGTAATCGTCGCCAGAACGGCAGAATGATTGAAATCCGCAGAGACTTGATGGCATGTTCATCAAGTCTTTTCTTTTTGTGGGATTTTGTAGGCGAAATGGTTGATAAGTATGCATTTTATCACTATTTTTGCAGGATTATTTAGAATTGTAAACTAAAACATATTAATCAAACTGACATGCAGAACAAATTGCAGGAATTGACAGACAAGCTTTACAATGAAGGACTGTCAAAAGGCAAGCAGGAAGGAGAGGAACTTCTTGCAAAGGCAAAGGTGCAGGCGGAAGAAATGGTTGCCAAGGCCCAGGCTGAGGCAGCACAGATCGTAGCCGCTGCGCAGAAACAGGCTGACGAGATCAAGTCAAAGGTGGCATCCGACATCAGGATGGCTTCCAGCCAGAGTCTCGCGGCTACAAGGAAGGATATCGAAGAGCTGGTAGTTGGCAAGATGTGCACAGAGGCTGTGAAGGACGCCCTCACATCTGCTGAATTCGTGAAGGAACTCATCCAGGCTGTTGCCGGCAGATTCACGACAGAAGGTCCGATGGACATTGCCCTCATTCTTCCGGAAAGCCTTCAGAAGGAACTTGAACCGTTCGTAAACAACGAATTGTCAAAGATCCTCAACGCAGGCGTAGAAGCTTCATTCTCAAAGAAGGTAAGCGGAGGATTCAGGATCGGTCCTAAGGACGGCGGATATTTCGTAAGCTTTACCGATGAAACTTTCAACGAACTGATTGCCGAATATCTCAGACCGGCGACTAAGAAGATTCTCTTCGGATAATGAACAATTACGTATACATCATAGCAGGACTTCCGGATTTCACACCCGACTGGAGACAGGGCGGGCAGAGTCTTGACGGATACCTTGACCAGGTGGCTGAACTTCTGTCAGCAAAGGACAACGAAACCGTCCGCTTTGTCACCGATGGTTTTGACAAGGACAAGATCGGCCTTGAGTTCTACAGACAGGCGCTCTCGCACCGCAACGGATTCATCCGGGACTTCTTCGAATTCGACCTCAACGTCCGCAACCGGAAGGTCATGTATCTAAACCAGGCCTTGGGAAGAGACCTCGACAGGGACATCCTTTCGCTCAGGGATCCTGAAGCGGAAGAGACAGGTCTTGAGCCGGAAGCACCGGAATTCAAGGAAGCAGAAAGGCTGCAGTCCATCCTGGAAGGGAGCGACATCCTCTCGAGAGAAAGAGGTATCGACGACCTGTACTGGGACAAGATTGACGAGCTCACCCTATTTGATTATCTCAATTTCGACAAGATACTTGCGATAATCGCAAAGATGATGATCATCCGCAGATGGCTCATCCTCGACGAGGAGACTGGACGTCAGATGTTCAAGAAGCTCGTCGACGAAGTCAGAGGCACATTCAAAGGTGTTGAATACAACGAAAACAAATAAAACAAGATAATATGAAAACAACAGGAAAGGTTACGGGTATCGTATCCAACCTTGTGACTGTAGAGGCAGACGGTCCTGTGTCGCAGAACGAGATCTGCTACATCACCGTCGGCGGCACAAAGCTCATGGCTGAGGTCATCAAGGTAAACGGCAAGAACGCCGCAGTGCAGGTGTTCGAGAGTACCCGTGGACTCAAGAACGGTGATACCGTAGAGTTCGAGGACAGGATGCTCGAGGCGACCCTCGGCCCCGGACTTCTCTCAAGCAGCTACGACGGTCTGCAGAACGACCTCACCACAATGACAGGCGTCTTCCTCAAGAGAGGAGAATACACCGACCCTCTCAACCACGAGAAGCTTTGGGATTTCACTCCTCTTGCAAAGCCGGGCGACAAGGTGATCGCAGCGGACTGGCTGGGAGAAGTGAAGGAAGGATGGCTTCCTCACAAGATCATGGTTCCGTTCGCATTCAAGGGCGAATACACCGTGAAGTCAGTAGCAGAGGCAGGAAGCTACAATATCGATAAGGTGATTGCAGTCCTGACCGACGCATCTGGAGAAGACGTAGAAGTAAGGATGTGGCAGAAATGGCCGGTAAAGGTAGCGATCAAGGGCTACAAGGAAAAGCCAAGACCATCAAAGATCATGGAGACAGGCGTACGCGCCATCGACACGCTGAACCCTATCGCAGAAGGCGGCACAGGCTTCATCCCTGGTCCTTTCGGATGCGGAAAGACAGTGCTCCAGCACGCCATCGCAAAGCAGGGTGACGCGGACGTGATCCTCATGGCGGCCTGCGGAGAGCGTGCAAACGAGGTTGTGGAGATCTTCGCCGAGTTCCCTGAACTCATCGACCCGCACACCGGACGTCACCTTATGGAACGTACAACCATCATCTGCAACACATCAAACATGCCTGTTGCAGCACGAGAGGCTTCAGTATACACAGCAATGACGATCTGCGAGTACTATCGCGCAATGGGTCTGAAGGTCCTCCTTCTCGCTGACTCTACATCACGTTGGGCACAGGCTCTTCGAGAGATGTCGAACCGTATGGAGGAGCTCCCTGGAGCTGACGCATTCCCAGTTGACCTTTCAGCGATCATCTCGAACTTCTACGCCCGCGCAGGTATGGTGATCCTGAACAACGGACAGACAGGTGCCGTAACCTTCATCGGTACGGTATCCCCTGCCGGAGGTAACCTCAAGGAGCCTGTGACAGAATCGACTAAGAAGGCGGCAAGATGCTTCTATGCCCTCGAGCAGAACCGTGCAGACCAGAAACGCTACCCTGCAGTCAATCCTATCGACTCTTACTCGAAGTATCTCGAGTATCCGGAAATCCGCGAATACCTCAACGAGACAATCATGCCGGGCTGGGTTGAAATGGTAGAAAAGGCAAAGAACATCATCCGCAAGGGTAAGGAAGCGAACGACCAGATCAACATCCTCGGAGACGACGGTGTTCCTATGAGCTACCATGAGATCTTCTGGAAATCAGAGCTCGTAGACTTCGTAATCCTCCAGCAGGACGCATTCGACGATATCGACGCACTCTGCCCTATCGAGAGGCAGAAGTACATGCTCGAGCTCGTGATGAGCATCTGCGACCGCGAATTCAAGTTCGACGACTTCGAGAAGTGCCGCACATACTTCAAGGAGCTCATCAACGCCCTCAGACAGATGAACTACTCTGTATTCAAGAGCGACAGATTCAATGAATATGAGAACAAACTCAATAATCTTCTAAGCAATGGCAAATAAGGCATTTCAGAAAATATACACCCAGCTGGAGGCCATCACAAAGGCTACCGTTTCGCTCAAGGCGACAGGTGTATCAAACGACGAGCTGGCGCTCGTAGACGGCCGCCTTGCTCAGGTGGTTAAGACAAAGGGAGACCTCGTGACACTCCAGATATTCTCCGGTACGGAGGGCATCCCTACAGACGCGGAAGTGGTTTTCCTCGGCGGAGCCCCTACCCTCAACGTAAGCGATGACCTCGCAGGACGTTTCTTCAACGCATACGGAGAGCCTATCGACGGCGGTCCTGCAGTTGAAGGAAAGACAGTCGAGATCGGAGGTCCGTCAGTAAACCCATATAAGAGAAGACAGCCTTCACAGCTGATCCCTACAGGTATCGCAGGCATCGACCTGAACAACACCCTCGTGTCAGGCCAGAAGATTCCGTTCTTCGCCGACCCTGACCAGCCATACAACAATGTGATGGCACAGGTGGCCCTCCGTGCCGACGTGGACAAGATCATCCTCGGAGGTATGGGTCTTTCAAACGACGACTACCTCTACTTCAAGCATGAGTTCGAGGCAGCCGGCGCACTTGACAAGATCATCTCATTCGTGAACACTACCGAGCAGCCTCCTGTAGAGCGTCTGCTCATTCCTGACATGGCGCTGACAGCGGCAGAGTATTTCGCAGTCGAGAAGAACGAGAAGGTTCTCGTGCTCCTCACCGACATGACCCTCTACGCCGACGCCCTCTCTATCGTGTCAAACCGTATGGACCAGATTCCTTCAAAGGACTCTATGCCAGGTTCGCTCTACTCTGACCTCGCAAAGATTTACGAGAAGGCCGTACAGCTTCCTGACGGAGGTTCGATCACCATCATTGCGGTGACCACCCTCAACGACGGAGACATCACCCATGCGATTCCGGACAACACCGGATACATCACAGAGGGACAGCTCTTCCTTCGTACAGACCCGGATTCAGGCAAGGTCATCATCGACCCGTTCCGCTCGCTCTCACGTCTTAAGCAGCTCGTGCAGGGCAAGAAGACCCGCAAGGACCACGGTCAGGTGATGAATGCATCCGTACGTCTCTATGCTGACGCACAGAACGCCAAGACAAAGCTTGAGAACGGATTCGACCTCAGCGACTATGACGAGAGATGCCTCGACTACGCAAAGGCATACGCCACAAGGCTTCTTGCAATCGACGTGAACCTGAAGATCGACGAGATGCTTGACACGGCATGGGAGCTCTTCGGCACATATTTCTCGAAGGCGGAGACAGGTATCAAGCAGGAACTTATCGACACTTACTGGAAAGGTAACTGATTATGGCAATAAAATTCCAATATAATAAGACATCTCTGAACAACTTGAACAAACAGCTCAAGATGCGCAGGAATGCCCTCCCTACCCTGAAGAACAAGGAGTCGGCGCTGCGCCTTGAGGTGAAGAAGGCCAAGGACCATTCGGAGAAGCTTATTGAGGATCTTGATGCCGCCCTGAAGAAATACGACTATCTCGCAGCGCTTTGGAACGAATTCCAGCCAAACCTTATCACTATAGTCAATGTCGAATACTATACTGTCAAAGTCGCAGGAGTAAAGACACCGGCTCTAGGAGATATAACCTATCAGATCAACGAGTTCAACGCATTCAACTGCCCTGCATGGTATGCGGACGGAGTAGCAATACTCAAGGAACTCTCCAGGCTTGGAATCGAATCTGAAGTGTACAGAGAAAAAGCCCGTATTCTGGATTTCCAGAGGAAGAAGACCACTCAGAAGGTGAACCTGTACGAGAAGGTTCAGATTCCCGGATATCAGGAGGCAATCAGAAAGATCAAACGATATATGGAGGACGAGGAGAATCTCTCCAAGGCAGCCTCAAAGATCGTGAAGAGCAGACATGCTCTTGAAGAAGAAGAGGAGGAACGCAGCAATGATAATTAAGATGACCAAATATTCCTTCATCCTGCTTACGGGAGAGAAGGACGGTTTCCTGGAGCAGCTTCAGGAACTGGGAGTCGTGGATATCACACGTTCTGTGAAACCTGTTGACCAGGACTCTTCCGACATGCTCGCCAAGGCAGACAGAGCGCGAAAGACTTTGGAATTCCTTGAGGGCATCGACTACACCAAGGATGCTGATTACGAGGCGATTGCAAAGGACACAGTCAATGTTGAAGGCGACCCTGTCGACTTCGTCGAACATTGCAGGACACGCATCGCAGAACTCAACGCAGAACTGAACGCTGCAGAAAAGCAGCTGGAAGTAAGACGTCCTTGGGGAGAATACGACAGAAATGCTCTTGAAGGGCTCAAGGACCTCGGATATACGATCCGCTACTATTGCGTAGACTCAAAGAAGTTCGACCAGTCTTGGGGAGAGACTTACCCTCTCCAGGTCGTTGACAACGATGGCAAGAAGGTATGGTTCGTGACTGTAGTCCCTGCTGATTCCGCAGAATACTCACTTCCTGTAAAGGAAATGAACGCTCCGGCAGGAACCTACAGCGAATGCGTTTCGGAGATAAACCGCATCAAGGCAGAGATCATCGGCTGCAAGGCCGGCCTTCTAAATGCAAAAGATTATATCCCTGCAATCAAGGAGGCGCGCAACAGCTGTCTTGCAGATTTCGACAGATACATGGCAGACAACGCTGCGGCAGGAGCCGCCGAAGACATGCTCACAGTATTCACAGGATTTGCTCCTGTCGAAAACGACGAGGCATTGACTGAAGCATTCGACAAGATGGGCGTCCTTTATATAAAGGAGGAAGCCGTACAGGAGGACAATCCTCCTATCAAGCTGAAGAACAACTGGTTCACACGCCAGTTCGAGGTCTTCACCGAGATGTACGGAATGCCTGTATATACGGAATTCGACCCTACACCTGTCGTAGCTCCGTTCTACCTGCTTTTCTTTGCCATGTGCATGGGAGATGCAGGATATGGAATAATCCTTCTTCTGATGGGTATCATGCTCAACAAGGGATGGATCAAGATCGGAATGTTCGATGGTCTCGGCAACATCATCGCCCTTCTCGGAGCAGGAACAATCGTTGTGGGCACCATACTGGGCACATTCTTCGGAGTCAGCCTATATGATGCGGCATGGGTTCCTGAATGGCTGAAAAGCTGCATGATTGTAGGAGACGTCGAGATACCGGGAATCGGTGTCCTGAACATCCAGATGCTCCTTGCGATGGGAATCGGTATCTTCCACATCTGCCTGGCGATGACAGTCAAGGCATTCTGCTATACCAAACGTTTCGGCATAAAGGAGAACATCGCCACATGGGGATGGCTTCTGCTGATAGTAGGAGGAGTCATTCTGGCCCTTCTGGGTGTAGGAAAGATCCTTTCACCAGAGGCAATGAAATGGGCAGTAATTGCAGTAGGAGGCATTTCGGCGCTTGCAATCTATGTATTCAACACTCCAGGCAGAAACCCGCTCATCAACATTGGAGCAGGCCTTTGGGACACATACAACATGGCAACCGGCATTCTGGGTGACGTGCTCAGCTACCTCCGTCTCTTCGCACTCGGACTTGCAGGCGGAATGCTCGGACAGGCATTCAATAACCTTGCCCTGTCCGTAAAGAGCGACAGCCTTGTCACATGGCTTCCGTTTGTTCTCATACTTGTCATCGGACATGTGATGAACCTTCTGCTTTCAGGTCTTGGAGCATTCGTGCATCCTATGCGTCTTACATTCATGGAATACTTCAAGAACGCAGGATACGAAGGAAAGGGTGCGGCCTATAATCCGCTCACAACAAACAAGGAATAAATAAAAAACTAATAAAAAACTAAAAATTATGAACGCAATTGAGTTACTCGGTTATCTCGGCCTCGCTCTGATGCTTGGTCTTTCATTCATCGGCAGTGCCCTCGGTACAACAATCGCAGGAAACGCTGCAGAAGGCGCACTTAAGAAGAACGCAGACGGTGCAACAAACTACATGGTGCTTTCAGCCATGCCTGCATCACAGGGTCTTTACGGATTCGTAGCATTCTTCGTATGGAACGGAAAGGACTTCGCTACAGACGGACTTTCGCTCTTCGCCATCGGCCTCGCAGCAGGTGTAACATTCCTTATCTCAGCTATCCGCCAGGGTCAGGTCTGCGCTAACGGTATCATCGGAATCTCACAGGGACACGACGTGTTCACCAAGACTTTGATTTACGCCGCTCTTCCTGAGCTTTACGCCATCCTCGCATTCGTTGCATCATTCATGGCATAAGGTCCGTCATCAGAGACAACAAAAAATCCAAGGCTTAACGGCCTTGGATTTTTTGTTTGATGAAAGTCTTGAACTACATTTCGTCAGGAGCATACTTGAAAGGATCGAGCGGTGACTTGTAGTCGCAGTAGTCCTCATCCTTGAAGAACCTCTTGAGTTCGATCTCTGCATTTTCAGGAGAGTCGGAAGTATGTACCACATTCTCCTGTGCGCTGAGGCTGTAGTCGCCGCGGATCGTTCCTGGGACAGCCTTGCTCGCTCTTGTAGCACCTGCCATGTCACGTACAACCTGGACTGCGCTGTATCCTTCCCAGCAGCAGAGGATGACCGGAGCGGCCATCATTCCGTCACGAAGCCAAGGGAAGAAAGGCTTGTCGAGCAGATGTGCATAATGTACCTTCAGAATCTCTTCATCGAGCTGCACCATCTTCATGGCTACAAGTTTAAGTCCTCTTTTCTCGAATCGCGAGATAACCTCACCCACAAGTCCTCTCTGAAGACATCCGGGCTTAAGAATAACCAGTGTTCTTTCCATATCAGTTATAGTGAATTGATTAATTACGTCCAAACAATCTGCAAGATAATAAATTATTCCCTGTAATAAAAATATAAATGCTATCTTTGTAAAAAAGATACAGTAATGAGCTACAAGATAAAGAACGATGCCACATGCGGCATGATAGGATACGGCAGCTGGGCAACAGCTCTTGCGCATACGCTGCAGGAGAACAGACAGTCCATCTGGTGGCATATCCGCAACCCCGAGGTTCTGGAATCCATAAAGACGGAAGGCAGAAACGCCAAGTATCTGAACGATGTGGAGTTCGACAAGGAACTCATCAACGCTACTGCAGACATAAACGAGGTCGTAAGAAATTCAGACATAATCATAATAGCAGCCCCTTCTGCATACCTCAAGGATTTCATGAAGGATCTGACCGAGCCTCTGGACGGGAAGTTCATACTTTCGGCAACAAAAGGAATAATTCCTGACGACTACAAGACCATCACCGAATTCTTCCGCGACACATACGGCCTCTCTTACGACCATCTCGGTCTTATTTCCGGCCCGTCACATGCAGAGGAAGTATCTAGAGACAGGCTTTCATACCTCACCGTGGCCGCAACAGATGAAGAGAACGGAAAGGTCATAGGATCGAAATTCGCGACCCCGAACCTGCAGATAAGGTACTCGCAGGATATCTACGGCATCGAATACGCAGGCATCCTCAAGAACATCTACGCATTGGCAGGAGGACTGGCAGCAGGACTTGGATACGGAGACAACTTCAGGGCAGTTCTGACTGCCGCAGGAGCGCAGGAGATGACAAGATTCATCAACGAAAGCTATCCGTTCGAGCGCAACACCATGCAGTCTGCATACCTCGGAGACCTTCTCGTGACATCATACTCTACATTCAGCCGCAACAGACGTCTTGGACAGCTTATAGGCCATGGAAACACAGTCAAGAGCGCACTGAACGAGATGACAATGATTGCGGAAGGCTATTTCGCCGCAGAATGCATCAAGCACATCAATGAAAGGTACAATGTAAGCATGCCGATTGCAGATATGGTATACGATGTGCTCTACAGGAGGGCAAACCCAAGAAGAAGAATGAAGGAACTTACAACACAATTATAAACCATGAAAGGAAAGATCATAGGCATTACCGCAGGAATCCTGGCACTTGTGCTGGCCGGATTCATTTTCTTCAAGTTCTATTTCGTGTTCGGCGAAGGAGTGAAGGCCGGCGAACTGAACTTTGTAGTGTACAAAGGTTATGTATTCAAGACATATGAAGGCCGTGCAATCCAGGCCGGTTTCGGAAAAGGCAAGGGAGCCAATGCCGGAGCCATCCAGTCATATGAGTTTGATTTCTCGATTACTGACGAAGCTGTGGCAGACTCGCTGATGAGATGCGGAGGAAAGATGGTCGAGCTCCACTACAAGGAGTATCTCGGCACATTGCCATGGAGAGGAAAGCAGAGATATATCGTAGACAGAATCGTTTCTGTAAGAGACATTTAACTATCAGCTTATGAAGAAGAACTTTATGATCCTGGGCCTGCTGTGCCTGGGATTGACTTTGTCTGCACAGACAGGAGTATTCAGCACAAGACCCGCTAATCCGCAGGACGGCAGGATCCTGACCATGGAAGAGACCATATTGTCCAGAGACCTTTCCCCTGCCAGCCTCTACTGCACATGGGACAGCAACGGTTCCCTTCTCGTACATAAGGACGGGAAATGGCAGGTGCATGACCTTAAGACAGGAGCGGAGCAGGAATATACGCCTGCCGGAACGTCGGAAACGGCAGCATACGTCAAAGGTCAGAGCCTTTGGCTTCGCGACAAGGACGGCAACGAGACCCTGATCGCCGAAAGCGAGAACCCTGACATAACATACGGCCAGTTCGTAAGCCGCAACGAGTTCGGAATCGAGGACGGCGTATTCATGTCGCCGGACGGCACGAAGGTGGCGTTCTACCGTAAGGATGAGTCCAAGGTCACATCCTTCCCTCTTCTGGACATCACGACCCGCACAGGAAGCCTCAAGGAGATAAAATACCCTATGGCCGGAATGGATTCCGAGAATGTCCAGCTCTGGATCTATGACATTGCCAGCGGAAAGACCGCAAGGATAGAAGGCGGAGATTTCGGATATGACACATATCTGACCAACATCACATGGGCTCCCGACGCATCCAGGATATACATCCAGGTTCTGGACAGGAGCCAGAAACATATGAAGCTCAATTCATATGACCCGGCAGACGGGAATCTTCTCGGCACTATCCTGACTGAAGACAACGGGAAGTACGTCGAGCCTATGGATCCTCTTTACTTCATCAAGGACAGCGGATTCTTCCTCTACCGCACGGCAAACCGCGACGGATACAGGAACCTTTATCTCTGCGACAATGACGGAAACATACGCAGGCTCACATCCGTTGACGCCGACGTCGAATATATGGCAAACGACGGCAGATACGTATACTACACATCGGCAGAAGTTTCTCCGATAGAGAACCATCTGTTCAGGATCGAGATCAAGGGTCTGAAGAAAGGCGTTCAGAAAGCCGTTTTCGGAAAGCCGCAGAGGCTGACTACCGAACCGGGCTGGCACACCATCGCGATGAGTCCTGACTGCAGGCATTTCACAGACACATGGAGCAGCCTGTCTGTCCCCCGCGTAACCGACCTCTGCACAGCAGACGGAAAGACGGTCAGGAATCTTCATACTGCAGAAGACCCGACAATGGACTATGCCTACACCGAAATATCCCTAGGAACAGTGAAGAGCGCTGACGGCCTTTATAACAATTATTACCGTCTCATAAAGCCGAAGGACTTCGACCCGTCGAAGAAGTATCCCGTTATCGTCTATGTATACGGAGGCCCTCACTCACAGATGGTCCAGAACACATATATGGGACTTCTGCGCAGGTGGGAGATGTACATGGCCCAGCGCGGCTACCTCGTATATGTCCAGGACAACAGAGGTACGCAGAACCGCGGCCTGGCCTTCGAGCAGGCCATCCACGGACAGTGCGGACAGGCTGAGATGGCCGACCAGATGGAAGGCGTGAAGATGCTTATGGAACTTCCTTACGTAGACAAGGACCGCATCGGAGTGCACGGATGGAGCTACGGCGGATTCATGACAATATCGCTGATAACCAACTATCCTGACGTGTTCAAGGTAGGAGTCGCAGGAGGTCCGGTGATCGACTGGAAATGGTATGAGGTGATGTACGGAGAAAGATACATGGACCACCCGGAACGTAATCCTGAAGGCTACGCGAAGACAAGCCTGATCAATAAGGCGAAGGATCTCAAAGGCAAGCTCCTGATCTGTCAGGGTGCTGTGGATCCCGTGGTCGTTTGGGAGCACAGCCTGAGCTTCATCCGCGAATGCATCAAGAACAATGTCCAGGTGGACTACTTCCCTTATCCGTGCGCAGAGCACAATGTCATGGGCAAGGACAGGGTACATCTGCACGACAAGATATCCATGTATTTCGAAGATTATCTGTAATGCTTTCCCAGATTTTGTATTAAATTTGTCTTATTAAATCCGCTGGATCATGGGAATGAAATCTATAAAGGACGTCTACAAGATAGGAAAGGGTCCGTCGAGCAGCCACACCATGGGGCCGTTCAAGTCAGTAAGGCATTATGTGAATCATCATACTCAAGCGCAGAAGATCATGGTGACGCTGTACGGTTCGCTTGCAGCGACCGGCAAAGGTCACCTTACAGACTGGGCATGCGAGGATGCATTCCGCGACGGAACAGTCGTGATCGCATGGATGCCTAAAGAAAACCTGCCTATGCATCCGAACGGCATGACCATTGGTGTTCTGGAAGCTGACGGAAGCACATCAGATGTCTGGACATACTACAGCGTAGGAGGCGGAGACATCGTGTGTGTGGAACATCCCATAGAGACCGAAGGAGACAAGGAAGTCTACGAACTGACCACCATGAAGGACATCATGGACTGGTGCAACGCAAACGGAAAGTCGTATTGGGAGTATGTGGACGAAAGAGAGAATCCCGAGGTATGGGAACATCTTGGAAAGGTCTGGAAGGTAATGCGCGCTGCAGTAGAGCGCGGAATCGACCAGGAAGGCGCTCTTCCGGGACCGCTCAACCTGCGCAGGAAGGCATCTAGCTACTTCATACGTGCGGAAGGCTACAGTGACGTCCTTCGCACCAGAGGCCTCATATTCGCATATGCGCTGGCTGTAAGCGAGGAGAATGCAAGCGGAGGCATGATCGTGACAGGTCCGACATGCGGTTCATGCGGAGTCCTCCCGAGCGTGCTTTTCCACATGCAGAAATTCTATAACTTCAGCGACCAGAGGATCCTCAGGGCTCTGGCGACAGCTGGCATCTTCGGCACGGTAGTGAAGCATAACGCTTCGGTATCAGGAGCGGAGGTAGGTTGTCAGGGAGAGGTCGGAGTGGCCTGCGCCATGGCTGCCGCCGCTGCTGCGCAGCTCATGGGCGGCAGCCCGTCGCAGATCGAGTACGCTGCAGAGATGGGTCTGGAGCATCACCTGGGCCTTACATGCGACCCGGTTTGCGGACTTGTGCAGATTCCGTGCATCGAGCGAAACGCCTATGCGGCAGCACGTGCCCTCGATGCGGCGATATATTCGATGTACACAGACGGACGCCACCGCGTCTCATTCGACAAGGTAGTCAAGGTAATGAAGGAAACAGGAAAGGATCTCCCTTCGGTCTACAAGGAGACCAGCGAGGGCGGCCTTGCAAAGCATCTTTAAAACCATCCCCATGGCAGGACGAAGATTCGACACATGCTTCTTTGAACGGTATGCTCAGCACACTCTCGAGACGTTCCTCGGGAGCAGGTATTCCGCGCTGGTGAATGAAGACAGGCCGGATCTTCAGATGCCTGACATGTCACTCGGAATAGAAGTCACCAGGGCCATGGAACCGCGCAAGGACGTGGCACAGGACCTGCTGCGCGAAATGGCCGGCGTCGAATCCCCTACAGACGATCGTGACGAAATCGAACAGATCATCAAGTCAGGATACGGATACGGACTTCAGGACGGACGCTATATCGGACGTCTGGAATACGAATACTGGCGTCTCGCCCACCCTCTCAGGCGCATCATAGAAAGCAAGGTAGGCAAGGTCGGTTCCGGATTCTACGGAGACTTCAAGGAGTACGGTCTGTACATCTTCTGCAAGGACCATCTTACAGAAGAAGAAGTGATCCTGACCATGGAATACACCAGCGACCTCCAGCGCCATCTAGACATCAGATACTCAAAGATGTATCTTTCCCTTATCGACAGACTATATGTCTGCGATCTCGCATCTGTCGACAGGACCGAACACCCTACAAAATGCACATCCTACGATATCTCACGTAAGATGTGCAAGGATTTCTTCCTCAAGTCTCTGGACTAGAGGTTTGCTGTTCGGGCGGCGACTTCGCCGGCCACCTTTGCGTAGTTTTCAGTACTGTCGGCGAAGAGGATTCCGCGAGAAGAGTTGATGAGAAGTCCGCCATGATCATTTGCACCGTGGGCGATGACTTCTTCTGCTGAGCCACCCTGGGCGCCTACGCCCGGAACCAGGAAAAAATTGTCCGGACAGAAACTGCGGAGTTCTTCGAGCTTGTCAGCCTTGGTCGCTCCGACTACGAACATCATGTTGTCGGGAGTCGAGATCTCCATCATTTCCTCCATTACGGCCTGATAAAGAGGCTTGCCGTCCTTCTGCGCAGTCTGGAACTGATATGCGGAAGCGTTTGATGTCAAGGCAAGTACGATGGCCCATCTGTCCTTGTACTCAAGGAACGGAGTCACGCTGTCTGCTCCCATGTAAGGTGCTATGGTCACTGCATCGAAGTCCATTTCCTCAAAGAATGCCTTTGCATACATCTTCGCTGTGTTTCCGATGTCTCCCCTCTTCGCATCTGCAATCAGGAAGATCTCAGGATACTTCGACCTGATGTAATCCACCGTGGCGTCAAGGGCTCTCATACCGTCGATTCCGTAGCACTCATAGAATGCAAGATTTGGCTTATATGCGACACAATGAGCTGCAGTTGCATCGATGATAGCCTTATTGAACTCGATGATCGAACGGGCCTTGCCCTTGTACAGCTCGCCCTTGACAGCGAGTTCGCCGTGGTTTGCCAAAGCCTTCACATGCTCGGGCATCTTATTGAAATCCACATCCAGGCCTACGCAAAGCATGCTCTTCTTCGCCTGAATCTGCTGATATAATTCCTTTCTATTCATAAAAAATCATATTAATAATCGCGTTCTTAATACATCATTCTATAGAAGACGGAGCGGATTTGAATGCGGAATTGGCATTTTGCCACCCCCGGCTAGGGGGAGGGGCCCACAAAGTGGGAGGGGGCCAATGGAGCATCAAACCGTCCGGCTTAGAAAAACTAATAATACCTGTAGAACAATGCAATAGCCTCCATGCCGGCAAACAGCTGCTTGAGGAGGTAGCTCTCATTTGGAGAATGGATCGTGTCACGCTCAAGACCGAATCCCATCAGAAGAGGATCTATCTCGAGAATACGCTGAAGATCGGCCAGGATAGGAATCGATCCGCCTCCGCGCGAAGGCACAGGCTCGATGCCGTAAACCTCTGTCATAGCCTTCTCAGCAGCCTTATATGCAGGAGATGAGATAGGAATCAGGAAGCCGTCGCCACCGTGATGAGGTGTGACCTCGACCTTTACGTAATCAGGCGCGATGGCAAGGAAATGCTCCGTGAAGAGCTTCGTGATGGTCGCGCTGTCCTGATTCGGAACAAGACGCATCGAAATCTTCGCATGAGCCACAGAAGGAAGTACGGTCTTCGCTCCTTCTCCGATATAGCCGCCCCAGATGCCGTTCACATCCAGACATGGACGGATGCCGGTACGCTCCAGGGTGCTGTATCCTGCTTCGCCCTTCACTTCCTTGATGTCCAGGAACTCCTTGTACTCTTCCATATCGAAAGGAGCTCTTGAAAGCTTCGCCCTGTCCTCTGCAGAAAGTTCGACCACATCATCGTAGAAGCCTTTGACAGTGATATGTCCGTCCTTGTCGATCAGGGACGAAATCATGTCGCAGAGCACATTGATAGGGTTGGCGACAGCGCCGCCGTAATGTCCTGAATGAAGGTCTTTGTTCGGTCCTGTCACCTTTACCTCGACATATGAGAGTCCGCGCATTCCGCAGTTGATCGAAGGGACCGATTCCGAAATCATGGTAGTGTCGGAAACGAGGATGATGTCTGCCTTGAGCATATCCTTATTTGCCTTGGCCCAAGCAGCGAGAGAAGGGCTTCCGATCTCTTCCTCGCCCTCGAGGATGAACTTCACGTTATGCTTGAGACCGCCTTCACGAACCATGAACTCGAATGCCTTGATATGCATGAAAAGCTGGCCCTTGTCGTCGTTCGCTCCACGGGCATAGATCGCTCCGTCACGGATCTCAGGCTCGAAAGGATCGGAGTGCCAGAGCTCGATCGGGTCGACAGGCTGGACATCATAGTGGCCATAGACGAGGACTGTCGGAAGCGACGGATCCACGGTCTTCTGTCCGAAGACTACAGGGTGGCCGGTTGTAGGATATACGGCAGCTTCGTCTGCACCTGCCTCCAGAAGCAGTTCGACAAGCCTCTCCGCACAGCGCTGCATGTCTGGCTTATGCTGCTCGAGGGAGCTGACTGACGGAATCCTTAAAAGTGAAAAGAGTTCTTCAAAGAATCTTTCCTTATGGGTCTCGATATAATTCTTCATAAAATATATTGTTTTATCATTTCTTTCCTCTCTTGAAGAAGAAGGACTTCTGTTCCTTCTTCCTTTCTATGTCTCGCTCTACAAAGACCTTCTCCAGGTTTTTCGGATCAAGTCCTGTATAGAACATCACAGAAGACGTCGTCATAGGGGTCGGCGTAAAGTCCTGTACCTGATCCATATAGAGTCCCTGAAGGGCAGGATTTCGTGCCAGGCGCTGCATTTCGCGCATTCCGCAGCCAGGGTGGCCGGAGATGAAGTAAGGCACGAGCTCGCACTTTCTCCCGCTGGACGCTACAATCCTGTCGAACTCGACACGCAGACGTTCAAAGAGTCTGAACGAAGGCTTTGCCATAAGCTTGAGAACGCTGTCTTCAGTATGTTCCGGAGCGACCTTCAGACGGCCGGACGTATGTTCCAGAATCAGTTCCTTCAGGTATGGATACGAAGTCTCGTCAACGAATCCCTTTTCGTCCAGGAAAAGGTCGTATCTGATGCCGCTGCCGATATACGCATGCCTTATGCCCTTGACGTCGGCGATACGGCCGTAGAGTTTCAGGAGGCGCTCATGCGACCTGTCCATATTCTTGCACGGATGCGGAAACAGGCAGGACTTGCGGCGGCATTTCGCGCACAGCTGCGGATCCTTTCCGCGCATTCCGTACATGTTCGCGGTAGGAGCTCCGACGTCGGAAATGTTTCCTGCAAATCCGGGCAGATCCTTCAGTGCCTTGATTTCGTTTATGATGGACTCTTCGCTGCGGGACTGTATGAACTTGCCCTGATGAGCTGCTATCGTACAGAAATTGCATCCTCCGAAACATCCGCGGTGGGTATTGATCGAGAACTTGATCATCTCGAAGGCAGGTATATGCTTGCCTTTGTATCGAGGGTGCGGAAGCTTTGTATAAGGCAGGTCCCAGAAAGAATCCATCTCTTCCTGTGTCGCAGGCGGCCAGGTAGGGTTTATCTGGACAAAACCATTGCCGACCGGCTCGATCAGCACAGGCGGCTGGAGCATGTTCGCATATGTCTCGACCACATGGAAATTCTCGGCAAAGGCGATCTTGTCCTTGCAGCATCTCTCATATGAATTCAGAATCACGGCATCCTTTGCTTTCGAACGCCCGTCCATATAGAATCCAAGCTGCGGTATCTTCCTGATGTCGTTCAGATTACGTCCGGACTCGATGGCTCGTGTGAACTCGATCATCGTCCTCTCCCCCATTCCATAGCACAGCCAGTCCGCCCCGCTTTCAACAAGAATCGACGGTTTAAGGGCATCCTGCCAGTAGTCATAATGGGTAACTCTTCTGAGCGATGCCTCGATGCCTCCGATGATAACCGGAATATCAGGATATATCTGCTTCAGGATCTTCGTATAGACGGTAACCGCATAATCCGGCCTCTGCCCTGCTTTTCCTTCCGGAGTATATGCGTCATCGCTTCGCAGACGCTTGGCGGCGGTATAATGGTTCACCATAGAATCCATGGCACCGCTGTTCACTCCGAAGTACAGACGCGGCGCTCCGAGCTTGCGGAAATCACGCAAGTCGTCGCGCCAGTTCGGCTGCGGCACTACGGCTACCCTGTAGCCGTGCTTCTGCAGCCAGCGGGCGATCACAGCAGTACCGAAGGAAGGATGGTCGATGAATGCATCGCCGGTAAACAGGATCACGTCTATGTAATCCCATCCCAAGGCCTTGACCTCCTTGATCGAGGTCGGTATCATGTATGCTGCTGTTTCCTTCATATCATCCTTTCCAGTTAAAATCCAAATAAAATTGGACTCGGTTATTTAATATAAATTTATAATTCTTTAACATATAGTACTTTACGACCCTAAGATCGTTCAGTATAGTGCATATTCATCAATCGGCCATCATAGACGGTCGAGACCTCGAACTCATATTTATCCTTTGGTAAACAGACTTTCCACAGCGGTCGCATTTGCCGCAAGTTCCTGTATTAGTTTACAAAGGTGAGAGGAGCAATCTAATTTAAGCGGACTCCAAAGCCGCAAACGATATGTAGTATTCTCTCTCAGAAAATCTGTTTACCAGATAGGATAAGTTTCTGTCTATGACACGACATTGTTGACATATTTCTTTCTGCGCTTGAGCACGTAATATATTCGGTTTACAAGTTTGCGTGCAACCTTTACGATAGCCTTGCTGGCAACCATTCGTCTGCAACATTCCGTATAGAAGAGATTCATCGCAGCATCCTGACGTATCGCTACCCAGGCAGCCTCCACGAGATTACATCTCATAATGGCATTCTTGCGTAAAGTGATGTCGCCGGTACCGTCATTCTCTCCGCTGCTGTGGCACATCGGTGTCATTCCGATGTATGCTGCAAGATGTGCTCCATCTGTAAAACGCCTTACATCGCAGATTTCAGCGAGCAGAGCCATACCGGTAGTCATTCCTATTCCAGGAACACTCATTATCAAGTCCAGATCATCCTTGAACCTATCGCTTCTGCCCAATGCACGAAGTTTTCTCGTCATCATCAGCTTCTGCTTGCGAAGGGCTTCGAACTGCTCGATCTGCAGATTAAGAGCATCTCTGCCACTCGATGTGTTCATCTGGACCTCACGAAGCCACAGGATGAACCTCTTGGACCAGTTCGAGAACGGTTCTGTATATTCCTTAGGTATCTCGACACCGAGATAACGCAGAGTGGACTTGATCCTGTTCTTCTGTCGGGTCATATCCTTCGTTATCGAGTTCTTCAGTCTTATCAATGAACGTATCTCCAGTGAGGCGACATCAGGGGTATAGATCCCTTTCAGTTCGTTCGCTCTCAGGCTGCGAGCCAGCTTCACGCTATCCACTGCATCTGTCTTGCGGAGCCTTTCGCCTCCCGTGGTAGGCACATCTGCGGGGTTCACTACGATATTGTTTATCCCCAATGATGTCAGTCTATCATGTATCCAGAAGCCGCAGAACCCTGCCTCATAGACCGAATAGTAATCGGCTTCAGGAAAATTGTTGCTCAGATAGGTCTTCAATCCTTCTGGATTCGGATCCATTCTGAACTTCTTCATTACCGAGGTCTGTGACAGCACGGCCACTGACCAACTCTTCAAATGAACATCGATTCCTACGTAGATGCTTTGTCCTTTGAAACTAATTTCGTTTCTTTGTGTCTTCATAAGCTACATATATTTGGGTTTGGTATTTTTCTTTTTTCAAAGTAACCGAAATATTTGTAGCTTTTTTCTTTAAACCCATGAAAAACTTCTCGGGGCTAGCCTTAGCGGCCGGGGCCGACGGCCCCGTTGAGCGCTCCTCATGAGCTTGTCAAAGCTCACTCCAATTTTATTTGGATTTCAAACATAGGAACT
>JAFTYS010000068.1 GCA_017461285.1 Bacteroidales bacterium | reverse complement strand
GGGATGCAAGAGCAGCGGTCCTGTATCGTTTGACCACGACTGCCGCGAGGGTATCTGCGGTGCCTGCTCACTTTACATCAACGGCCGTGCACACGGACCAGACGATGAGGTTACTACCTGCCAGCTTCATATGCGTAAGTTCAAGGATGGTGATACAATCACTATTGAGCCTTGGAGAGCAAAAGGATTCCCTGTAATCAAGGACCTCGTTGTTGACCGTCAGGCATACGACAAGATCCTCCAGGCAGGCGGATATGTATCGGTAGGTACAGGTGGAGTTCCAGATGGAAACGCTATTCCTATTCCTAACGAGAAAGCTGAAGAGTCTATGGACGGTGCTGCCTGCATCGGTTGCGGTGCTTGTGCAGCTACCTGCAAGAACGGTTCGGCAATGCTCTTCGTTGCAGCTCGCGTAAGTTCACTCGCTCTTCTCCCACAGGGTAAGGTAGAGGGTGCAAAGCGTGCAAAGGCTATGGTTGCAAAGATGGACGAGCTCGGTTTTGGTGCTTGTACCAACACCAAGGCTTGTGAGATGGAGTGCCCTAAGCACATCACAGTTACTCACATCGCTCGCCTGAACCGCGAATTCCTCTGCGCAAAGCTTCAGGACTAATATCTTGAATAATAATAAATTAAGGTGACCATTAAAAACGGTCACCTTTTTTTTATTTCTTCTATATTACCAAAGGAAATTATCGAAAGGATAGCGTCCGGCATGGATTTCTGCTACCATCTTGTACAGATCTCCGCGAAGCTTGTCTATACCGATCTTATCTTTTGCAGAAATGAAGATGCATGGAGTGTTTTCCTTGGCTATCCAGCTGTTCTTGAATTCATCTAGAGTGTAATTTTCCTGCTTTTTAGGCTCCAGAGAGAACTCGTCATATTCTTCGTATCTGTAAGCATCAATCTTGTTGAAAACGACAAATATAGGCTTGTCTATAGCCTTTATATCCCTTAGCGTCTCTTCGACTACGCGTATATGATCCTCGAAATTAGGATGTGAAATATCCACTACATGCATGAGGATATCAGCTTCACGAACTTCGTCAAGCGTACTCTTGAACGCTTCTACCAGCTGGTGTGGGAGCTTTCTTATGAATCCTACAGTGTCGCTGAGCAGGAATGGAACATTTTCTATCACGACTTTTCTAACTGTAGTGTCTAGAGTTGCAAACAGCTTGTTTTCGGCAAATACGTCGCTTTTAGCGAGTAAATTCATCAAAGTACTCTTACCTACGTTTGTATATCCGACAAGCGAAATACGGACCAAAGAACCCCTGTTTCCGCGCTGTGAGGCCATCTGCTTGTCCACCTTCTTCAGCTGTTCCTTAAGTCTTGCTATCTTATCCTGAATGATTCGGCGGTCAGTCTCTATCTGTGTCTCTCCCGGACCTCTCATACCGATACCTCCCTTTTGTCTTTCAAGGTGGGTCCACATTCTGGTAAGGCGAGGGAGAAGATACTGATACTGAGCAAGTTCTACCTGCATCTTTGCATATGCGGTCTTTGCTCTCTGCGCAAAGATATCCAGAATCAGATTGGTTCTGTCAAGAATCCTTATATTGAGTTCTCGTTCAATGTTTCTTAACTGGGTAGGGGAGAGTTCATCGTCGAATATAACTACCTCTATTTCGTTTTCCTCAATATATTCCTTTATTTCCTGGAGTTTACCGCTTCTGATGTATGTCCTGGAGTCCGGTCTGTCCACTTTCTGAATGAATTTCTTTACACCGATCGCACCTGCTGTCTCAGCAAGAAACTCCAGTTCATCCAGATATTCCATTACCTGTCTTTCGTCGTCTCCCTGTTTGATGACTCCGACGAATACAGCTTTTTCGTTATGTTGTTCTACAGTTATCTTTGCCATATATTAATATCTAATCCTTTATGTGGTCAGGATTATATTAGAATAAATAAGTCCGGTCAAATATATTGATCGGACTTATTATATATTTGTAAATCAAATAATTATCTCAACTGGAATATAACAGGGAAGGTATAGGTTACAGGAACCGCACGGTCTCTCTGCTTTCCTGGCTTCCACTTTGGAGACATAGATACTACGCGTACAGCCTCTTTGTCAAGTGATGGGTCAACGCCACGAAGAACCTTAACCTTTGTCACTGTACCGTCCTTCTCTACTGTAAACTGGAGAGTCACACGACCCTGAACACCGTTTTCCTTTGCGATTTCAGGATAAACGAGTCTCTGGTTCACCCACTTTGAGAACTGGTTGGCGTCACCACCCTGGAATGATGGCTTCTCCTCTACGAGCTGGAATGGAATAGCTTCCTCTTCTACAACTTCCTCTTCTACTTCCACATAGTCCATGATCTCAACTCCGAGGCTTGCATCGTCCTCAAGGTTCATGAACATGTCGTCTTCAATCTCGATTTCGTCATCAACGATGTCGATCTGGTCTGAAAGAACAGGAATCTTTGGTGCTGCTGGAGGTGGCGGAGGAGTTTCCTGTGTGATAGGAATGATTTCCTCTTCAATAAGTACTTCAGTAGTATCTTCGAGAGTAGATACCTTTGTTTCCTTGCTTGTCCACTCGAATGCAAACAGAGTGATACCCAACGCTACAACAAGACCGATCTCAACAAAGAGCAGCTTCTTGTTTTCCAAGTTGGCTTTTTCTGACTTTTTGATTTCCATATTGATCGTTAGTTTTTATATTCCATTTTGCCCGGTAAAGTTAGAAATTATATTTTTTATTTCAAACTTTTTATACATTTTGTAGATTTGCAAAAATATTTTTCACATGATTTCGTACTATTTTGAAGATACAGACTTCATTTTCAAGGGTAAGACCAGGAATAACAAGTGGTTGAGGCTGGTTGCAGAGAGTGAGATAAGAAGGATAGGGGATATATCGATCATCTTCTGTTCCGATAATTATATTCTTGATGTAAACCAGCAGTATCTTCAGCATGACTACTTCACCGATATTATCACATTCGATTATTGTGAAGGCGACAAACTGTCTGGAGATCTGTTCATCAGTGTAGATTCTGTCCGTGAAAATTCCATTGAGTACGGCGCTGAGTTTTCAGATGAGCTTAACCGTGTCATGGTTCATGGAGTTCTTCATCTGATTGGTTATGATGATCATAACGAAGAAGACATTACCATGATGCGACAGAAGGAAAACTATTATCTTTCATTAAGGGAACTTGTCTGATCTATGAACAGAATTTATGATGTAATAGTAGTAGGTGGTGGTCATGCCGGCTGTGAAGCTGCTATGGCTGCGTCAAGGATGGGATCTTCTGTGCTCCTCATATCCATGGATATGAACAAATTTGCACAGATGTCATGTAATCCAGCCATTGGAGGAATTGCTAAAGGTCAGATAGTCAGAGAGATAGATGCGCTTGGAGGTTATACTGGCATCATTACGGATGCTTCTACTCTTCAGTTCAGGATGCTTAACAGATCCAAGGGACCTGCAATGTGGAGTCCGCGCGCTCAGTGTGATAAAATCCAATTTTCCCTGTACTGGCGAAAAATACTCGAAAGTGCCTGTAAATTAGATATTTACCAAGATACAGTGACCGAATTTCTTTTCGATGGTTCGAAAATTTCGGGTGTACGTACGACTACCGGCGCAAAATTCAATTCTCAGACGGTTATCCTGACTGCCGGAACATTCCTTGATGGACGCATGTTCATCGGCCGCACTATGTTTGAAGGCGGAAGAATAGGGGAGTTGCCGTCGCATGGTCTGACTTCCCAGCTTGTGTCCATGGGTATAACGACAGCGAGGATGAAGACCGGAACTCCTCCGAGGATCGACATTTCTTCAGTCGATACTTCGAAGATGATTCATCAGTTCGGTGATGAAGATCCTGAAAAGTTTTCTTATCTGCCTTTCCTTTCTACAGCCCAGAACGGAACGCCACAGATGCCATGTTTCATAGTGCACACGAATCAGAAGGTACATGATATCCTGAAAAGCGGTTTTGCTGACTCACCTTTGTTCTCCGGTCTGATTACCGGAATAGGTCCAAGATACTGTCCAAGCATTGAAGATAAGTTAAGGACTTTTGCTGACAAGACTGAACATCAGCTTTTTCTCGAGCCTGAGGGCAGGGGAACGAATGAATACTACCTCCAAGGCTTTTCATCTTCTCTTCCTCTTGATATCCAGATGGAGGCTCTCCACAATATCGAAGGTCTTGAAAATGCAAAGGTCTACAGGCCGGCTTATGCAGTAGAATACGATTATTTCGATCCTACTCAGTTGAAGCCTACTCTTGAACTTAAGAGTATAGATGGTCTGTTCCTTGCTGGTCAGGTAAATGGAACGACAGGTTATGAGGAAGCGGCAGCCCAGGGTTTGATTGCTGGAATCAACGCTCATTTGAAAGTCAGCGGAAGAGATCCGTTCATATTGAAGCGCGACCAGGCTTATATAGGTGTACTGATTGATGATCTTATAACTAAAGGTGTGGATGAACCATATAGAATGTTCACATCAAGAGCTGAATATAGGATTCTCCTGCGTCAGGATAATGCTGATATAAGGCTGACCCCTGCTTCATTTGATATAGGACTGGCTGATAAGTTCCGTTATGATTATACAATGAGAAAGTATGATTCCATTGATACCTTCAATACTTTCTTCCAGGATGCTTCGATCAAGCCAGAGTATATAAATGATTATCTACGTTCTGTATCTACTTCAGAAATACCTTCACGAAGAAGAATATCAGAGATAATTTCAAGACCTCAGACTAAATTATCTGATATGTTTGATTTAGTTCCACGTGGAACTTTTTCTAAATTTAATATTAATCTGGATAACATTTTCTCTTCTCCATTGAATACCTTGCTGAAGGAAAAGTATGTGTATTCAGATCTTCTCGAATATGGAAATAGGGAATCTGTGGATGAATTTATCAATGATGAATATTGTTCAGGATCTTATCAGGATGCTGCTTATGCTTTGAAATATAATGCGGAGTATCCGGTTTCGATGCTCGATAAGAATGTTCTTGGTAATATAATAGATCAGAATTATAGAAGAGAAATCCTGGATTCTTCAGAGATATCCATAAAGTATAAAGGCTATATCGAAAGAGAACAGCAGATGGCAGATAAGATAATGAGACTTGAGAATCTTGCCATACCTGAAGATTTTGATTTTGATAGAGTAGAAAGTCTTTCCATCGAATGTCGGCAGAAGTTGAAGAAGTATGCTCCCAGGACCATTGCGCAGGCATCCAGAATATCAGGAGTTTCCCCGGCAGACATTTCGGTTCTGCTAGTTTATTTCGGTAGATAAAAAAGAAAAAAGTTCCATGTGGAACTTTTTTTCTTTTTTATAATCGTTTCAATGCTGCTTTGATTATCTCTTCCAATGAGGCGGTAGGGGACTCTTTCAAAACTGCGGCTACTGCTTTATTCACATTTGCTTTAGTAAATCCGAGCATTACCAGAGCTGTTGCAGCTTCATCCGCTACGCCAGGAGAACTAGTCTGGAATAGCGCTGTATTGTCTGATCCTGCACCTTTGACAACCTTATCCTTGAGTTCAAGAATGAGCCTCTGAGCGCTTTTGAGGCCGATTCCTTTGATGCTTTTAATCTTGTTTATGTCTTCTGCAAGGATGGCATTACGTATTTCATCGGAAGTAAGGGATGACAGCATCATTCTTGCGGTGGCTGCTCCGATACCTGACACACCGATGAGAAGTCTGAAAAGTTCCCTTTCGTCTTTGGTTGCAAATCCGTAATAAAGTTCTTCATCTTCCCTCAGGTAATGATGGATATATACCGTCGTTTCTGACATTTTGTTAAGCGCTTCGTATGTCTGCAGGGAAATAAGCATCTTGTATCCTATCCCATGACATTCCAGAACCATGTCTGTGGGAGTTATTTCCACCAGACTTCCTTTGATGTATTCAATCATATCTTCATTCCGTTGGTTTGTGCAAAATTATCATAAATTTCTATAATTAAAGAGTAAAAATGCTAAATTTGCAGGTTTATTGCGTGTATGCGCGCGTATGTGATTTGAAATGGCAAATGTAGAAGAAATAAGAAGACTTTTTCCTGCACTTTCCCGGAAGGTGTACGGTAAAGATCTTGTATACTTTGACAATGCTGCTACCAGTCAGAGACCTCAGTCTGTACTGGATATGTGGAACAGGATCAGTTCCGAATCCAACGCCAACATACATAGGGCTGTTCACCGTCTTGCAGATGAGGCAACTCAGGCTTATGAACAGGCAAGAGATTGTGTGAAGAATTTCGTCAATGCGCGCAGCAGGGAAGAGATAATCTTTACTAGCGGTACTACTGCAGCAGTCAATCTTGTTGCATTCAGCTTCGGAGAGGCTTTTGTCAATGAAGGTGATGAGATAGTTGTTACTGAGGCCGAACATCACTCCAATATAGTTCCGTGGCAGATGCTCTGCAAAAGGAAAGGGGCAGTGCTGAAGGTTCTTCCTGTTGACGACAGTGGTCATCTTATGCTTGAAAAGATCGATGATATCCTGTCGGACAGGACCAGATTAATGGCTGTAACTCATATTTCCAATGTTCTCGGACTTATAAATCCGGTAAAGGAAATAATAGAAAGATGTCATTCCAGAAATATTCCGGTGCTTGTAGACGGGGCACAGGGAGCTGTGCATTGCAAGATTGATGTTCAGGATATGGACTGTGATTTCTATGTGTTTTCAGGACATAAGCTATATGCTGCGACTGGAACAGGAGTCCTTTATGGAAAGAAGGAACTTCTGGATGCAATGCCTCCATATATGGGCGGAGGAGAGATGGTAGGGACGGTTACTTTCGATGAGACAACGTACGCTCCGCTTCCGATGAAGTTCGAGGCCGGGACCCAGAATTTTGCTTCAACCGCGACTTTCAAGCCTGCTATAGAATTTATTAACTCATTGAATGATAATAAGTTAATAGAAAATATAGATAAAATAAGAGATTATATTCTTGAAAAACTTTTATCTGATTCAAGAATACGTTTATACGGTGTTCCTTGTGGAACAAATGATGAAAAGATACCTCTATTCTCATTTACTGTCAGTGGGGTTCACCATGAGGATCTTGCTTTGATTCTTGATAAGATGGGTATAGCGGTCAGGTCAGGTCAGATGTGTGCGGAACCATTGATGAACCGTTTCGGCGTGACCGGTATGTTGCGAGTATCCCTTGCTCCATACAATACGATGGAAGAAGCCGAATATTTTGTAAAATGCCTGGATAAGGCGATTAATATGTTGA
The DNA here is from genome assembly GCA_017461285.1 of Bacteroidales bacterium. The sequence goes on along the minus strand of JAFTYS010000068.1, from coordinate 15,387 downwards.
TATGACGTTACAGGAAGCGGAAAATGCCGTTGTCGAAGAGTTTTCCATTTACGACGAATGGCTTGACAAATATGAATACCTGATAGAGCTGGGTAAGTCCCTTCAGGATTATCCGGAATCGGCAAAGACTGATGATAAACTCATAAAAGGTTGTCAGTCAAGGGTATGGTTGGATTACCGTGTTGAAGACGGAAAGATAATCTTCAATGCTGACAGTGATGCTATCATTACAAAAGGAATAATATCCCTGCTTATCGGACTTTATTCCGGAAGAACTGCGCAGGAAATACTTTCATCGGATTTTTCTGTGGTAGAGAAGATAGGATTGAAAGAGAATCTGTCTCCTACGAGGGCTAACGGACTGGTTTCAATGATTGCAAAGATTCGTGAAATTGCATATGGGACTGAAGGAATTCTTTAAGAGAAAGGCTGTTGAGGCAGCGGAAGAAGATAAGGAAAGAAAAATGAGGTTGGAAAGAGATATAATAATGGCTCTCAGGCAGGTTTATGACCCTGAGATTCCTGTAAATGTTTACGATCTTGGACTTATTTATGAAGTCAAGGTTGATGATGACCACAATGTATATATCCAGATGACCTTGACGGCACCGAATTGTCCTATGGCGGATTATGTCGTTGATCAGGTGAAGAATGCTGTCGAGGATGTTCCGGGGGTTGTGAGCGTGAAGATAGACCTTGTATTCGAACCTGAATGGGACAAGAGCAGGATGTCGGAGGAAGCGCTTGTGGAGCTTGGATTGGACGACTGAAGGACAGAAGGGGAGAGAGAAGACAGGGTGAAGGTAGAACTATATCTGTCGTTGGGGTCTAATTCGGGAGACAGAAAAAAGAATATTGAAGATGCCTTGAGCTTACTGAACATCGAGCTAGGTACGCCTTTCAAGAGAGTCTCAAGTCTGATTGAAACGGATCCATGGGGATTTGAATCGGACAATAAGTTCATGAATGCCGCAGTGCTTTATGAGCTGGAGCTGAAGAAAGGATATAATCCTGAGGCGGAAGGGCTTATGGTCCTTGAGATATGCAAGGATATTGAAAGAAAGCTCGGCAGGACAGGAAGTCCTCGGTATGACGATGATGGAAAGAGGATATATTCGGATCGTCCTATCGATATAGATATCCTTCTTTTCGGAGACGACAATATTGACTGTGAGGAACTTACAGTACCTCATAAACTTATGTATGAGAGGGATTTCGTTATGGTCCCATTAAAGGAAATAAATAATAAACTATAATACTATCATGACACAGGAAGAACTATTTAAGATTCTCGTAGCTCACTGTAAGGAGTACGGATTCATTTTCCCTTCAAGCGAGATTTATGACGGTCTCGGTGCCGTATATGACTATGGACAGCTCGGTTCAGAGCTCAAGAACAATATCAAGAGATATTGGTGGGAAGCCATGACAAGGCTTCACGAGAACATCGTAGGTATTGATTCTGCAATCTTCATGCATCCGAGAATCTGGGAGGCGTCAGGCCACGTAGGTGCTTTCAACGACCCTCTCATCGACAACAAGGATTCGAAGAAGAGGTACCGCGCAGACGTTCTCATCGAGGATTATATCGGAAAGCTCGAGGAAAAGATCGAGAAGGATGTGGAAAAAGGAAAGAGAAAGTTCGGCGAAGCATTCAATGAAGAGCAGTTCAAGGCCACAAATCCTAATGTCCTCAGAAATCAGAAGAAGATCGATGAGGTAAAGAAGAGAATGGCTGATGCACTCAATGCAAATGACCTTGCAGAGCTCCGTCAGATCATCATCGACTGCGAGATCGCATGTCCAATTTCAGGAACAAAGAACTGGACAGACGTACGTCAGTTCAACCTTATGTTCTCGACCCAGCTCGGAAGCGTTTCAGGCGAGTCTAACATCATTTATCTCCGTCCGGAGACCGCTCAGGGTATTTTCGTGAACTATCTTAATGTCCAGAAGACAGGACGAATGAAGATTCCTTTTGGTATCGCACAGATCGGAAAGGCGTTCAGGAACGAGATTGTGGCACGTCAGTTCATCTTCCGTATGAGGGAGTTCGAGCAGATGGAGATGCAGTTCTTCATCAAGCCTGGTACTGAACTTGACTGGTTTGCAAAGTGGAAGGAGAACCGTATGGCTTGGCACACTGCTCTTGGAATGGGTGACGAGAACTATCGTTTCCACGACCATGACAAGCTTGCGCATTACGCAAATGCAGCCACAGACATCGAATTCCGCTTCCCGTTCGGTTTCAAGGAACTTGAGGGAATCCATTCACGTACTGATTTCGACCTTGGAAACCACCAGAAGTTCTCCGGCAAGAAGATCCAGTACTTCGATCCTGAACTCGGAGAAAACTATGTTCCATACGTAGTAGAGACTTCAATCGGAGTTGACCGTATGGTTCTCGCAGTGCTCTCGCATTCATACAAGGAAGAGCAGCTTGAGAACGGTGAGAGCCGCGTAGTACTCAGCATTCCTGCTCCACTCGCACCTGTCAAGGTTGCTGTGCTTCCTCTTATCAAGAAGGACGGTCTTCCAGAGCTTGCAAGAGAGATCATGGACGAACTCAAATACGATTTCAACTGTCAGTACGACGAGAAGGATTCTATCGGCAAGAGATATCGCCGTCAGGACGCAATCGGTACTCCTTTCTGCGTTACAGTAGACCATGATTCTCTTAACGATCGCTGTGTGACCATCCGTCACCGCGACACTATGGAGCAGCAGCGTGTGAAGATCGAGGATCTTCATGGAATCATCGCCAAGGAAGTGAACCTCAGCAATATCCTCAAGAAGCTGAAGTAATCAAAATATCTATATGAAAGAGGTGACTGAACGTATCAGTCACCTCTTTTGTATATAAATCATGTATGATTAAAGCGGCGACAGACTGAATTTGGATTGGCTTCGTCGGAACAGGTTCCGACTACGTCCCTCCCACGACTTCGTCGCGGGCCCCTCCCGCTCATGAGGCCGCGGGCGGCCACACCATCCAAATTCAGTCTGCCGCCGCTTCAGAAAATACTAGGAATCATTATCAGGATTTTCGTGTGTCGATAGAATTTCCGTAGACTACGTATCTCTGGAAAAGATATTCTGTTATGAAATTCAGGCCCATGTTGATGCCTGTGACGAGATATTCGTTCCAGTGGAGCGTGTCTGCAAGAAAATCGCCAAGAAGAGTGGTTACAGGCACGAATACGGCATAGAATCCAAGCACCTTGAGCATTGCTACAGGCACATTTGCTACGGAACGGAAAGTGAACTTACGGTTCAGGGTGAAATTCCACAGAATGGAAAGCAGAAGCGCTATCAGATAGCAAGGCCAGTAACTCCATCCGGTGAGTTCATTAAGAAGGGCGAATGCCCCCAGTTCTATGATGCCTGCGCTCGCGGAAAAGAGAGCAAACTTCACGAATCTCCAGAATTCTTTCATTCAGGTCAGGTTTTACAGGTTAAGGTTCATACATCGGTGTCATGCAAAGATACATTATTTCTATTGTCTGTTTGAAATAATAGTCTTAAATTTGAATGTTTTTGCTTTGTCATCCTGAGGAGGGGTGAAGCCCCGACGTGAGGATATTCAACAGGAATAATCAATAAAACAAACTATACCATGGAAGTGAAAAAGGAACTTTGGGGCAGGTCTGCCTGCGGAAAAGAGATTTATCTCTACACAATCGTAAATTCTAAAGGCGCATACGTACAGCTCGGAAGCATAGGTGCTGCCATCGTCTCTGTCGTTGTTCCTGACAAGGACGGAAACCTTGCAGACGTCGCTCTCGGATATTCGGATCCTATGAGCTATTTCGGTGACGGCCCATGCCTAGGAAAGACTCCTGGAAGGTATGCGAACCGCATAGCCTTCGGAAAGTTCACCCTCGACGGAAAGGAGTATTCGCTTCCGATAAACAATGGTCCGAACAGCCTCCACGGCGGTCCGGAAGGCTTCCAGAACAAGGTATGGGAAAGCCGCGAAAATGAAGGGGGAGTCGAGTTCATGTACGTATCCGAAGACGGCGAGCAGGGCTATCCTGGCGCACTCAAGGCTGTCGTACGTTATGAATGGACAGAAGACTGCGAGCTCCGCATGACATATACTGCGGAATCTGATGCTCCTACAGTCCTCAACCTTACGAACCATGCATATTTCAACCTCAACGGAGAAGGCAACGGCAACATTCTCGGACACACCCTCAGGATGAACTGTTCAGAATACCTCCCTACAGACGAGACCCAGATTCCGCTTGGAGAAAGCGCTCCGGTAGCGGGAACACCAATGGATTTCGTAAACGAAAAGCCTGTAGGACAGGACATCAGGGCGGATTTCGAGGCTCTCAAGATAGGAACAGGCTACGACCATTGCTGGGTTATCGACGGCGCAGAGCCAGGACAGCTCCAGTTCTGCTGCGAGCTCCATGCTCCTGAAAGCGGCCGCACCCTCAATATCTATACGACCCAGCCGGGAGTGCAGGTCTATACCGGAAACTGGCTTGCAGGCTGTCCTGAAGGCAAGAACGGACATGTATACGGCGGAAACGACGGCATAGCCATCGAGTGTCAGAACTATCCTGACGCCCCCAACAAGCCGGACTATCCGAACTGCGTCCTCCGTCCGGGAGAAGTATATCAGCAGGCAATAATCTACGCATTCGGAATCCGTTAACCTATGAAACAGTACCTGGACCTTTTACGACATATCCGTGAAAACGGAGTGATGAAGTCGGACCGCACCGGTACCGGCACCCAAAGCGTGTTCGGATATCAGATGAGGTATGATCTCAGCGAAGGATTTCCCCTTCTGACCACCAAGAAAGTCCATCTTAAATCCATAATCTACGAACTTCTGTGGTTCATTGCCGGAGACACCAATGTAAAGTATCTCCAGGACCATGGAGTGACCATCTGGGACGAATGGGCGGACGAAAACGGCGATCTGGGACCGGTGTACGGCCACCAGTGGCGCAGCTGGCCGACCCCTGACGGAGGCACGATAGACCAGCTTTCAAATGTCATAAACCAGATTAAGAATAATCCAGATTCACGAAGGATGATCGTGTCCGCATGGAATGTCGCCGAAGTGGAGAAGATGGCCCTCCCGCCTTGCCACTCGCTCTTCCAGTTCTATGTAGCTGACGGAAAGCTCTCGTGCCAGCTGTATCAGAGAAGCGCCGACGTATTCCTCGGTGTGCCGTTCAATATCGCATCCTATGCTCTTCTGACCATGATGATAGCACAGGTCTGCGGTCTTCAGCCGGGAGAATTCGTCCATACGACAGGCGACACGCATATCTATACGAACCATTTCGAGCAGGTAGCCCTCCAGCTCAGCCGTGAGCCTCGCAAGCTGCCGAAAATGAAGATAAATCCGGATGTAAAGGACATATTCGATTTCAAGTACGAGGATTTCGAACTGGTCGACTATGATCCGTATCCGCGCATCCCTGCCCCTGTAGCCGTATAGCCATGGAAAAATGCATTATAGTAGCTATCGCGGACAATAACGCGATAGGCAGGGACAATGCCCTTCTCTGGCACATTTCCGAAGATCTGAAGTTCTTCAAACGCACGACTTCGGGCTGTCCGGTCATAATGGGCCGCAGGACTTTCGAATCCATCGGCCGTCCGCTCCCGAAACGCACGAATATCGTCGTTTCCCGCGGCTTTCCGGCTCCGGAAGGGGTAGTGACCGTTCCGTCCCTCGAACAGGCGTATGCGGCCGCTTCTGCCGCCGTATCGAGCGTTTTCCCTGTCATTACCGACCCGATCGGGAATCCCCGCTGCTTCATCATCGGCGGAGGCCAGATCTACGCACAGGCGATAAATGACGCCGACAGGCTGATAATCACCCATGTACATACGGTGATCGAAGACGCCGACACATTCTTCCCTCCTGTCGACCCTTCTGTGTGGCAGGTGGCGAGCCGTTCGGAGATGCTTCACGACGACGAATCCGGCTACGACTTCGAATTCGTCGAATATATACGCAAAATGTAATTGATTAAATTTCAGTGTTTTATAATGACCACGTGCTGCAAAAGGGGAGCACGTGCATTATATAAAGTGTTAGTTATTAAATAGTTGTAGTTGTAATGAAGAGAGAGAGTTTCGGCAGCCGTTTTGGTGCCCTTGTGGCTATGGCCGGTTCAGCAGTTGGACTTGGAAATCTGTGGCGTTTCCCTTACCTGGTGGGAGAAAACGGAGGTGCGGCCTTCATAATCGTATATATCCTCATGGTCTTCATCCTCTGTCTTCCTATATTCGTTTCTGAGTTCGTTATAGGTCGTCGCAGTCAGGAAAACGCATATTCGGCTTTCCGCGACCTGTCCGGAGGTTCTGCATGGAAATGGATAGGACTCGTAACCGTCATTGTTCCCTTGATTGTCCTGTCGTACTACAGCGTCATCGGAGGATGGTCTGTCGAATATCTTTTGAAGTCCATAACCTTCTCATTTACAGGTACTGACACCTTGAGTTCCATGAATACGATGTTCACGGACTTTGTTTCTTCGACTTGGGGACCTCTCCTTGTCCATACGGTCTTTCTTCTGTCTACGACTCTGATAGTAGTGGTCGGAATAAAGGACGGAATAGAGAAGTTCAGCAAGGTGATGATGCCACTGCTTTTCTTTATGGTTCTGGCTATCGCAATCTATTCCCTGACTCTTCCGGGAGCAGGAAAAGGCGTCGATTACCTTTTCAATCCTGACTTTTCGAAAATTGACGGAAAGACATGTGCAGCAGCGTTGGGACAGGCTTTCTTCTCTCTTTCCCTCGGTTTCGGAACCATCCTGACCTATGCTTCATATGTAGACAAGAAGGAAAATATAATGTTCCAGAGTACGGCTACTGCCGTATCAGACCTGATGTTTGCGCTTATCGCAGGAGTTGCGATCATGCCGGCGGTCTTTGCCTTCGGTTTGAATCCTCAGTCTGGTCCTGGACTTGTGTTCGAGACCCTTCCGTATGTATTCTCACAGATGCCGGCAGGCGGAATTGTGGCCATAGTCTTCTTTGTGGCCCTTCTTGTTGCTGCCCTCACATCATCGATTTCAATGCTGGAAGTGGCTGTCGCTTACCTTGTTGAAGAGAAGAAATTCTCGCGCACAGGAGCTTGTGCGGTACTTTTTGTCTTATGCTGGACAGTCGGCGCTCTCTGCTCGCTTTCCTTCGGACCGCTCGCAGATTTCAAGATCGCAGGCCGATCGATCTTCGACTTCTTTGACAATCTTTCGTCGAATGTACTCATGACGCTCGGAAGCCTCATGACCGTGCTCTTTGTAGGATGGCGTCTGAAAAAGACAGACATCTATGATGAATTCACCAACGGAGGCACCCTCTCTGCCAATGCAAGGATCTTCGGTGTCCTCTGGTTCCTCATCCGCTATGTCTGCCCTCTGGCAATCATCGCGATCTTCGTCTCCGGACTTTAGTCCAGTTGAGGTACGTCAGAGTCCTTTTTCTCTTTAGATATGATTACTCCGGTTATGGATGCCAGCAGAAGGAGGATGAGGGCGATTGAAGATGCGCGTGATACGTTCTCTCCAAGCTGGTAGGAATCCGGCTCGAAACGCATTATGATCTGGCCTTCTCCTTCAGGAACGATGACTCCTCGAAGCATCCAGTCGGCACGGAAGATGTCGGCTGTGCGCGCATCTTCTGTCGGCTGATAATGCCCGTTGCGGACCTCCCCGTATTTACCTGCCGGCTCGATCCATGCCTTCCATCCTTTCGGATAATAGATTTCGCTGAATATAGCAGCACGTTCAGTATCAGTCTTATAGCTGTACCGCAGCTCATTAGGAGCGTAGTGTGTAAGCACGATTGATGCCGGTTCTCCGTCCTGCGACCGGAGGACAGAACTGCCGGAAATGAGCTCAAATGCATCGTCAAAATCAGCCCCGATGACAGCAACGTCCCGCAGATCGGTGGAAGCGAGAAGCGCAATTTCCTCGTCTGGAGTCGATGCCGGTACGGCCGAAGATACGAACCATGCATTTCCATATGCATGTGGATTGACGACAGGAGGATATTCCCCTCCGAGAATGATGTATCTGCCGTTAAGCATCGAGACAACCTTCAGCTCCGGAAGATTCTCCGAAACTTCTGTGACCGTTTCCGCAGCATTCACAACATCATAGATATCGTAGATTTCCGGAGTTATGTACCTTTCGATAAGGTCCTGATAACGCTGAAGCTTTACCGGGCTGTAGCCGCCTATGGTCTTGTGGTGGTAGCTCGGGATCGAACTGTTGAAAGTGTTGACGCTTATGTCCAGGACACGGTAGTCCGGATCAGGGTCTTCAAGGATGATCTTGTCCACTGGACGGAGTTCATACTGTGCCGTAAAGTCCTTTGGAGTAATGAAATGGCTCTTGTTGAGGTAACGTTTTCCGACAGAAACCAGGTCTATCCAGACAAGGAAGATCATGGCGAATGCGACCATTGTCATCCTTGCTTTTCTGGCGAATGAACCTTCCGGACCGACAGCGTCGCGTTTCGGAAGGCGGAAAGCCCAGATCAGCAGGGCGAATACGACTGTGATCAGAACCAGCGAGCGGAGTGCATCCTTTACAAGAAGCATTCTTCTGTCTGCCGCCAATGCATCTATAAGTATTTCAGGCTGTCCGGCGTCCACTGATCCGGTAAATGTTCCGGCTATGCCCGGGATAAGCACGCAAAGCAGGCAGAATCCCGCTGTAATGCCGTAAGCTATGTATCCGGCCTTCATGAACGTCTTTTTGTCGAATTTCTCCTTTACGATCTTGTCGAGAGCATAGAATCCCAGCAGAGGAAGCGTGACCTGGAGCACGATGAGCGCCATCGAAACCGTCCTGAACTTGTTATAGAACGGCGCATAGTCGAACCAGAGCCTTGTGAACCACATGAAATGGCTTCCCCATGCAAGAAGGATGGCTATCACGGTAGAGACTACGATCCACCATTTCTCCCGTCCCTTTATGAGGCAGAGACCGAGCACGAAAAGAAAGACTGAAATCGCTCCCATGTACATAGGGCCTGCGGTGAAAGGCTGCGGTCCCCAGTACAGAGGCATAGCCTTCAGCGTCTGGCGCAGATTCGGCTGTCCTGCCCTTTTAAGCAGCTTTCCGGTTTCGGAATCCATGTCGAGAGGGCCTGCCGAAGAACCGCCGTTGAAGTTGGGAATCAGCAGGTTAGGCATTTCTTCGATTCCATATGACCATGCTGTCGCGTAGTTCAGGTCCAGACCTTTGGCGTTGTGTCCGTCTCCGCTTCCGGACAGTTCCGAACCTCCGCGCATCGTATAAGGAGTGTATTCGTATGTCGGGATGAGCTTGTTTGCATTGGTCGCTATTCCTATGCAGCCGATAACGAGCAGAAGGGCGGATGCCGCGAAGAAACGTCCGAGCCTGCTCCTCTTCTCCTTGTCGATGCAGAGGCTTATGAGCAGAGCTATTGCATAGACGAATATGACGATGGCCAGATAATAAGTTATCTGGACATGGTTCGCCTTGATCTGCATGCTGAGGGCAAAAGCGAAAAGGGTTGCGCCCAGGATGGTCTTCGGCAGCCATTTCTGGCCTTCAACGGCCCTCAATGCTGCCCGATAGGTGTAGATGACCCCGGCAAGCACCCATGGGAAATAGGCTATGGCCTGCATCTTCGTGTTATGTCCCACCTGGATGATCTGCATATTGTACGAACAGAAGGCCACGGCAATAGCTCCAGCTACCGCCACTATTCCGTTCATGCCCATTGAAAGCATCAGCAGGAATGCTCCCACAAGGGTAAGGAACAGATAGGTCGCCGGCCTTCGTCCGGTAAGGAGAAGGTCGTATATATAATCGGTCCAGTCCCCGTGGAAATCGTCAATCGTCGCAGTCGTCGGCATTCCTCCGAACATCGAGTTTGTCCATGCGGTCGGATCTTCAGGGTGGGCCGCGTTATGGGTCATGGCTTCGTTTGCCATACCTTTCCATGAAGATATGTCGCTCTGATTCACTATCTTACCGCTTAAAACCTGTGGTACGAATCCGTAAGCGATTACGGCAAAAAGCAGGATTATGCCTGCGTAAATCAGAATTTTCTTCAAGAGTTCCTTATTCATATCAATTCATTCGTTTTGTCCGGAGAATCCTATTTATTTCCGGACGATGTACTTTCGATGACTTTATTGAAGAGTTCCACCATCTGATGAGTCAGGTTTCGACGGGTGAATACGGAAATATCCCCATCCTTAATGATGAGATTTCCGCTCAGATGCGCCTTCCAGCAGTCATCAATATATTTTTTCATGGATATGCTGTCTTCCCAGTCATAGACAGCACCGGTATTTGTCTTGTCGAGAATCATGGACATTGCTCCGTCCGGCTGCCCTATTCCCATCACTGGTCTGCAGGAAGCCAGATATTCGAACAGCTTTCCAGGCAGTACGGCCTTATACTCCGGTTCTTTCCTTAAAGGAAGGATAAGAACCGAGGCCTTCCTCTGTGCCTGGACTGCTACAGAATGTTTCTGATATCCCAGATCTTCAAGATTTTCTTTGAGCCCTGCCTCTTCAATTGATTCAAGAACCTGAGCGTCAGTCTTTCCTATAAGCTTGATTTTCAGTGCTTTTCTGAAATATTCGTCCTTTCTGCTTTTTTCTGAAAGCACGTCCCAAAGGACGGTAGGGTTGCCGTCAGCGGCAAAAAGTCCTGTGTGGGTTATTATGAAATCCTTGTCTTCGCCTCCGGCTGCATCCTTGTCCCTTCCTTCCGGAAAGTCACATTCGTCGTATCCGTTTGTGATGAGTTCGACCGGAGTTCGGGTCATTGCCTGGAATTCCTGCTGCACAAGAGGGGATACCGCCACCACGGCATCGGCATCGTCCAGAACTGCCTTTTCCATCTTCTGATGCCATCTTTCCGTCGCCTTCGTCATGGACAAATGCTTGAAATAGAATATCTTGGTCCATGGGTCACGGAAATCGGCAATCCACGGCAGTCCGGTCTGCTGCGCCAGCTTTCTGCCGATCAGATGCATGGACTGCGGAGGTCCTGTGCTGACTATAAGGTCGACTGGATGGTCTTCAAGATATTTCTTCAGATACCTTACCGACGGGTTTATCCAGAGACAGCGGGGATCCGGACGGAAAAGGTTTCCCCTGACCCACATCGCGGCCTTCTGTGCGAAGGATTTGTTCTGTGCATTTACCGGATTGACCTCCACAGCTTCCTTGCTGTGGCCGGAACGGCGCAGGAATTTCTTGTACAGCTTGTAAGGCTCTGTTATACGGGTCTTTATGACTTCTGTTCCTTCCGGAATCTCGGCCTCCAGGGAATGGTCGATGGCGAGCTGCTCCGGATTTTCCGGAGTATAGATCACCGGCTCCCAGCCTTCGGACGGAAGATATTTTGCGAATTTCACCCATCTCTGCACTCCCGAGCCTCCGGTTGGCGGCCAATAATACGTTATGATAAGCACCCGTTTCATATCGTACAAATATACGCGTTTTTATTTTTAAATAAAAAAAGGTAATTTTGCCAAGATATATACCAATAGATATGGCAGAGAAAAAACAGACGGAAACACCGATGATGAAGCAGTTCTTTTCGTTCAAGGCTGACTATCCTGAAGCGGTATTGCTTTTCAGATGCGGTGACTTCTACGAGACATACGGCGATGATGCCCTTATTGCGAGCAAAGTGCTTGGAATCGTGCTTACAAAGCGTTCCAGCGCCACTCCCGGCGCCATCCCTATGGCTGGATTTCCCCACCATTCCCTTGAGACGTATCTTCCGAGGCTTGTACGTGCCGGCTATAAGGTTGCTGTCTGTGACCAGCTGGAGGATCCCAAGCTGACAAAGAACATAGTGAAGAGAGGCGTTACCGAGCTTGTCACCCCGGGCGTTGCCTTCCATGATCAGCTTCTCGACCAGAAGGAACATAATTACATTGCTGGTCTGACATTCCATAAGGAAAGGTGCGGAGCCGCCTTTCTGGATGTCTCTACCGGCACTTTCCAGGTCGCCGAAGGCTCCCTGGACTATATCGGCACGCTTTTGAGTTCGTTCGCTCCCAAGGAGCTTCTGGTTCCGAGGGGATATGAAAAAGGCGTCAGGGAGCGCTATGGAGACCATCATTACATCTCCACCCTCGAGGAATGGGCCTTCATCTATGACAATTCCGTGGAAAAGCTGAAGCGCCAGCTCAAGGTCGACTCCCTCAAAGGTTTCGCAATCGACAGCTTTCCTCTCGGAATAACTTCTGCCGGAGCACTTCTCATATATCTTGAACAGACCCATCATTACGGACTTTCGAATATCTGCTCGATCTCGCGAATCGATGAGGGATCCTTCGTCTGGATGGACCGTTTCACATTCAGGAATCTCGAGATTTTTGCCTCGACTGCAGGAAAGGAAGGAACTTCGCTGGTCGAAGTCATGGACAAATGCTCGTCTCCTATGGGCGCCAGAATGCTCAGGACCTGGCTTTCGATGCCGGTCATGGATCTGAACGAGCTTGATGACAGGCATTCTGTAGTTCAGTATTTTGTTGATAATCAGGATGATCTGACACGTCTTCAGACCATGGTAGGAGACATCGGGGATCTCGAAAGAATCATAGCCCGCGCTGCAGCCGGAAAGATAATGCCTAGAGAAGTAATGCAGCTTCGCCGCGGACTTTCCCAGACCCGCCCGATCATGGACCTTTGCAAGGGAAGGGGAGTGGATGCGCTCGAAAGCATGATGAATTCTGTTTCCGATTGCAGGGAACTTGTTGATTATCTGACCCATACCATGCATCCTGAGACCGCTGCGGCAATTGGAAAGGGAGATGTGATCGCTTCCGGAGTGTCCGCCGAGCTTGATGAACTCAGGAATATCGCACGAAACGGAAAGGATTATCTCCTCCAGATCCAGGAACGCGAAACGGAAAGAACCGGCATTCCTTCCCTCAAGATCGGCTATAATTCGGTCTTCGGATATTATCTCGAGGTGCGAAACGCCCATAAGGACAAGGTGCCGCAGGAATGGATACGCAAGCAGACTCTCGTCAACGCGGAAAGATACATAACCGAAGAACTGAAGGAGTACGAACAGAAGATACTTGGTGCGGAAGAAAGGATATATCTCCTTGAAACCCAGATATATGCTGAACTTGTTTCGAAGATACAGGCCAATATCTCCGCCATCCAGAAGAACTGCCGCATACTCGCTAGACTTGATGTCCTGTCGGGATTTGCGGACCTGGCTGTAGCGAACCGCTACTGCCGTCCGCAGATGAACGAAGGCAAGTCCATAGTCATCACGAAAGGCCGCCATCCGGTCATCGAGACGATGATGCCGGCCGGCGAGGAGTTCGTCCCGAATGACATCTTCCTCGACAATGAGAATCAGCAGATAATAATCCTTACAGGTCCGAACATGGCCGGTAAGTCGGCCCTGCTGCGCCAGACCGCACTTATCGTGCTGATGGCCCAGGTGGGATCGTTTGTGCCTGCAGAGTCTGCGGAACTCGGATATTGCGACAAGATATTTACCAGAGTAGGTGCATCAGACAATATTTCACGCGGAGAATCCACCTTCATGGTCGAGATGCTCGAGACTTCGATGATCCTTCACAATCTTTCTTCCCGTTCCCTTGTCCTTCTGGACGAGATAGGACGCGGAACCTCGACTTACGACGGAATGTCCATCGCACGCGCCATCGTAGAATATGTCCATGAGTACGGAGACGGAGCCAAGACCTTGTTTGCCACCCATTACCATGAGCTGAACGATCTTGAGAATATATACGCCAGGGTAAAGAACTTCCATATCGCCGTAAAGGAGGTCGGAAAGAATGTCATCTTCCTCCGCAAGCTGAAGGAAGGAGGCGTGGCTCACAGTTTCGGTCTCCATGTTGCGCGAATGGCCGGCATGCCGAAGCAGGTGCTCGAGTCGGCAGAGAAGACCCTTGCCGCTCTGGAGTCGGGGAGTCACGATGCTCAGGACGGTACAGCAAAGGCCCCTCTCAAGAGGAAGATGGTAAAGCCTCACAACGTGAAGGAAGGCCGCGTCGAGAGCGACGGATCTCTCCAGCTGTCATTCTTCCAGCTCGAAGATCCTCTGCTCTCTTCCCTCAAGGAAGACCTCGATTCGGTAGATCTTAACAACCTTACCCCTCTCCAGGCGTTCGATGTTTTGAGAAGCATGAAGGAAAAAATGGGATTGAATTAAAGTGTTTTACAAATTTTGATTTACAATTTGTGTAATTACATAAATTGTATTACATTTGTAGAAAATAACACCTTTTATAATGTCTAAACTATTCGAATATAGCAAGATAGCTGTTGGAAAGCACTTTGTTGGCCGTGAAGAGGAGGTGAAAAGGCTTTCTTCCGACTTCATTTTCCTTACTAATACAGCCGTTTTAGCTCCTCAAGGATGGGGCAAGTCGTCCCTTGTACAAAGGGCTGCGAAGGACGCATGCCACAAGGAAAAGACCCTTCGTTTCTGCCGTATCGACCTTTCGAATGTAAGGAATGAAGAGAGGTTTTATGAGCTGTTTGTCCAGGAAGTCCTCAGGTCTGTATCCGGAAACAGGACCGATGTGGTCGAGAATGTCGAAAAGTATTTTCCACATACCTCACCGAGGGTGACCTTCGGATCTTCTGGGACTTTTTCTGTGGATCTTGATTGGGAAGAGATAAGGAGAAACCAGGATGAACTTCTGGATCTTCCTTACCTTGTTGCAAAGGACAAAGGCATTAAAATGGTGGTATGCGTGGATGAGTTCCATGCGATCAGCCGTTTTTCAGACCCGGAAGCTCTGCTTGACAGGTTTAAGGACAGATGGAAAAGGCATACGGGCGTTGCATACTGCATATCCGGATGCCGGGTTTCCCTGGTCGAAGGATTCCTGAAGGCCTCTTCCGTATTCTATAGGTACGGAGATGTTATCGATCTCGGCCCGATCGGCCGGCGTGAGATGGTAAAGTCGCTCCGCGACACATTTGCCGACAGTGCGAAGTACCTGGATGACGACATAGCCGAACTTATCATAGACAAGGCCGAAGGCAATGCCTTCTATACGAAGCAGCTTGCCCATATTTCCTGGCTGGGAACTTCTGTCGTGTGTTCACGTGAGGTTGTCCTCCAGTCTTTTGAAACCATTGTGGACCAGATGGATATGGTCTTCAGGAACATAACCGAAAGCCTTACCGGACAGCAGCTTTGCTACATCCATGCCGTAATGGCCGGAGAGACGGTGATAAGCACATCCGAAGTGCTCCACCGCCATCATATAACTTCAGCTACGTCAGCATCTCGTTCGAAGACAGCCCTTCTTGAAAGAGGAATAGTTTCCAATGTGAACGGCAGGATATGCATGACCGATCCGATATATTCCTATTGGCTCACAAACAGATATTTTAATGATCAG
>JAFTYS010000067.1 GCA_017461285.1 Bacteroidales bacterium | reverse complement strand
TCAAACCACTGCGGAGCTTCAGGCATGATTGCATTGAGGCTGTCAGCCATGAAGGCTGCGGCGATGGTCGCAATCGATACTATGACAGCCATGCGGAAGCCTCCCAGCTTGCCGAAATGGCTGCTGTCAATGGCGTAGCCGGTCTCGAAGAATTCATTCCTGCGGCTGTTTGCAGACACATACAGCCATGCCGGGATGAACATCACCGGGTATGAGATCATCGTTCCGTACATCTGGGCGAACTCTGCGGATACAAGAGTCAGGGCTCCTGTAAGGAGACTTCCCAAAAGCGATCCGATGAGGAACATGACGAAGAGCATCATCATGCCGCCATATCCCGGAACATAATGTGAATGGCTCGAGAAGAGGTCGTAAGAACCTCTTCCCGAATGTCTTTTGAAGAATCCCATGCTTATTTATATAATGGAGTAGGGTATACTCCCTTGTCAGCGAGTTCCTGGAACTTTGCAACTACGCCCGGCCTGTCTTCCTTGAATGTCACTCCGAACCAGCGCGAAGGGGTCGAGAGAAGCTGGGTCTTTCCGCTTCCGTCCTTGATCATGCAGTCGATTGCGTAAGGAATGTAGAACTCAGCCTTCAGCTCGTTGATGTTCTTCTCGAGGAAGCCTTTGAAGATAGCGGCGCTCTTCTCGAAATAGTCAGGGGTGAAGCCCCACATGTTCATAGAACAGAGTGCCTTGCCCTGTAGCTCTACTGTCTCTCCTGTAACGCTGTTCTCGCCGTAGATCTTTCCGTCCTCAGCCATGGCGATCTTGTGGTGCTCAACTACATTTGTCAGATATCCTTCAGCGTCGGCTGTTCCGATTCCTCTAGAAACTGCTCCTGACTCTGACAATGTGTTGTCAAGTTCGAAGCCGACGAGGCAGAACTCTCCGGTCTTTCCTTCGTGGGCTCGGAGCCAGTCTCCAAGGACCTTGAAAGACTCCTTTCCGTAATAGTCGTCACCGTTGATCACAGCGAAAGGCTCGTTTATCGCCTCTGCACCCATCAGGACGGCATGTGCTGTTCCCCAAGGCTTTACGCGCTCAGGATTCAAGGTGAAGCCTTCAGGTATCTTTGTGAGCTCCTGGGTCACGAACTGGAATTCGAGAGGCTCTCCGTCGATGCACTTCACGTTGCTGTACTTCTCCTTCACCACCTGTTCCATCTGCTCCTTGAAGTATTCGCGGACGATATAAACGACCTTGCCGAATCCTGCTTCAACTGCGTCATAGATAGAATAGTCGATGATGGTTTCGCCGTTAGGACCGAGTCCGTCCATCTGCTTGAGTCCGCCGTAGCGGCTTCCCATGCCTGCGGCCAGCACTAAAAGAGTTGGTTTCATGTTTTCTGATTTTTATAGTTATTTGTTATATGACTTTTTGAACAGAAGACAAAAATAGTTAATTTTGTCGAGAGAATGTTAAAGATCATGGGAAAAATCAAAGATATCTTCAGAGGACAGCACCGCCATTTTGCATGGTTTGCCCTCATTGTGACCGGCATATTCCTCGTGTTGTGGCTTGTCGGATCAGGAAACACCTTCATCAACTGGGCCAAGGCTGGAGCCGAGATCCGTCATCAGGAAAAGCTTATCCTTGAGTATGAGGATCAGAATGCGGAAATGGACCGCCGCATAAACATGATCTGTAACGACAGGGATACATTAGAAAAATTCGCCAGAGAGCAATTCAATTTTGCTGTCCCTGGCGAAGATGTGTATATCGTCGATTAGAATCCTGTGTAAGTCCAAGGGGTGATGACCCTGAGCTCTTCCTTGACCGATTCGCTGACATCCAGCGTCTCGATGAAATCTGCTATGACTTCATGATTGATGCCTGCTCCGGTACGTGTCAGCGCCTTAAGCGTCTCGTATGGGTTAGGGTAGTTCTCTCTGCGGAGTATTGTCTGAATCGCTTCCGCTACTACAGCCCAGTTCTTCTCAAGGTCGGCGCGTATGGCTTCTTCGTTGAGGATCAGTTTGCCGAGTCCTTTCTTCAATGAATTCAATGATATCATCGAATGTGCGAGAGGCATTCCTATGTTCCTGAGGACGGTCGAGTCCGTGAGGTCTCTCTGGAGTCTTGAGATAGGAAGCTTCATCGAAAGATGGGTGTAAAGTGCGTCTGCCACTCCGAAATTGCCTTCCGCATTCTCGAAGTCGATAGGGTTGACCTTGTGCGGCATTGCGGATGAACCTACTTCGCCGGCCTTCACCTTCTGACGGAAGTATTCCATGGATATATATGTCCAGATGTCGCGTGCGAAGTCTATGAGGATTGTGTTTATGCGCCTCAGGCAGTCGAAGAGGGACGCAAGATTGTCATAATGCTCGATCTGGGTGGTCGGGAACGATCTTTTCAGACCGAGAGAAGCGACGAAGTCATTTCCGAATCCGATCCAGTCGATTTCCGGATATGCGACCTTGTGCGCATTCATGTTTCCGGTAGCACCGCCGAACTTTGCAGGGTAGGTCAGCTGCTCGAACTGCCTGATCTGCTCTTCGATACGTACTGCGAAGACGTTGAATTCCTTGCCAACGCGGGTCGGTGAAGCCGGCTGTCCATGGGTCTTCGCAAGCATAGGGATATCCTTCCATTCTTCCGCCATGCCTTTGATCATGCCGAGAACTTCCTTGAGAAGCGGCATGAAGCATTCGTCGATGGCCTCTTTGAAGGAGAGAGGGACTGAAGTGTTGTTGATGTCCTGCGAAGTAAGTCCGAAGTGGACGAACTCTCCCCACTTGAGGATGTCCATTTCCTTGAAGCGGTCCTTTATGAAGTATTCCACAGCCTTGACGTCGTGGTTCGTCACCTTCTCGATTTCCTTGACCTTCGCTGCGTCTTCCGGAGTCATGTTCCTGTAGATGTCTCTCAAGGCTTCGAACTTCGATGAATCAAAATCCGCCAGCTGCGGGAGAGGGATCTGGCAGAGTGCGATGAAGTATTCTATCTCGATGCGTACCCTGTATTTTATGAGGGCATATTCGCTGAAATATCCGCTAAGGGGTTCTGTCTGACGCGAATAGCGTCCGTCGATAGGCGAGACCGCCAGAAGTGCATGATTGTCCATTTCTTCGTTGATTAACTTTTCGGTTGCAAAGATAGTAAAAAAGGGATAATGGACAATTTTGCTGAATAAATAGGTGGATTTTATTGATAATTAATTATATTTGCGCGATTTAGAGTAAATAACCAAAGTTCAAAATCATAAATAAATGAAGAAATTATTGTCAAGAATGTCGCTCGTTGGCCTTATGGCATTGATGTGCGGCATGTTTTACGGATGTAATCCGGAAGGGGAAAAATCAGCATTCTCTGTATCAGTAAAGGAAGCGGGACCTGAGTACGTCCTTATCCAGGTGAGTGCACCGGCCTCTGTCGATGTTGCATACATGCTTGATACCAAGGAGAAGAGGGTGGATAACCCTGTGATGATCTTTGCATCAGGCGAGACTCTTACCGTAAAGCCTGATGATGTCATCAGAATCAGCAAGGGCCTTGAAGAGGATACCCAGTATTATCTTTATGCAGTAGCAAAGCTTGATGCCCAGAACTATTCTGAGATCATAACTCTGCCTTTCAAGACGACGGTGTATGACCTTGACGAACTCATCACTGTAGTTGATCAGAGCTATGACGGTTTCAAGGTGCGCCTTACTGTTCCGGAAGAGACAAAGAAGAAAGGCAATGCCATCCGTTACGCTCAGTCGGACATCATGATGTACAACTACATGGGGCAGGACGACTACCGTAGCCTTCTTTATAACGGCGGTGCTTATACGAAGTTCGTGACCGATGACGAAACGATCGTATACTCTGAGGATACCAACTGGTATCAGACAGGAGAGGATGCCGACGGAGACGGCGAGATCGACTGGGATACCAATTACAACCCGATCTCTCCTGGCGAGCCTATCGTCTACATTGCAGGTGAGTTCTCTTGGATGAACGGAGATGAGGATGCGTTGCTTGACGACAAGGGTAATGAGATCTTCGGCTTCCCTGGCGGATGGGATCCGGGCTATTTCATGCCGCTCCTCGACCCTTCTTATTATACCGGCAACAGCGGAAAGTCGCAGAGCAGCATGGGTATCATCACCGATTACGAGATCACTTCACCAATGGACTCATACTGGACAGGAGCATTCCAGAGAAAGCATTTCTTTGTGAAGCAGCCTCAGCCGTTTGACGGCAAGGTGGATGTGAAGCTTGTAGACGCAAGCCCTATCGACCTTGTCATGGAGTTCTATCCTGACAAGAACGTCAAGCAGTATGCAATTGGTGTGTTCGACGACAACATGCTTGAGGAAATCATGAAACTCTGCAATAACAGGGAGGATTATCTCCAGTGGGCTATCACTTCTTATTTCGCAGCATACACATTCGGTACAAGAGTGGCAAAGGAAGCTGTGCAGATGAAGCTTACATCCTTCTATTATCAGGATGCGATCGGAGAGAATACCGACTATCATGTCCTCGTTACAGCAATGGGTGACGACATGGCTACCATCCAGAACTTCCAGAGATACAAGTTCACTACCACTTCCAAGGTGAAGGACGCTCCTGAGATTCTTGTTACAGCACTTCAGGATGAGTCTACCCCATATGTGGCCAAGTTCAACGTGAAGTGTACGACAGCTGCTGAAGGCAACCCTGTGACCGAGTGTTATTATGCCGCCAACTACAAGAGGGACTGGCTTCTTGAAATCAACGCAGGTGCAACATACTTCAGCATTGTTGCCGGCAACAAGATTGTTCCTGGCTGCATCTTCACTACTGAAATGCTCGAGGCTGTCAATTCACCAGAAGGATGCGAGATCGCCATCCCTTCTATCGACGGTGAAGTCACAAGACTTGCTGTGCTCGGCTACAACGACGAGTACACTCCTAATGACCTGACAAGCTATAAGTCTACAGAGATCGATGATGGCGAGTGCCCGGGCATCGCAGACTGCACGACTCCATGGCTCGAGATGAAGGATTATGTCGATTACGACTATGACAAGCTCATAGGTGACTGGACTGCTACCGCAACCCTCAAGAGAGCATCTGACGGAAAGAGTTTCATCCACAGCTCGAAGATTACCATAACAGACAACCTTAACGACTATCCTTCAGAACTGCCTGATTCCGTTTATAATATATATAAGGAGGCGAGCAATTATGAGAAGGAAAAGGTGGACGGCCTCTGGAATGAGTTCAAGCAGATGTCGAAGGATGTGGCAAAGAATCGTCTTGAGTACCAGAACAGACTTCTTGTTCTGGGATGGCTCGATGCAGACTCATACAACCGTCTTGATACATATACTCCATACGATCTTTTCATCGACAGGACATACAAGTCTGTAGATGTGTCATCTATGTTCAACGACTTCGGACCTAAATGGTATCTGGAGGCTGTCGAGGATGGAAACGGAAACGTCTCTCTTGTTGCTCCGTTTGATTCCAACTTCCTTCCGCCTTCGGCAAACTGGAGCGTTCCGTTCTATTTCGCAGGTATGGAGCTTGAAAAATATTATACAGTAATGTATGGAGACGGATTTACTGCTGCCTTCCCTGTTGAGGTCTCTGAGGACTGGAATACCATCACAATCAAGCCTCTCGAATATGTGGACGGCGAGGGTAACAGGACAGAATTCTATCCTCAGATGTTGGGTATAGACTATAAGATGAGCCAGACTATCCTTGAAAACGTGGTTGTTTCAGATGTAGTGCTTACCAAGGGATGGTCAGAGGCTGAAGCTGCATCAGCAGGTGTACAGAAGTCTGCACGCCGCGGATCATCAGCAGTGTTACGCCCTGAAGGTGATTTCCCTAAGACTGTCTACATGCCTATGACAGAACTCCAGGCTGCTCCTGAACTCAAGAAGATCGAAGGAACCCTCATGACAAAGGAACAGTTCAAGGAAAGGGCCGACAAGTTTGTTGAAATGAGATATAATATTAAGAAATAATGAAGGTATTGTTCAAATATGCATCACTGCTCGCAGCAGCAGTGATGCTTTTCGCCTGCGGCGAGGAGAATAAGCAGCAGGGAAACGGCAATGAAGGCGTCGGTACTGCGGATTTCCGCCTTGTTGCAGACAAGGATGTCATCCAGTCCAACGGACAGGATGCGTCGACCCTGACAGTATATCTTGACGGTAAGGATGTGACTTCAGACGCTGTCATCTATAATGACAAAAGTGAGGAGGTTACTCTTAAGGACGGTAAGTTCGTTGCGACAGCAGACGGAGAGTACAAGTTCTGGGCTGCGTACGGCACATACAGCACATTTGACAAAAGTAAGGACGACAGCGGAATGATAACCGTCAAGGCCATCTCTGTCGCTGTCCCTGATGCGGTTGAGGATCCACAGGCATCCAACACTTCGTTTGTACATCGTGCATTCCTCACCCAGTACACAGGAACCGGATGCGGCTACTGCCCGTATATGATCAAGATCCTCCGCGAACTCATGGCTGACCAGACCATTCCGAACAAGGCTGTGCTTGCAGCAGTTCATTCGTACTCGAATGCTGACCCGGCATATATTTCTGCGCCGAAGGTAAATAACTATCCTTATATGCATATTGACCTTGCGACTGGTTTCTCTCATTCACAGGGTTCGGCCCCTCTCTATTCGCAGGTGAACAGCATTGCTGCTTCTGATGCCAAGGCCGGAATCTCTGTGAACCCTAAGCTTTATGATGACGGAACTCTCGTTCTTAAAGTCGCTGTCAAGGCTGCACAGGAGGGTGATTACAGAGTCGGAGCATGGCTTCTCGAGGATGAGATCTATGGACAGCAGACTGACTATGACGGTATTGGTGACGAGAGCTACAGCACTCATGAGAACTGTGTCCGCCTTATCGATTCCAGATATGACGGAGAATGGGCAGGCATGCCTGTAGGCGCTCTCAAGGCAGGAGAGACTGGCGAAAAGACTTTCGTGATGAAGCTTAAGCTTACAGGCTCAAAGCCTTGGAAGGTTGAGAATCTGCATCTTGCTGTGATAGTTTCAAGAGGTGAGAAGGCAGGCTACGCAGTATGCAACGCCATCGATTGTCCTATCGACGAGCCTACTCCGTTCGAATACAGATAGTGTCATTCCTGCCTTAATGTCATTCCCGGCCAGACCGGGAATCTAAAGAAGCAGCATCACTGCAAACACATATAGAAGGAAGCCTTGGAAAGCGAGGCTTCCTTTTGTGTTATGGTAGATGACCGTCTCTGTCTCGTCCTCGTCGTGGATTACGATGAGTTCTTCAAGATCGGGACGTGCTCTGAATGACCATTTGCGGATAAGGTATCCGTCGCTGAAGTAGGTCACTCCGCCGTTTGAACGGTTCATTGCCAGAATCGTCTTCTTGTCTGCGATGAATGCCGGTATTGAAAGCGGGGTCTCAGGCTGCTCTGATATCAGCAGGATCGCTTTGAATCCAGCGGCTTCGGCATCCTGGATGAAAGATGCTATCTCGTACCACTTACCTGCTTTCATGCCTGGATTGTACACAGAAATGACCATTACCCTTCCTTCTGCCGCCATTTCGTCGCAATACTCTCCGTCAGAACCGTAGAATGAAAGGTCGATCAGTCCTTCGGTATCATAATCGTTCGCGGCCATTGTTTCTGTCCTGACGAATGTCCATGTCGAGTCCGGAAGATTGTCGAGACTGAACTCTTCCTCAATCCCGTCCTTCTCATAGACGAATAATGCGTCGTAACCTCCTTTATCTTCGGACGAAATCTTCTCGCCGGCTTTGAGCAGTGCTCCCGGCTTATAGTCCGTGAAGTCCATCAGAGGTATGTACATCCATGAATATGTGGTGAATGCAAGCACTGAAAGCGTGACGATGGCGAATGGCACATATTTGTGTTTCAGCGGGGTTCCGAGCAGTTTTGCAGGGAAAAGGTAAGCGCAAAGCAGGACGCACAGTACGATGTTCTTCATGAATGTCTGCATGTGCGTGAGATGGATTGCCTCGCCGAAGCATCCGCAGTCCATCTGCGGGTTGAAGATTACCAGCAGCAGGGTCAGAAGCGTGAAGAAACCTTGAAGCGAGAGCGCGGCAATTCCGGTCAGTTTTCTCCAGACTCCTGTTATGAGTGCTGTTCCTATTATGGTCTCAAGCAGTGCGAATCCGACGCCCAGAGGCTTTGATGCAAAGGAAAGGAACTTGAGGTGGAGGAAATCAAGATATTCGGCCATTACCAGCCCCGCACCCACGGGGTCCATCAGCTTTAACAAACCTCCCAGGAAGAAGACTATGCCGGTGAGGAATCCGCAGAAACGCTTGAGTCGAAGCAGAAGATATCTCATGTCAGTTATTTTATTGAAGAATCTACGACAACCTTGACCTTATCAAAGATCGCACCCGGAGGCAGCATGTTCCCGTTTTCGTCCGAACAGTCTATGCGGATGAACTTCGGGTCTATCTCGCACTGTCTTCTGTATATGTCACGAACCTTCTTCTGGAACTCGATGTCTGCTTCATGGATGTCCTGCCCGCCACTGAGGTACTCTCTGTCCGCACCTCCGCGCTGGCTCTTCAGCTTTGACTCGACGAATCCGATAGGGACATCAAGGAATATGTTCAGGTCCGGTCTCGGCAGGTCGAAATCGCCATATTCTGTGTTGAATATCCATTCCCTCAGATCGGCTGCCTCTTCGCTGTCCTTGAGCTTTGCACACTGGTAGGCTATGTTCGAATAGACATATCTGTCAAGCAGGACAGTTCCTCCGTCCGCCAGCACTCTTTTCATTCCGGGAGCGGCCCCATGCCTGTCTTCGGCAAACAGAAGGGCCACCAGCTGAGGGTGCACAGCCTCGTTCGAGCCGAAGTCCCCGCGGAGGAAACGGCTGATAAGCTCTCCGTATACGGGAGCGTCGTATCGTGGGAAATGTATGTATTCGAGACTGCCGAATACGCTTTCAAGATATTCTCTCAGTTTCTTTACCTGGGTGGATTTTCCAGCTCCGTCCAGGCCTTCAAGGACTACCAGCATGATTGTTTGTTTTTATGATTCAATCTACAAAGATAGTCAAAAAGATGTTTCGCTTCGCTCAACATGACAACTAATGTGTCATTTTGAGGAGTCCGCAGGACGACGTGAGAATCTTTTTTATTATTTTTGCGCTATGAAAGCTGACAGGCACATAGACATAATGGGCATCGTCAATCTGACCGACGACTCGTATTTCGCACAAAGCAGATGCTCCGATACTGACGCGGTATTGCGGAGGGTCGGGCAGATGGCCGATGAGGGCGCCGATGTCATTGATTTCGGCGCATGGTCGTCCCGTCCCGGATCGGTCCCTTCCGGACCCGAAGAAGAGTGGCGCAGGCTTGCTCCCGCCCTGTCTGCAGTACGCGAAGCATTTCCTGACATCCGCATATCGGTGGATACATACTGGTCATCTGTTGTGGAGAGGACATATGACCTGACAGGTGATTTTCTTGTTAATGACATATCGGCTGGGGAGGATGACCCGCTCATGCTTCCGACGGTCGGACGTCTTGGCCTTGAATATGTTGCGATGCACAAGCGCGGAACGTCGCTGACCATGCAGTCGCTTGCCGATTATGACGATGTGGTGGCCGAGGTCATCCGATATTTCGAGATGTTTTCTGTTAAGGCGGCGGATGCCGGCATAAGAAGGTGGATGATGGATCCCGGATTCGGTTTTGCCAAGACCCTGGAGCAGAATTATGCTCTTCTTTCCGGACTTCCGTCATTACGCGAAGCTTCGGCAGCATGGACTCTTCAGCCTTCGCGCCTGCTTGTCGGCGTTTCCAGGAAAAGCATGATATATAAGCCTTTGGGTATATCTCCGGATGAAGCCCTCGAGGCGACCCAGGCTGTCCATATGGCGGCGCTGATCAATGGCGCCGATATGCTGCGGGTCCATGATGTTAAGGAAGCAAGACAAGTGGTCTCGCTATACGAAATGATGGCTTTGACCTGATTCTGAGGCCGTTCGGCTGAAATTCTGTAAAAAAATTTTCAGAAAAGAGGAAATATCACTACTTTTGCCTCATTATGTACCCATATGGGTAAGGGTATTTTGTATCGTAAATAACCGGATTTTTATGAGAACTTTCCTTTTAAGCCTTGCCGCTATGTTTCTGGCGGTTTCTGCGATGGCCCAGGTGCCGTCAGTAAAGGTAGAGAATTCCAAGGGAGAAGCGTTTGATACAGCACAGCTTCTTGACGAAGGCACGCCGATGATCATTTCATTCTGGTCTACAACATGCAAGCCTTGCATCCGTGAGCTCGAGGCTATCTACGAGTCGCTTCCTGACTGGCTGGATGAGGTGGATTTCCGCGTTGTAGCTGTATCTACCGACGACAGCAGGCAGCTCGCCAAGGCAAAGTCGTTTGCTGAAGGACGAGGATGGGGATCTGACTTCACCCTTCTCTTTGACAAGAACCAGGATTTCATGAGGGCGATGAACGTTACCGTAGTGCCACATGTCTTTGTCGTGGATGCCAAGGGAAAGATCGTGTTCTCGCACACCGCATATGTCCAGGGCGGAGAAGTCGAGCTTTTCGAAGCCGTCAGGAAGTCCGTACGCAAATAATTACCTATGAAGAAGATTCTTCCCGCAATTCTATGCCTTGTCTTTGCCGTATCTGCGTCTGCAGAGAAGAAGGACTGGGGTTATGTGACCGGAAGCCTCGAATCGAACAGCAATGTCTATGTCGAGGATGCTGTAAATGACTTCTACCCATCTATGCAGCCTCAGCTCAAAGATGGAAACATATTTGCCAGCAACAACTATCTCAAGGTCGACTGGTACAAGGACCGCCTGTCTGCCGGAATGCAGATGGAGGGGTATTTCCCGTCTCTTGTCGGCTATCCTGTTGCGCAGAACAACTTGACACTCAGCAATATCTATGTGACATGGAAGGACAAGTCCTATTCTGTAACAGCCGGAACATTCTACGACCAGTTCGGAAGCGGTCTGCTTTTCAGAAGCTGGGAGGACAGGATGCTGGGACTCAACAATGCGCTTCTTGGAGCGAGGGCTACATACAGCTGGGAGGACAAGGTGGCCGTAAAGGCATTCTGGGGCGTCCCCCGTCTCGGCAAGATAGATGACAACACTGCAATGATGGGCTATGACGACGGATTCTTCGGATTCGGTCTTGCGGATGTGCAGGTGGCTGGAGCCGACCTGAGCGTCTCTCTTTCAAGTCTCCTCGGAATGGATGTGATGTCCCTGTCAGTCGAAGGATCTGTACTCAACAAGCATGAGGCTCTGAACGAGCTTCTTGTTGCCGCAGGATGCAGGGAAAACAATATCGGATGGTCCGGACGTGTCAATATGGACTATGACGGATTCTTCCTCAAGGGCGAATACGTGGATGCAGGAAAGCAGATCGTCAGCGTGCCGGCTGCGATGAACGGCAGAAAGGCAGAGAACGGCAATGCCCAGCTCGTAGAGTTCGGATATAACGGCCGTGGACTCGGACTGACCGTGACCGGACGCCGCATGCATCGCATGAACCAGAAGATCTATAACTATGCCGGTACGGATCCGGGTTATGGCTCTGCTGCGAACATGCTTTCATACCGTCCGGCGATGTCGACCCAATATACGTATATGCTGATGACCCTCAATCCATATAGTCCTGAGATCGGAGACAAGGTCATCAAGTCGGGAGAAATCGGTGGCCAGATAGATGCATTCTACAATTTCCGCCGTGGTACGAAGATCGGAGGAAAGAGGGGTATGAAGGTTCATGCGAGCTTCTCGTCATGGTACTCGCTGGATGAGAACGGCGGAACAGCCGGCGGCGGTCTTCTGTTCCGCGACTTCAGCTTCGACGTCGAGAAGCAGTGGACAAAGAAGTTCAAGAGCACGCTCATGTACTGCATGCAGGATTATAACAAGCATCACGAGATGACAGGCCTGTATATCGGCCAGTCGCATGTGGTGGTCGCAGATATGCTTTACAAGTGGACTCCTAAGCTCTCGAGCCGTCTCGAGCTTCAGTACCTTGCGTCGAAGGACGACCAGAAGGACTGGATGGCGGGACTTCTTGAAGTGAATTTTGCGCCGCACTGGAGCGTCTTTGCGAGCGACATGTGGAACCATGGCTCGACAAAGCTCCATTACTACAATGCGGGAGTAAGCTTCTCGATGGCCCACCTTCGCGTTGCCGCAGGTTACGGACGATACCGTGCAGGCTACATCTGCTCGGGAGGAGTCTGCCGAGCGATTCCTGCCTACACCGGAGCGAACATAAGCCTCACGGCTTCTTTCTAGATAAGTAATACTATTACTATAACAAACAATTATTAACTAAAACATTAAAATTATGAGAAAGACATTTAAAATGTTCTGCGCAGCAGCCATAGCGCTCCTCGCAGTGTCTTCTTGTGGCAAGATCTGGGACGAGTTCGACGCCGTTCACGTTGAACTCGACGATCTGACTCAGCGTGTCGAGCAGCTTGAGAAGGATCTCAATGCAGATGTAAAGAATCTGGAAGATCTTATCGCAGCAGCATCTGCAAAGATTGCTGTCGTAGCAGTTGAGCAGACTGATGGCAAGGTTGTTCTTACTCTTGCAGACGGTTCAAAGGTCGAGCTTTCAAAGCCGCTTGAGAACGTTGATAACTCAGGCCTCGTGACTATCGTTGAGGAAGACGGTGTCAAGTATTGGGCTGTCAACGGTCAGGAAGGCCACACTGGTGTTCCTGTAGGACATCCTGAGTACAGTATTGAGTTCCAGATCAACGCTGATACCAAGGAGCTTCAGTACAGCGTAAACGGCGGCGAGTGGGTTGGAACAGGTGTTCAGGCTCTTGCTGAAAACGCTGCAATCATGACAGATTTCGTTGAAGGTGAGGATTATGTCGAGATTATTGTAAACGGCACCAAGATCGTTCTTGCAAAGTATTCAGAAGACAACTCTATCCTCGGAGTCGCTCGTGCAGACTTCTTCCTCCGCTATGAGGGTCAGAAGACTGTCCAGATCAACCAGGAAGCTGTTGCTGAGTGCTATGTAATGGCTAAGCCAGACGGCTGGAAGGCAAATATCGTTGACGGCGCTCTCGTTGTTACAGCTCCTACAAAGAAGGCTGTTGAGATCGGCGCTGCCGAGACTGAGGGACTTGTGCTTCTTCACGCTACATCATTGACAGGAGCATGCAAGGTGGCAAAGGTTGAGGTTAAGGCTGGTCCAGGTCTTACTCTTGCTGTTGATATCAACGGTAATGTAACAATCGAGAACTCATACTATGGCGAGTCAACCAACATGTGGGGTGAGACTTCATTCGGATTCTCTGACTTCATCTTCGGTCTTGCTACTCCATCACTCTTCCACGAGGATCCTGAGGCTTATGTTCAGGTTTATAACGATACATGG
>JAFTYS010000066.1 GCA_017461285.1 Bacteroidales bacterium | reverse complement strand
GTCAACACCGCCGAGGTCAACGAATACACCGTAGCCTGTGATGTTCTTGACAGTACCCTCAAGAACCTGACCCTTCTCGAGCTTGCCGATGATCTCGCTCTTCTGCTGCTCGAGCTCTGCCTCGATGAGAGCCTTGTGTGAAACGACAACATTACGGAACTCCTGGTTGATCTTGACGATCTTGAAGTCCATAGTTGTGTCAACATACTGATCGTAATCGCGGATAGGCTTGATGTCGATCTGTGAACCTGGGAGGAATGCCTCGATTCCGAATACGTCCACGATCATACCACCCTTTGTACGTGTCTTCACGTAACCCTTTACGATCTCGTCTGCAGCGTATGCAGCGTTTACCATATCCCAAGAACGGAGCTGGCGTGCCTTCTTGTGAGAAAGAATGAGCTGACCCTTTCTGTCCTCAGTATTCTCAACGAATACCTCAACCTTGTCACCTACTGCAAGGTCCTGGTTGTAACGGAACTCAGGAGCCATGATGACACCTTCGCTCTTGTAGCCGATGTTGACGATAACCTCTCTCTTGCTGATGGCTGTAACGACACCCTCAACAACTTCACCCTCAACTACCTTTGAGAGGGTCTGGTTGTACTGCTCAGCGATTTCCTCTACTGATGCGCCGTAAACATCGTCATTCTCAAACGCATCCCAGTCAAACTCCTCTGGAGCAACTGAAGCGTTGAGAACGCTCTTCTTGGTTTCTTCTACTGCTGGAGCTGCTACTTCTGCAGCCTCAACAACTGTCTTGTTTTCTTCCATTGTTAAATTTTGAAAAACTAGTGGGTTAAACTTTATTTATTGTGCCTTGCTTCAGCGACTTACGATTAAAAAAGCACGCTTCGGCGGAAAAGCGTGCAAAAATATGGATAATTTTCGGAATTTCAAAGAGTTTAGTCGAAAGTTTAGAACATCCTGTGCTTCTTGAATATCCAGAAGATCACAGACAGGGAAACGACCATCAGGACAAGAATCACCACCCATGCCCATCCGGAGCTGCTGAAGAAGCATCCGAACTTCACGTTCATGCCGAAGAAGCTGGCTATCAGCGTCGGAGGCATGAGGAGAAGAGAAACCAGCGTAAAGACCTTCATGATCTTGTTCTGATCGAGGTTGATGATACCGAGGACTGTGTTCTGGAGGTACTCGAGACGCTCGAAGCCGAAGTCAGTGTGGTTGATAAGGGACGAGATGTCCTTCAGGAGGACATTGAGTCTCGAATGGTATTCCTTCGGATATTTCGGACTCTTGAGGATGCTCGAGATAACCCTCTGCTTGTCGATGATGTTCTCACGGATGAGCATCGTGTTCTCCTGCAGGAGGTTTATGTCGATGAGGAATTCTTCGCTGATGTCTTCACCCACGCTGACTTTCCTGTTGTACTGGTTGATCTCCTTAGACACCAGCTCGACCATGTCGGCATCGAGGTCGACGCGCTGTTCGAGGATGCTCAGGAAGGCCACATGGCCCGAATCATACATCTTCGGGAAAGCCATGAGCCTTCTCTGAAGGTCGGTAAAGCTCTTCAGAGGACATTCCCTCAACGTGGTCAGGATATTGTCGGTAAGGATGAAGGACACAGTCTCTTCGTTGTATTCGTCCGGTCCGGGGATGAGGAAGCTTGTGTTCGCAAATATAGCCTGCTCCGTTTCGGAGAAACGTGATGATATCTCGATCTCCTCCGCCTGCGCACGGTTCTGAATCGTCGTGCCGAGAAACGATTCGACGGCCCTCTTCTCCTCGCCCGTCGGGGTGAAGAGGTCAATCCATATCACGCTGTCGTAAGGAATGGTAGCGAAATCGGTCTCCGACTGGGAAACCATCATCTGTCCGTTCTCTTTGTAGAAGATCTCTATCATAGTCCTCCTCCGTTTTTTGCTCCGGCCAGTCGTCGGAACGGGTTTATAACATACGAAACAGGCCAGCGCACGAATGGGCTAGCCTGCAAATGTAATATTTATATTTCAGATTACCAAATATTGGTCAGGGTTTGAAGAGCTGGCGGTTGACGATAGAACGGCCAAGGGTCAGTTCGTCGGCATATTCCAGGTTGTCTCCGAAGCCCAGACCGCGGGCAAGAGACGACACCTTTACTCCATACTGCGAAATCTGGCGGTATATATAAAAGGATGTGGTCTCCCCTTCCACATCGCCGCTCAATGCCAGGATAACCTCTGCAGGAGCGCCGTCGCTGTCAAACATCTCCTCCGGAGACACGAGTGCAGAAACTCTGTCGGTCAGCTGGCGGATGGTCAGGTCGGAAGGACCTATGCCGTTTATAGGAGATATGATGCCGCCGAGCACATGGTATACTCCATGATACTGGCCGGTCTTCTCGATGCTCATCACATCCCTGACGCTTTCCACCACACAGATGGTGCGGTGGTCGCGCGAGCGGTCGGAACAGATGGAGCAGACGTCGTCGTCAGATATCATCATGCAGTTGCGGCAATACTTCACATTGTCACGGAGAGCGTCTATAGCCGCCGTGAAATGGTGCACATTCTCCTGCGGCTGCTTAAGAAGATGAAGAGCCAGACGCAATGCGCTGCGACGGCCTACTCCCGGAAGGGAGCCGATCGCATCTACCGCTTCTTCCAGAAGCTTTGACGGATATTGTTCCTTATATGCCATGATACTTTACCAGTTCATCTATCGGTGATTTCAAGAACTTCACGAACTCCAGTCCGTACCTTTCTCCAATCTTCCGCACATAATCTTCGCACGCACAGCCGAACGAGCCGACAACCCCTACCTTCACCACACAATCTTCTGCTGACTTATAGCGGCTCAATGCAGACTTCATGAATGCGTCGATGCAGCCTTCGACCAACGAGCGGAAATAGCCTGTAGGTTCATCGACATTCTTCAATATGAACGGAGCGAACGACCCGAGAAAGGCAGCTGCCCCCGGTTTATGATACACATTCTCTACGATGTTCTGATAAGGGAGATCATACTCTTTCCTGAAAAGGGTGTACACACTTACCGGTGTAAGGCTCTTTACAACATCAGACATGAACGCCTTTCCCAAGGATGCGGCACTGCCTTCATCTCCTAGAATGTAACCTCCAGATCTATAATTATGTGCTATCTTGCCGTTACTGTACAGACAGCTGTTGGAACCCGTCCCCATTATCGCTACAATCCCTTCGCCGTCACCGAACAAAGCCCTCGCCGCAGCAATAAGATCGGAACGGAAGTCCACGATTGCCGAAGGACACCATTGCTTCAAGGCCGCATCTATCGGAGCTACGGAAGCGGTCGTCAGAAGACCGGCTCCGTAGAAATAAATGCATCCCACGTGTTCGCCCTCAGGATTGAGCAGAGACATGGCTTGAGATACGGCAGACCGGATATCCCTTTCGTCACAGGATGAGGGATTCATGCCGGCCGTCCGGGCTTGACGCACCTGACCACCCTCATCAACAGACCGCCATTCGGTATTAGTTCCTCCGCTATCAGCAATAATTATCATATCAGTCTGAATTTCAATTATTTAACTTAAATCACCTGTGTCATATGTAGCAGGCCCTTTATCAGAAACGTATATGCCGTGCTTCTTCCAATGGATGTAGCCATATACGGCTGAAAGAGCATAAGCGGCATACAGGGCAGTCATCCACCACATGCCCTGGGTCGCGCACAGGATGGTGCTCAATGTGTCGGCAAGTACCCACAGCCACCACTGCGCAATATAGGAGCGGACCAGCCACCATGTCGCCACAGCGCTGAGAACCGCCACTGCCGCATCAAGGTACGACATCGGATTCTCCAGCAGCTGCATTACCCATGCGAGGGCAAAAGTGCCGGTGACGCACACAGCTGCACTTACGGCCGCCGTCCTGACGGTCAGACGGTTCAGATGGATGACATCCGACCCTGAGCCGGTTTCGGCGGAAGCGACCTTCTTCTTATCACGGCCCCACTGCCACAGGCCGATGAAAGCCGTTATAAGATAATAGGTATTAAGTCCGAAGGACGCATAAAGGCCCTGCCGGAAGAATACCCACATGGCAGCCAGGCTTGTGAACAGCCCGACCACCCACATGAAGTTCTTCTGCCGTATCTCAAGGATAATATATATCACCCCCGTGACGAGGGTGAATATCTCCATGAAGTCCATTAAAGCACCTCGATAAGCTCGACGATGAACTTAAGGGTTGCATATGGAGGGATCGCTCCCGGAGCGCCATGCTCGCCGTATGCAAGGTTGTATGGGATGTAGAACTCATACTTCGAGCCCTCAGACATGAGCTGCACGCCCTCTGTCCATCCTGCGATCACCTGGTTCAGGCCGAATACGGCAGGCTCGCCGCGGTCGTATGAGCTGTCGAACTTAACTCCGTTGAGAAGAGTTCCCTCGTAGTGGCACTTCACCTTGTCTGTAGCCTTAGGCTTCTTGCCGGCACCTTCTGTGAGGACCTTGTACTGAAGACCGCTAGGAAGCACGACAACGCCTTCCTTCTTGGCGTTCACCTTGAGGAAAGCCTCTCCTTCCTCACGCATTGCAGCGCTCATTGCTGCCGCTTCAGCCTTCTGCTCAGCCTCGAGCTCTGCAAAATACTTGTCAAGAAGCTGTCCGGCCTCCTGGAATGAAACCGCAGGTTCCGAGCCGGTAAGCACAGCCTTCACTCCTGCAGCGAAATCATCGAATTCAATAGTCCTGATGCCCGAAGTCATCATGTTGTGGGCAATGCTCATGCCCAATGCGTAACTGTTCTTATCCATTGTATTATTGATTATTGTTCATTAAAGCCGCAAATCTAGCAATTTTTATCGGATTCTTCCTTATTATCACGCTTCTCGCGGCGAGGATGATGGTCCGCCACATCCTGCTGCCATGTAGTGCTGTCCACATGGGTGTATATCTCCGTAGTGGTTATGCTCTCATGTCCCAGCATTTCCTGGACGACACGCAGGTCCGCCCCGTTTTCCACAAGATGGGTCGCGAAGGAATGGCGGAAAGTATGCGGAGATATCTCCTTCCGCACCCCTGCGATAAGCGCCTGATTCTTTATCATCTTGAACATCGACTGGCGGCTCAGGGCACGTCCGAAGCGGTTGAGGAACAGGATGTCCTCCGACACGACATCAGCCGGTTCCGGACGGGCTTCCATGTATGCATTCACAGCGTCGGCGGCCATCTCCCCTGCAGGGACGAGCCTTTCCTTGTCTCCCTTTCCTATGACCCTGACGAAACCCTTGTCGAAGTAAAGACACGATATCTTCATGTCGACGGCTTCAGAAACCCTCAATCCGCATCCGTACAGGACTTCGAGTATCGCCCTGTCCCTGAGTCCCTGCCAGGTCGACAGGTCCACGGACCGGATGATGGCATCGACCTCTTCCACCGACAGCACATCGGGCAGATAACGGCCGAGCTTGGGCGAATCCACCGCATCGCAAGGATTGTCCTTCATACGTCCTTCTATCACATTCCATCCGAAGAAGGAACGGAGGGAGCTCAGGACCCTGGCCTGCGACCTCTTCGCCAGGCCGCGACAGGAAGATATGTAGCTTTCGATGTCTCCTGTATCCACGTCCTCCACCTTCTTGCCGATTTCAGACATGACGTCCAGAAACTTCTCTACATCAGAACAGTACGATGCCACCGTATTGGGCGACATCGCACGCTCTATCTTGAGATAGTTTCTGTAGTCTTTCAGGAGCATTAAAGAGTCGAGTACTTCTTTCCGTACTGGAGCATCTGCCCGAGGAAGCTGTCGTTATAGACGAGCTTGTAGTCCACAACTCTGCCGTCCTTCTCCACAGGTACGATATCCGGGTTGATGAAGCCGCCGTAAGGCTTCAGACCGAGGGAAGCATAACGCTCGAGGACTTCCTTATGAAGCTCAGGATCGATGTTCACTGCATAAGTCTCCACCAGAGCCTTTCCTGCCTCGAAATCACCCTCCGACTTGATCCTCTGCACCTCTGCAAGAAGTTCGCCGAAGAGTCCGCGGAGAGCCTCGTAGTCGTTTACGATGAAGTAAGTCTTTCCGTCGCGCACCTTCTTCTCTATCACATTGTCTGCAAGTCCCTTCTCATAGCACCAGTCAGCGATCAGCTTGCGGTTCTGCATATGGGCTTCGGTATTCTTCTTGCCGAACTCGATGCGGTTGAACTGGGTGAAGATACCGTTGCGGATATAGCTTGAATACTGCGCCTTGTATGCTTCCATATCAGGAAGGATTCCGAGCTCGACAAGCTTCGGATCGGCCATGTAATAAAGGCCGAAAAGGTCTGCACGAGCCTCTTCAAGAGTAGAGCTATACTCGCCGAGGGCATTAGGCGAGGTCTCCGGAAGGAGCTGGCCCGAGCCATGGCCGAGGCATTCATGGAGGTCTGTGTGGATGTCATTGGTAAGGTCGCCGTACTTCTTCTCGAAGGCGATGTCTTCCTCAGACCATGCGAATTCTCCAAGGAGGTTCTTCGGTGACTCCTGGGCAGCCTTTGAATATGCTGCGGTAAGATTAGCGATCGTCACTGACTTCGATCCGTGTTCACGGCGGATCCAGTCTGCGTTAGGAAGGTTGATGCCGATAGGAGCGGCTGGATAGCAGTCGCCTGCAAGCACAGCCACATTGATGACCTTGGCGGTCACGCCCTTCACTTCCTTCTTCTTGAAGCGCTGGTCTACAGGAGAGTTGTCCTCGAACCACTGCGCGTTGGCGCTGATGAGCTCTGCCCTGCGCGAAGCTTCGCTGTCCTTGAAGTTCACAAGGCCTTCCCATGTCGCCTTGCGTCCGAGAGGGTCGTTATAGTCCTCGACGAATCCGTTAACGAAATCCACAGTTCCGAGGGTGTCGTTCACCCACTTGATGTTGTACTCGTCCCAAAGCTTGAGGTCTCCGGTCCTGTAGTAAGCCACGAGATCTGCGATATAATCCTTCTGAGTCTGGTTTTCAGCTACCAGGGCAGCCTTTTCCAGCTCGGCGATTATCTTTTCGAGGGCAGGACCATAAAGTCCTCCTACCTTATATACATCCTCTCGGATCACACCGTCGCTGCCTTTGACCACCTTGCTGTTGAGACCGTATGAAACCGGAGTCTTGTCAGAAGGATCCGTCATTGCAGCATAGAACTTCTCGACTTCGGCCTTTGTGACGCCTTCATAGAAGTTCACAGCCGACTCGGCAACGATATCACCGCTCTTGTCAGTCGACTTTCTCTGAGGCAGCACAGCAGGATCGTAAATCACATCGATCAGTTCCGCGCACCTTTCCGACTCTCCCACTGACTCCATCACAGCCTGGAAGTATTCCTTCGGACATTCAGGCATGAACTTGTCCTCTGCATAGTGGTGGTGGATACCGTTGCTGAAGAACACCCTTTTCGCATATGCTTCGAACTTCGCATAATCATCGGATGTCCTGTCTCCGGAATAGTTCTCGAGAGCATTCTCGAGCATTTTCCTGATATCGAGGTTATACCTGCAGTTCTGCATCCATATGATGTCACGTCCATACTTTGCTGCCTCTGCAAGATGGTAGACATATTCCTTCTGCTGAAGCGAAAGGGCGTCCCATCCCGGAACCTGATACCTCATCACCTTGACATCGGCAAATTCATCAAGCAGGAACTTGAAGTCACCTTTATCAGCCGCCTTGTCCGAGCAGGACATCAAGGTCGCGGCCAGACCTGCACCTAAAATCATCTTTACTGAAAGTTTCATATTGCTTATTACATTTATATTATCGGATGTCACGCCTGCAAAGATAACAATTATGGCAAATAATATGTATATTTGCATGATTTAAAAGACAGAACACGCATGTCATTGAAACATCTGCATATATTTCTGACGGCTGCAGTCACATTGCTTCTCGTGGCGGGCGCATGTACTCCGGAATGGGAATACGATATGATTCCGGGGACGTCCGTAAGCAGACCGGATGAAGGACCGGAAGCCGGCAGAGACATCAGCACCGACACACGGAAGGTACTGCTCCTGTACTCGGCAGGCTTCAATTCCATAAGCAGCTACCTCAAGGAAGACATAGAAGACCTTTCCAAAGGCTGGGTTCCACGCCAGAGAAGAAACGAAGACGTGATCCTGGTATACTCCCATCAGCCATCTTCGCGAGGTCAGTACTCAAAAAAGACAAGCCCCGTCCTTTTCCGCCTGTATTCGACATCCGAAGGAGTCGTAGTCAGAGACACACTGGCCGTCTATGAACCGGGAACAATATCGGCATCGGCACCGCAGCTTCGCGATGTACTGTCATACGTAAAGGATGAATTCCCGGCCAAAAGTTACGGACTTATATTCTCATCCCACGCGACAGGATACCTTCCGAGCGGCTTTTACTCCAAGCCTGACGGCTATGTCTTCAGCGAAAGCATGATGCGCCGCCAGGGCCTGGACAGGCCGGCGGCGCCAGTTCCGATACCGTACATGGAACCTGAACAGAATCCCGGCCTTCCTGCCGTGAAGAGCGTAGGACAGGATGTGGACGGGAGTCTCTCATACGAGATGGACATCAGAGACTTTGCGGACGCTATCCCTATGAAGCTGGACTACATTCTCTTTGACGCATGCCTCATGGGAGGCATCGAAGTCGCATACGAGCTTGCCGGCAAGTGCGACAAAGTGGGATTCTCGCAGGCCGAAGTGCTCGCCGAAGGATTCAATTACACCACCCTGGCCTCTCATCTTCTTGGAAACAAGCTGTCTTCAGACCCATACAGCGTATGTGAAGACTACTTCACCCAATACGACATACAGTCGGGGGTATACAGGTCGGCGACCATCTCCCTCATCGACTGCAACAGCCTGGAGCCGCTTGCACAGACCTGCAGAGACCTGTTCGACAAGTATCACGAACAGATACAAAGCATCGATCCGAATCTTGTACAGAGGTTCTACAGGTCTTCAAGACATTGGTTCTACGACCTTCAGAGCATCATGGAGAACGCCGGCATGACATCAGATGAGAAGGAAGAGCTGGAAGCCGCCCTGGACCTGTGCATATTATATAAAGGGGCTACACCTTC
This sequence comes from Bacteroidales bacterium, assembly GCA_017461285.1. The sequence goes on along the minus strand of JAFTYS010000066.1, from coordinate 3,274 downwards.
ATTCATGCAGGAGTTCTACATAGACACATTCAGCGGATTCAGCATGTATCTTCCAAGCCACGGCCACCCTCAACTTGACAAGTATTACAAGACCTTGAAATGGAATCAGGCTACAGGTCTTGTAAAATAAAATATTTTATCTATCTTTGCAGCCCCATAAAAAGCGCAGACGCTTTTTGGTGCAATGGGGTTTTTGCCTCGCGCAAAAACTGAGTAACACATTTTAATTCTTTAACAGCAATGAAACACATTGAACTCAATGGCCAGGTCCGTGAGGCCGGCAACAAGGCTGCCGTAAAGGCAATCCGCAGAGCAGGACAGGTTCCTTGCAACATCTATGGACTCGGAATCGAGAACATCCTCTTCTCAATCGATGCACAGGATCTCAAGACAATCACTCACACTCCAAACTCTTACATAGTTGACCTTAAGCTCAGCGACGGAAGAAGCGGTTATGCAGTGCTCCATGAGGTACAGTATCACCCTGTAACTGACGAGGCTCTTCACGTAGACTTCCTCTTCGTTACCGAGGACAAGCCGGTAACCATCGAGGTTCCAGTAAAGGTTGTAGGACACTCTGAAGGTGTGAAGATGGGTGGTAAGCTCCTCGTTTCAAGCCGCAAGCTTCGCGTAAACGCAATGATGGAGAACCTTCCTGACCTTCTCGAGGTTGATTGTACAAACCTCCTGATCGGCAAGCAGATCGTTGCAGGCGACCTCAACTACGAAGGCGTTACAATCGTTTCTCCTAAGGCTACAATCATCTGCTCAGTACGTCCTACACGTGCTACCCAGCAGGCTAAGATGGAGCAGGGCAAGAAGTAATCTGATCCGGTATGAACTATTTGATCGTCGGTTTAGGAAACATCGGCGTCGAATATGCCAACACCAGACACAACATGGGATTTATGGTATTGGACGCCTGGGCTCAGGCGTCCAATATTGTTTTTGAGTCCGGCAGGTATGGATATACGGCGACCGTTTCATTCAAGGGAAGGAAATTCATCCTTCTCAAGCCTTCCACATACATGAACCTCAGCGGAAAGGCTGTAAGATACTGGATGAACGAGATGAAGATTCCTGTAGAGAATCTGCTTGTCATTTCAGACGACCTCAACATTCCGTTCGGAACGCTTCGTCTGCGCAAGAACGGAAGCGCAGGAGGACATAACGGCCTGACAAACATCAACGAGCTGATCGGAACCCAGGATTATGCGCGCATACGAGTCGGTATCGGCAACGAATTCGGCAGGGGTCAGCAGATTGATTATGTCCTTGGAGAACTCAGCGACGAGGAAATGGATGAGATGAAGGAGATCAGCAAGCGCGTCATTGAAGGCGTCAAGGCATGGGCGACCATCGGAGCGGACAGGGCTATGAACGTCGTGAATACTCGTCCTAAAAAGACTTCGGAAGAACCGAAACAATAGGCAATTCATTGAAAACAATAAATTTAAGGTCCAAAAATTTGTTTTTTATAAAAATAAAACATAACTTGGCGGAAGTTTTTCAATTCACGAACAATTTAAAACAATACGACAATGAAAGAGCTTGTAGATCAGATCAAGGCAGAGTACGAGGTTTTCGCAAAGAACGCTGACGCTCAGGTAGAAAAAGGTAACAAGGCTGCCGGTGCACGCGCACGTAAGGCTGCTCTTAACCTTATGAAGGCTATGAAGGAATTTAGAAAGGTTTCTGTAGAGGCTACAAAATAATTTCCTTCAATTTTAAAAAAGATAAAGGGGCTCAAGCAATCACTGCTTTGAGCCCCTTTAAACGTGTACTAAAACCTAAACCTGACATATAGATGCAATGTTGCCGCAGAACGTTGCATGATTTTGTGAAAAATTTTCACTTTTTTTTCGAATTACATCAGGACACTGACATTATCTACCCAAAGGACGTTGCCGACACCTCCGTGAAAAGCCGGTTCGCAGCTTGAGATGAAATGGATCATGATGTAATTCGGTTCTTCATCGGGAGAAGCCCATCCTTCCTCTTCGACCACAACGTTCTCTCCCCTGCTGTTCAAAGCATGAAATGCAGTCTCAGGATCATTGTTCAGCCCCATATACTCCTCAAAGTACGGTTCTGAAGTGATGTCGCCGTAGCGGATGGGCACCTTGTGTCCGTTGCGCCACTGCGGCACATCTTCCTTTATCCTTTCTATTCCGGTTCCGACCCTCTTTGCATGGACTCTGCCTTCCGCATCCTCCCATCTCTTCTGGAGAATCACTGTTATCTGTGCGTAATCCGGATATCCCATAGGCTTGAGCTTGGAAAAGCCGGTACCGCGGATGACCTCATTGCCGACATCCGCCTTATAGTCCAGCTGCAAGGCGACAGGTCTTCCTTCGAAAGGTACGCCATAAATAACTTTTGCCATCGGACTCTTAGTATCCTTGATAGGCTCCGGAAGGGCTCCGACCAGCAGTGCTCCCTGGCATGTCACATCCATACTCACTATTCCAAGAGCCTTTACCCTTTCAATATGAGTCTCGATGCGGGCACAATAACCGCCATCGCGCTTTTCCGGATATACCGTATTGTTTGTCTTGGTGATTCCGGCCACGACAGCAAGCACATTATTCGTACGCCATAGATAGCCTTCCGGAGCAGAGAACGGCGTCTTTCCTGTCCTCAAGGTATCGGCCGGACTTCCATAGAACTCATACAGGTATTTCACTTCACCACCTATGACATCAGACTCCTTTATTTCACGCACACACCAGGAATCGAATTTACCGTATCCGTTAATCTGGTCCAGAACAGACTCCTGAGCATGGGAAAGGGCCGTACATGACAGCAAAGAGATTGTCATAAACAAAGATAATCTTGTCCGTCTCATAAAAAATTTGTAAATATGCAATTCATTTGCAAATATAGTGACGTTTTTGTTAGGACTTGACAATTTTATGAGATTAAGGCATATCATTCTGACATTCGCATTGATTCTTGCCCATGCCTCCCTGCATGCTTCCCCTGCAAGACATTCTGTCGTATACCTGCGGCAACCGGACGGGACCGTTTTCCAGGCGAAGATCAGAGGAGACGAATTCACAAGGATAAAGACGGACGCGGAAGGACACGCCATAATCCAGGACCAGGACGGATGGTGGCACTATGCCCTGTACCATGGAGACGGCACGAAAAGATCAAGCGGCTGGAAGGTCGGAAAAGACGTCCCGTCAGAAGTGCTTTCAGAAAGCGCCCGCATCCCATATGCCAGACTCTCTGAACTGGCCATGGACAGGAGACGGGCCGTACGGCACAG
>JAFTYS010000008.1 GCA_017461285.1 Bacteroidales bacterium | reverse complement strand
TGCTGGCGGAGAGAACTTTACTCTCCGCTCAACAGTGTCAAAAACGGGGCAATGTGTTGTCTATAATAGCAAACCGAGTAAATATATAAAATTGAATATCAATGGCTTGGGTGTCTCATCATAAGGCGGAAAGAGTCCCTCTCTCTCCGCCTGAAAGAGATATTCAGATTTCTGAATATCTCTTTTTTTTGTATATTTGCCTAGTTTACTCGTATATATTTTGAATATATATATGCGTAAACTTATTGTAAATGAATACGAATATTGACGTAGCTTATTTCATTTCATTCTGCATCGAGCAGTACAAGACTGAAAAAGGAATCAGCGGTGCTGAGGCAATGACTTTGATGTCAGAGTATGGAGTTCTGGAATATCTGGCGGAGCATTGGGAGATATTGCATACGCAGAGTCGTCAATGGATCATAGAAGATATTGATGAATTCATAAGAGTGAGAAAAGGAGGAGAAGCATGATAATCTATCATGGAAGTATTGACATGGTTGAGGCTCCGGAGATTCGAGAGTCAAACCGTACGCTAGACTATGGCCGTGGTTTCTATACCACGACTTCGTACGAACAGGCGGAGTCATGGGTGAAGCGTAAAATGGGTGAGAAAAAGGTTTCTCTAGGTTATGTCTGCGTATATGAGTTTGATGAGATAGCACTACAGAATCTTAATGCTCTTGTCTTTGACGCTCCGACAGACGAATGGGTAGACTTTGTAATGAAGAATCGTACCCGGAAAGGTTATGTTCATGAATACGACCTCGTATATGGACCGGTAGCCAATGATAAAGTGTATGCTGCGTTTGCCTTGTACGAAGGCGGTCTGATAGACAAGAAGACGAGATTATGAATCTGACCATCACTCAAGAGAATGTACATCTTCTGCTACCGTCCAAACTCAGTTGGATGGCAGACATGCTGGCAGAGGATAAAGGCATCAGCATAGTTGAGGCTATGAAGATGCTGTATGCTTCTGAAGTTTATTCGAGGTTGGAACGGGAATCAACAAAAGCCTGGCATCTCGGAGCGGTAGCATTATATGAGGATTTTCAAGCTGGAGTTTAATTCTCTTGAATTATCTCCCATCTCTTCTAGACATAATGTGTTTCAGGAGGTTGAGCGGGAAAATGCTGTTTGACGGTGTTTTGGCCGCTCAACCTCGGGAAATTTCCGACGTTGAGCGGGCTTGATGGCGCTAGGGATGGCCTAGACAGCGTTTTTTCCGCTCAACCTCTTGACAAAGGTGCTATTTGAAAAGCAGCGGAGCGAAGGTGTTCAGGTAGAGTCTCCAGTTGGCCCAGACGTGGCCGCCTCCGCTTACATAATATGTGTGCTCCAGGCCGTTCTCTGTGAGGGCTTCATCGAAAGCGTTCGCGCGGTCGAAGAGGAAGTCGGTGTCTCCGCAGGCAAGCCAGTAGAGCTTGTAGCCGGCCTTCTTGATGCCCTGCAGCTGGGCGTCAAGCTCAGGAGACTTTGCAGATCCCATGGAAAGAGGGCAGATGTAGTCGAACTTGTCAGGATACAGGCCTGATGCAGCGATTGTATGGCCTCCACCCATTGAAAGGCCTGCGATGGCTCTGTGGGACTTCTTTGCTATTACGCGGTAGTTCTTCTCCACGAATGGGACGATCTCTTCCACGAGGCTTCTTACGTAGATGTTGCGGTTCTCTGGCTTTCTTCTGTCAACTCCTGTTGTAGGAAGACCGAATGTCTGGGCAGCCTGCTGGTCAGGATTTCCGTTAGGCATGACCACGATCATAGGCTCTGCAAGACCCTTCTCGATCAGATTGTCCATGATCTGTGCGGTGCGACCCATGGAGATCCATGCTTCCTCGTCTCCTCCTGCTCCGTGAAGAAGGTAGAGGACAGGATACTTTGTCTTGGTGTTCTTTTCATAGCCGTATGGGGTGTATACGGTAAGGCGGCGGTTGATGCCGAGAAGCTTGCTGTCGTACCAAGGATGGCTGACAGTGCCCCTCTGGTTTGCAGGCTTGTAGTTCTCAGTGCGCTCTCCGTCCACAAGGAGCATGCTGAGGTAGCGCGAGCCGTCTCTCTGCACCATCACGTTAAGAGGATCGTTGACCGACACTCCGTCAGCGATGAAATTGTAAGTGTAGATCTCAGGGTCAGGACAAGGAAGGGTAACCGACCATACGTTGTTCTCGCCACGGGTGAGGTCGACGGTCTCCGACTGGTCTTCCATCCAGGATCCATAGAGCTTTACGATGGTTGCGTAATCTGCCTTGAGTCTGAATGTAACGCTGTCGTTCTTTATTTCAGGAGATACGACAGACCTGCCGCCTCTTGAAAAGTTGCTCAGTTCCTGGGCTGACAGGACTCCTGCTGCCACAAGCAGCGAAGCGATGATTGCTGTTATACGTTTCATAGTTCCAGTATGTTAATGATGTGTTTATATCAGAATATCTTCTGGGCGAAGACGGTGAGGTATTCCCTCCAGTTGCGCCAGATGTGACCGCCTTCCGATTCGTAGAACGTTACCGGATAGCCCTTCTCTTCGCAGTATTCCTTGAGCAGGAGGGAGTTCTTCATGACTCCGTCTGTCTTTCCGCATCCGATCCAGTAGAGCTTCGGACCGGCGGCGAAGACTGCGTCGAGTGCCTTGTCGTTGCCTTCGGCATCGACAGCAGGAGGCACGACGCCGGAGAACATTCCCACATAGCCGAACATGTCAGGGTACTTGCGGGAAAGAGCTGCCGACTGGCGGCCTCCCATCGAGAGGCCGGCTACGGCACGGCTGTTCTTGTCCTTCCTTACCCTGTAGTTGGATTCGATGTACTTTATGATGTCAGGGAAGCTGTTCTCGACTTCGACTGTCGACTGTGAGCGGCTGTTGCTGATGGTCGGCTGGAACATGTTGACGGCAACGCCAGGGGCAGCCTGGTTGAAGTATACTCCGTTAGGCATCACGAGGATCATAGGCTCGGCCTTTCCTTCGGCGATCAGGTTGTCGAGGATCTGGACAGCTCTTCCGAGGTCAGACCATGCGTCCTCGTCTCCGCCTGAACCATGAAGCAGATAGAGCACAGGATACTTCGTCCTGGTGTTCTTCTCATAGCCTGCAGGCGTGTAGACGGTCATCCTTCTCTGCTTTCCAAGGGTCGGAGAATCGTACCATACCTTCGTCACGTTGCCGTGAGGGGTGTCGTTCACCTGATAGTACCATCCCTTGTCGCCCTTTTCTGCGCTTAAGGTGAAGATGTTGGTCCATGTCGCGATGTCGCGGTTCTGATAGATGTTCGACGGGTCCATCATCTTCTGGCCGTCCACATACAGCGTATATGAGTATAGTTCGCCTTCAAGCGGCGGTGTGGTGTACGTCCATAGGCCGTTGTTCTCGACCAGGTCGGCCTTTCCCGGATTGTCGATAGTCCTGGTACGTCCGTCCATCTCGAACGTCACCCTTTCGGTAGGGAAGAAGTCTCCGCTGACCTGTACGGTGATGGCCTTTGGGTTGTAGTACCTGAAGGTCACTGAGTTGTCGGGATTGATTTCAGGAGAAACGATGCCGGTGCCGGGAACCAGCGCCTGCTGGGCGAATGCCGAGCCCGCCACAAGGAGGGCCGCAGCGATAGTGATTATCCTTTTCATAGCGTATACGGTTTATACCCAAATATACATATTAAATCTCATTTTTCTTCCGGATGGGCAGTTTTAAATGGCGAACGGTCTATGTCGCCAAGCGAAATGCAACGAAAAGCTTATGTTTGCATCAAACGGTACACGCGAGCCTGTAGCCGGAATCCGCCCGGGCATGAAATACCGCAAGCTCAAGGAGTATTATAATCATAAGGAATATGTTCGCGGACTGATCCAGCCTGCAGCAGGCCTTACCCTCGCAATGAGGTTATTCCCAAGATGTTGAGCGGAAAAACAGTGTTTAAAGGCATTGCAGTCGCTCAACCTACGGAAATTTCCGACGTTGAGCGGATGGATATGCCTCACAGTACATGCTGCGGCAATATCATCCGCTCAACGTCTTACTAAATAATTAGGGGCTAGATTTCGGTTTCAAGCTTCTGGCGGATGTCGTCGGAAGCGGAGCCTACGAGGATCTCGATCTTACCAGGTTCGAGGACCCAGCCGTTTTTCTCCATGTCCCAGTGGGCGAGTTCGCTTACAGGGAATTCAAGAGTGACTTTCTTTGTCTCGCCGGCCTTGAGGGTGATTCTGTCGAATGCTTCAAGCTCCTTGAAAGGACGCTCTACCTTTGAACCGATCCTTCTTACATAGAGCTGAGCGACTTCGTCCGCCTCCATGGCGCCGAGGTTCTTCAGATCGAAGCTTACCTGGATCCTGTCCTTCTTCTGCCTGCATGAAAGCGGGCCGTATTCGAAATCCACATATGAAAGTCCGTGTCCGAATGCGTACATTACGGGAACTTCCTTGGTGTCGAACCATCTGTAGCCCACCAGGATGCCTTCCTTGTATTCCGATACAGGGTCCGGCAGGTTTGCGATGTATTCCTGGATCTGTTCGCGGGTGTAGCCTGTCGCGTCGAGACGGTACATGAGGGTGAAGAGGTCTTCGCCTGAATTCGCTCCAGGGAAGCTGCCGGTCGCGTATGCCGGAGAATCCTCAAGCTTGAGCGGGAATGTGAACGGAAGCTTTCCTGAAGGGGCTATGTCGCCGAAGAGGACTTCCGCCAGGGCTGTACCGCCTTCCATTCCGTTCCACCATCCCTGTACGATTGCAGGTGAATAAGGAGAAAGGAAACGGAGATCGGTAGGACCGCCTGAGATGAGCACTGTAACGACGTTAGGGTTTGCCTCATAGAGGGCCTTGACGATGTCGTTCTGTCCGCATGGGAGGTCGATGTTCTTTCTGTCGCTTCCTTCAGTCTCGATGGACTTGTTGGTTCCTCCGAAGAAGATGACCATGTCCGCATCCTTTGCAAGGGCTACGGCTTCTGCAAGAAGCTTCGGATCAGCAGGGTCAGAAGGATCGTTCGCATCGAGAGGGCCGAGAGGACCGCGTTTGCCCCAGCTCATGCTGTAGCTTCTGTATCCCGGTGCATATGAAACTTCAACTCCTGCCTCTGCCGCTCTTGCCTGGATGCCTTCGAGAGGGCTGATTTCATAAAGGGTCTTCACACCTGCGCCGATACCTCCTGCTGCAGTGGTGAGGACAGCGTTCTGGCCGATGACTGCTATCTTCTTCACATCCTTTGCGATAGGAAGGTTGCCTGTCTCGTTCTTGAGGAGCACGATGGACTTCTGGGCTATCTCATATGCTATCTTCTGGGTCTCAGGCTGGGAGGTCATTATTGTGTTCGCAACATCTTCCGGAACCGGTTCGATGGCGAAGCGCAGGCGGAGGATCTCGCGTACCTTAGCGTCTACAACAGCTTCGTCGAGCGCTCCGTTCCTTACGGAGTCGATGAGCGCCTGGCCGAAGTAGTTGTCTCCGGTCATCTGCACGCAGAGTCCGCCGAGAGCCGCTCCCATGGTGCTGTGGGTGCCGCCCCAGTCAGATACGGTCATTCCCTTGAAGCCCCATTCGCCGCGGAGGATGTCGTTGTTCAGGTGGGCGTTCTCCGAGCAGTAATATCCGTTTACCTTGTTGTATGCTGGCATCACGCACATCGCACCGCCTTCCTTAACGGCAGCTTCGAACGGCTTGAGATAGATTTCCCTCATAGTGCGCTCGTCAGCGACAACGTTCACGCTTCCGCGTTCTGTCTCCTGGTTGTTGAGGGCATAGTGCTTGAGGCATACTGCAGTTCCTGCTTCCTGAGATCCCAATGTATATTCTACTGAAAGACGGGCAGCAAGGACAGGGTCCTCGCTGAGGTATTCATATGTACGTCCTCCTACAGGAAGCCTCTGGATGTTGATTGCAGGGCCGAGGATGATGTCCTTTCCTCTGAGGCGTCCTTCCTTGCCCATAGCCCAGCCGTTCTTGCGTGCCAGTTCCTTTGACCATGTCGCGGCAAGAGCCGAACCGGTAGGGAAGTAGGTCGCCGAGTCAAGCTTCCATCCCAGAGGACGGAAACCGTCACCGTTCTCTTCTCGGATGCCGAAAGGGCCGTCTGTGTACTTGATGTCCTGGATGCCGAGGCGCGGAACTCCTTCTGAAGACATGTTTGTCTTGCTGTGGAGCATCTCGACCTTCTCTTCCAGAGTCATCTGGGCGATGATCTTGTTGATTTTCCTGTCATTTACGGTGAGCCTGTCCTGAAGGGACATGCCGCTGCTGCATCCGGCTGCGATGGCCGCAGCCATTATTGCAGCGAGGATGATTGAAGTTGCTGAGTGTTTCATAGATTTATAATAATTTGGTTGATATCAAACTCTCTGTAAATGTAGTCACTTTTTCTGATTTTTTAGTGCGCAGACAATCTATTTGAACAAATAGGAAACAATATGGCAGAAAAGATAAAGCGAACTTCTGAAATAATGGTTAATTTCGCAGAAGATAATAATAAAGCTTACCATATGAACAGAACATCCACCTTCATTGTGCTTCTGTCAGTGCTTCTGACATCATGCGGCGGTTCGCGCTGGACCGAGACTGAAACAGGAAACGGATACAATCTGATAACCCAGAAGAAGGGACAGACCCTTGCATATGCTCCCGGCTCGGGAGTGGGAATACTGACTGCGGACGGATATGCATTCAAGGATCTCAACCGCAACGGAAGCCTGGACAAGTACGAGGACTGGAGGCTTCCGGCTCAGGAAAGGGCCGAAGATCTTGCGTCTCAGCTCTCGATCGACGAGATCGCCGGCATGATGCTTTACAGCTCCCATCAGTCGGTTCCTGCAGAGGCATGGAGCGGCCAGTATGGCGGCAAGCCGTTTGAAGACAGCGACGCCCTGGCCTGGGACCTTACCGACAATCAGAAGAAATTCCTTGCCGAGGATAATCTGAGGGCGGTTCTGGTCACTACCGTAGAGAGTCCTGCCGCTGCCGCAAGATGGAGCAACAACCTTCAGAGTTATGTGGAAGGACAGGGTCATGGAGTGCCTGTAAACATATCTTCCGACCCGCGTCACGAGACCTCTGCGACTGCAGAGTACAACTACGGTTCCGGCGGAGACATCTCCCATTGGCCGACTCCGCTCGGACTTGCGGCGACGTTCGACCCTGCATTGGTCGAGGAGTTCGGAAGAATAGCAGCGGACGAGTACAGGGCGCTCGGAATCGCCACAGCCCTTTCTCCGCAGATCGACCTTGCGACAGAACCGCGCTGGACCCGTTTCTATGGCACATTCGGCGAGAGTCCCGAACTTGATGCGGACATGGCAAGGGCTTATGTGGACGGATTCCAGACAAGCAGCGGAAAGGATGAGATAGAGGACGGATGGGGCTACAGGAGCGTGAATGCGATGGTCAAGCATTGGCCGAGCGGTGGCCCTGAGGAAGCGGGCCGCGACGCCCATTACAATTACGGCAAATATGCCGTATACCCTGGCGGAGCATTCGAGACCCATCTCAAACCGTTCACGGAAGGAGCATTCAAGCTCAACGGCCCTACCGGAAAGGCATCAGCCGTAATGCCATATTATACCATATCTACAGGCATAGACCCTACGGGAAGGAATGTCGGCAACAGTTACAGCAAATATATCGTTGGCGACCTGCTTCGTGAAAAATACGGCTATGACGGAGTCGTATGTACCGACTGGGCCATCACGGCCGACAACAGCAGGATCGACAGCTTTGATGGCAAGCCATGGGGCGTGGAAGGCCTTACGGTCGCTCAGAGACATTATGAGTGCCTGAAGGCAGGTGTTGACCAGTTCGGAGGAAACAATGACAAGAAGCCTGTGCTCGAGGCCTATGCAATGTGGGTTGAAGAGTTCGGCCAGGAATCGGCTGACAGGCGTTTCAGAGAGTCTGCAAAGCGTCTTCTCATGAACTCTTTCAGAACCGGCCTGTTCGAGAACCCCTATCTGGATCCTGCCTATGCAGAAGAGCTCGTCGGCAATCCGGAATACATGGAGAAGGGCTATCAGGCCCAGCTCAAGTCTGTCGTGATGGTCAAGAACTCCGGCGGAGTGCTTCCGGTCAGGACGGAAGCCCGCAAGCCGAAGGTCTATGTGCCGCAGAAGCTTTATCCTTCGGTGGCTGATTTCTTCGGAAGGATGTCTCAGGAAAGATGGGAGGATGCCTTCGCTGCAGACCTTCTGGAAAAGTATTATGAACCTGTCTCAGACCCGTCAGAGGCCGATTTCGCCATTGTTGTCATCGACGCTCCGACATCCGGCAACGGATGGAGCGCAGATGATGTATCGAAAGGCGGCAACGGATATGTTCCGATAAGCCTTCAGTACAATGACTACACAGCCGACCATGCCCGCGAAGTATCCATCGCAGGCGGAGACCGCCTGGAAGGCTTCACAAACAGGTCATACAGAGGCAAATCCGTAAAGACCGCGAATAAGGCCGACCTCAAGACCGTCATCGATACAAAGGCGGCGATGGGGGACAAGCCGGTCATTACTGTCGTGAATGCCGGCAAGCCTTTCGTGCCTGAATTCGAACCGTACTCTGATGCCGTTCTCGTAAGCTTCGGATGTCAGAACCAGGCTCTCCTTGACCTGATAAGCGGAGCTGCAGAGCCTTCAGCCCTCCTTCCTATGCAGATTCCTGCAGACATGAAGACAGTAGAACTGCAGAAGGAAGACGTTCCGTTCGATATGGAATGCTATGTCGACTCGGAAGGCAACGCCTACGACTTCGCCTACGGACTCGACTGGTCCGGCCGCATAGATGACGCCAGAGTGAAGAAATATCGCAAATGATCAGCCACGGTAATCCGACGGGGACTGGCCGAGATGGCGGCTGACGTATCTTGTGAAATATGACAGGGAATTGAAATTGAAGGTCTCTGCTATTTCAGAAATACTCTGGGTCTTGTCCCGAAGCTGCCTTGATATGTCCAGCAAAGTGAATCTGTTGATCCACCAGCCTGCGGAAAATCCTGTAATGCCTCGGCTGATCTCGGACAGATGCTTTGGGGTGACGCAAAGTTCTGATGCGTAGTGGCTTACTTCTCTTCTCGTGCGGTAGTCGCCCCGTTCGAGCATGGATATGAACCTGTTCATTACAGACGCTCTTTGGGATGAATACACTTCCTGGGGAGCGTCTATGCGTGAGTGGAAGTCGAAGAAGTCAAGAATAAGGGTACGCATCACGCTGAAGAGCATTTCCTGATGGAAGCAGTGGCCGGTAGCAGCCAGTCTGTTTTCTACTTCATAGAAATCCCGGCAGCATCTGCCGAATTCCTCGTCGCTCAGCGGCATTACCGGATTCTGTGACAGAGAAAGCGA
>JAFTYS010000065.1 GCA_017461285.1 Bacteroidales bacterium | reverse complement strand
TTATTATTTGCAATCTGCAGCCTGATCATCGCAGGAAACGTTTCCGGCCAGACAAAGAGGATGGCTGTGACAGCTCTTTCAGAGAACATGATGAGGCTCAACCCTGATTACGAGTCTCCCCTCGAGACACAGTCCCTCATGGGAACGATCGTCGAGATCATCGGCGAGGAAGGTTACTGGAGACAGGTTGTGACTCCTGAGCCGTATACCGCATGGTGCACGAACCTCGGCCTGGTGGAGATGACTGCAGAGCAGATCAACGAATACAAGGCAGCACCAAAGTACATATGCAAGGCACAGCATAGCGGAGTATACGAGACACCGTCCCTGAAGGCAAGACGTCTGTCAGATCTGTCTGCAGGCAATCTTGTCAGAGTGGTCTGGCGAGAAGGCAAGAAGCCAAAGCCTTCCGTAAAGAAGAAATGGGCCGAGGTCATGCTGCCTGACGGCAGGAAGGGATGGACACCTTCCGCCGACCTGGCAAGATTCGCAGAATGGGCTGAGAAGCAGAAGCTTACCCCGGAAAACATCGTCAATACAGCCATGACATTCGAGGGTGCCCCTTACCTTTGGGGAGGAACTTCCAGCAAGGGTCTTGACTGCAGCGGACTCGTGAGGCTGACGTTCTTCATGAACGGACATCTCCTTCCGAGGAACGCATCCCAGCAGGTGAATTACGGCAGGGAGATCATCATGGAATGTGACCATACCGTAACTCCGGATTCAGACAAGCTATATCAGGAAATGGTGAAGAGGACAAAGCATCTCCAGCCGGGAGACCTTGTGTTCTTCGGAACTCCGGAGACCTTCTGGTCAAAGGAAAAGATCACTCATGTGGGCATATATATAGGAAACGGAAAGATAATCCACGCATCCCACAAGGTCCGCGTGAACTCGCTGATCCCGGGTCAGAAGGACTATTACGAGAACTCGCACAAGCTCCTCAAGGCACGCAGATACACCGGATGGCAGGGTCAGGGCCTGACGCCTGTCATCCAGAGCCAGTCTTATTTCCTCTGGTAGATTATCCCTCGGGATAGAATTTCGAAGCGACAGGAAGGCCTGAAGGAATCACGAAGTGGTGTCCTTCGTCCTTCCATCTGTCCTCATCCCACTCCGGACTCACATATGGTCCCTCGTGGTCGGCAAGGAATGAAAGATAGGTGATCTCAAAACCCTGCGCAAGATACTGGGACTCGTAGAATGTCTGGACTTCGAACAGAGCGTCGACCGCATCGCGTCCGCAGAGAGACGAGAGTCCGCTTTCATACAGTCTTTCACGGTCGGCACCGTAAATATCTGTAGCACAGGCAAGTATCTTCAGACTATTCTGTTCCGCCATGGCACGTGAATACTCATGCAGGTAGCGGCTGTCTGTCTTAAGATGGACTATTCCTCCGGTCTTCAGGAAATTGCGGTAGCGGTTCATGAAAAGAGGAGCGGTAAGGCGCTTCTTCTCACGGCCGATCTGCGGATCGGCAAATGTGATCCAGATCTCGGCGACTTCGCCCTGTGCGAACAATGACTCGATGAACTCGATTCGCGTACGGAGGAATCCGACATTCTTCAGACCATGCTCCTCTGCATACTTGGCACCTTTCCAAAGGCGTGCGCCTTTGATGTCTACACCTATATAATTGAATGACGGATTGCGTTCCGCGAGGTCCACGGTATAGTCTCCCTTTCCGCAGCCCAGCTCTAGGATGATGGGATTGTCATTTCCGAAGAAATCGCTTCCCCATTTGCCTTTCAGAGGGTGGTCGCAGCCTAGAACTTCAGAGGTTGCCGGCTGCACCAGGCATCTGAATGTCTCATTCTCCCTGAACTTTCGAAGTTTGTCTTTTCCCATGGTTGCTGCGGTTCTTTGTCTTCTTTTTCTTCTTCTTGCGGGACTCGTCAAAACGGTTGATCGCGTCGTCGCCGACTGCGCTCACGAACTCAGGCGCAACAGGAGCGGTATCTTCCTTGAGGGAAGCCGGTTTCTCGCCGTTGCGGTTCATCCTGATGATGTCCCATACATCTTCCGCATAGAGCGGATAAAGATTTGCGAGAGACTGAGGATCGTATGAGAAGTACATGATCTCACGGAGGATATCGGTCTTCATCAGATATGCCAGACCGTCCTCAAACTCGAGAGGGTTGTGTACCTTAGGTATGCGGGACTGTGCATCCATATATGCCGCTGTCTCATAGTTGAGGCAGCATTTGAGCTTTCCGCACTGGCCGGCTAGCTTCTGCGGGTTAAGTGACAGATCCTGACAGCGGGCAGCGGAAGTCGTGATAGACTGGAAGCTTGAAATGTAGTTCGAGCAGCAGAGCTCGCGTCCGCATACGCCGAGGCCTCCGATGAGGCCGGCTTCCTGACGCGCACCGATCTGCTTCATCTCGATCCTGATGCGGAACTCCTCGGCGAAGACCTTGATCAGCTGGCGGAAGTCCACGCGGCCGTCCGCGATATAATAGAATATCGCTTTAGTGCCGTCGCCCTGGAACTCTACATCACCTATCTTCATATCCAGTCCCAGTTCGGCAGCTATCTGTCGCGAACGGATCATGGTCTCATGCTCACGCGCAATCGCATCCTGCCATTTCTCGATATCGAAAAGCTTTGCCTTGCGGTAGATCTTCTTGAATTCGAAGGTCGCAGGATTCACCCTCTTGCACTTCATCTGACGTCCCACGATAGGTCCTTCAAGGGTCACGATTCCAAGATCGTGTCCATTGGCAGCTTCTACGATGACCATGTCTCCGGTCTTTATGCTCTGGCCGGATGCATTACGATAAATGCCTTTTCTGGTATTCTTGAAACGGACTTCGAAATAATCCCTGTACTGTTCCTGATTCACTCCTGCAAGCCAGTCGTAGACTTCAAGCTTGCAGCAGCCCTGGCGATAGGTGCAGCTGGTCTCCCCTGACTCAGCCTTCTCTACCACACATCCGCGGGAACAGTCGTATTTCTTTGATTCTGATGATTCTGTCATATACTATAAAACATACGGTTGACAAGGTCGCAGAACAGAATCTTGGAATTCACATTCCTGTCGATCATATATGAGACCTTCTCTATATTTGTTATCGTCTTCGAGCAGAATTTCCTGCCGCATTTCGCTGCCATCGAAGAATAGAACGCACCCTCCTCTTCAGAAACAGCTGCCAGCTGCGGAAGATTCTGCTGAAGCATGAATATCTTTCTTATGCATTCTGCCGCAAAGGTACAAAAACCTTTCTGCTTTTCGCGCGATTCCAGTGCGGCCATCTGCTCTCCGCATTCCAATGCAGAAGAGAGGTCGCGCGAAACGAGAGCATTCATGAGGTCTGAAAACAGATCCATGAAGCTGTCATACTCCTCCTTGTCCCCGATCATGCCCAGGGCAGCGCCTACGCTTCCCCCCGATACGGCAGCCTTCGCCTTGGCTTCAGACGGAGAGACTCCCATCCTTCCGGCCAGCACTTCCTCGACCTCTTCCCTGGACATAGGGAGGACCCTGAGGCTCTGGCAACGCGAGAAGATGGTCTGAAGGACCTTTTCAGGAGCATGGGTGATGAATATGAATACTGTATCTGCCGGGGGTTCCTCAACCATCTTAAGAAGACGGTTGGCAGTCTCCTGGTTCATCTTCTCCGGAAGATAGAAGATGACCGCCTTGTATCCGTCGGCTACGGATGTGAGAGAGAGCTTGCCGATGATGGACTTTGCTTCTGCAACAGCGATCAGTCCGCTCTTGCTCTCTATGCCTATGGCTTTCTGAAGGTCTGTCTCCATGAAATACGGATTGGAGAGGGCCAGCTCGCGCCAATACCTGATATACGACTCAGACGTAGGCTTGTCGTCTGAAGCCTTGGGACCTTTATTGACAGGGAACACGAAATGGACGTCAGGATGGATCAGCTTGGCCATCTGCCTGCATGAAGGGCATTCCCCGCATGAATCTCCGTTCTGCCTGTTGCTGCAGTTGAGATACTGGATGTACGCAAGGGCTAGAGGCAGGGCCCCGCAGCCCTCGTTCTCATAAAAAAGCATGGCATGAGCGACCCTGCCGCTGTCCGCCATGGACAGCAGGGCATCGGCCGCAGCCTTGTTTCCTATGACATCCGCAAACTTCATTACATTATCCTGTCTGCTGTGAAATGAGCCAGCTCTACAAGGTTTTCCTTGGCCTCCGAATCCGGGAACATGGCCAAGGCACCCACTGCTGCCTCAACATATGAATTCAATCTGGATACAGCATAGTCCAGACCGTTGTTTTCCTTGACGAAAGCTACAATCTCGTTGCGGTATTCTTCCTGATGAGACTCGATATCGGTGATCTTCGCCCTTATGCGGGCTTCCTGTTCCTCTCCCGCATTCGCGAAGGCGCCCAGCAGAGGCAAGGTCATCTTCTGTTCGAGTATATCGGCTCCCAGAGGCTTTCCTACGGCTTCTGTTCCCGCATAATCCAGGATATCATCCTTTATCTGGAAGGCAAGTCCAAGAGCTACAGCATAGTCCTTGGCTGCCTTTACCATCTCATCCGAAGCACCTGAAGAAATTGCTGCAGAGACACATGCAGCTTCAAAAAGCGATGCGGTCTTGTTATATATGATCCTCAGATAATCGTCTTCGTCAGTATCTCCCTTTCTGGCTTTCTGAAGCTGGAGCATTTCGCCTTCGGCAAGGTCGCTGAGAGTCTTTGCGAATATCTTCATGACCTTGGAAGAATCATCGGACGCATCAAGCACAAGCTCCATCGCCTTGACCAGCCAGTAATCGCCGACAAGCACCGAAACAGACGGACCCATCAGGGACATTATCGTAGGGACTCCCCTGCGCTTGTCGCTCTCATCCGCCACATCATCATGAAGGAGAGTGGCATTATGCAGCAGCTCTGCAGCGGCAGCATATTTGATTGCAGCATCGGAAACCATGCCTCCAGAACATGCCTTGGCCATAAGAAGTGCCAGCATTGGGCGGAGCTGTTTTCCCGAATGGGACAGGATGGAATCGTTTGTCGCGTTCAGAAGCCCTATATCGCTCTTCAGTGAAGAAGCGATCTGATTCTGGACCGCAAGCCAGTCCACTCCCAGATATTCCTTTATCGCCTTAATATCCATCTTATTCCTGTAACATTTCCAGAAGACGCTCCGGAGTATCGGCAAACCCAATCTTGTCCATGGTCGCCTGGCTCAGCATCTTCTTATCCACATAGTGCTGGAGAAGGGCCCTCAAAGGCTCGTAGAATCCGTCGTAGTTCAGGACGAAGATCTTTCCGTCATACTGCTTGAGATGTACACATGCAAAGGTATCCATGACTTCGTCAAGGGTGCCGATACCGCCAGGCAGAGCGACGACAGCAAACGTATCTTTCCTGAGAAGGAGCTTCCTTTCAGCCATGGTATCCGTCCATACGGTCTCAGTAAGGTCAGGATAGACATACTGCTTCATGAAACGTGGGATCACGCCCATGTGGTAGCCTCCGATCGAAGCCAGTTCATCGGACACCTCGCCCATAGTACCCTTCACGGTACCTCCGGTGACGATGCCGTATCCACACAACGAAGCCGCCCGGACGAATTCGCGGGCGACTTTGTTGTATATCGGGTCTATTTCAGTACTTGCCGAACAATAAACGGCGATCTTACCCTTCATCGTATTTTAGAAGAAGTATGCAACTGACAGAGTCAGACCTCCGAAGTTGCCACCCTTGATCATCTTGTACTTGTCGAGGGCGTTTCCGTTCTCTACAGTATCGACTGACTTCATGAGGTTGCCGAAGTTCCAGTTATATCTGCACACTACCTGCAGTTTCCATACATCGAGACCGGCACCAAGACCGATACCATAATCGAGCTTGTTTACAGCATCAGATGTCCAGATGTCCTTCACAGCTCCGCCTCCGTTAAGGGCATAGCCCACGAAAGGAGAAACATCGAGGAACGGACGTGCAACGATGAGGTCAAGTCCCCACTGTACAGAAGCCATGAGCTCGAGATAACCCATTGAAACCTTCTCCATTGTAAGGTTGTCCAAAGCGCCTACGCCTGTATCAACTCCGATGGCAGACTGCTTCAGGCTGTACTGAAGAGCAGGCTGGATAGAGAGGCCTACCAACGGGATATTGAGATTGTATGCAACACCCACATGATAGCTTGCAGGCGAAACCTCCTTGATGTCCTTGACGCTGCTGGTAGGGAAATTAACTCCTGCCTTCACACCAAAGCCACCCTTTGCTTCTGCAGCTGTCAATCCGGCAAACAGGATTGCAGCGATCAACAAAATCTTTTTCATACCTATAAAATCAATTAAACGAGAGCATCAAGCTTTGCAGCCAGTTCGGCCTTGGTTATCACACCTACATGTCTGTCGACAACTTCGCCGCCCTTGAAGAAAAGAAGCGTAGGGATGCTTCTGATGTTGTAATCCATCGGAGCATCGTCGCACTCGTCCACATTGCACTTGCATACGAGGGCCTTGCCTTCGTATTCGGCAGCAATCTCATCGACTATCGGAGCGATAGCCTTGCATGGGCCGCACCATGTTGCCCAGAAATCGACAAGCACCGGCTTGTCATTCTTTAAAGTGTCTGCGAAATTCGCATCGTTAACTACATATGCCATAACAAAAAACGGTTATTTTCTCTTACCGCCGAACATGAACGCCAGAGAAACTGTGTAGCCTCCGAAGTTAGACTTGTTGAAGAGAGAATCGAAATTCTCACCCTTGAGGCTGTTTCCGAAGTTCCAGTTATACTGTGCTGTAAGCTGGAGGAATCCGAACTGAACGCCTGCACCAAGACCTGCTCCGTATGAGAACCTGTTCACGTTGGCCCATTTGTCAAAGTCACCTGTATCTACGCCTATCTTGTCAAGTGCATCCGCAAGCTCTCCGCCAAGGACTGATTCAGTATCACCTGTCTGAGTCACAGCATAGCCTACGAAAGGAGATGCCTGTGCGAAGATACGTACCTTTCTGTCTGCAAGTCTCAGGCCCCACTGGATATTTACAGGAACTTCTACATAACCGAAGCCAAGCTGAGACTCGATCTGGTCAAACTTGGTTGCCTTTACATGATAGAGAATATCTGGCTGGATTGCGAATCCGAGAGGAAGATCGAACTGCCATGAGATACCTGCCTGATATCCGAGAGCGCCTACAGACTCTACATTTTCAACATTGAGGTCAGTGACATTTACACCTGCCTTGATACCGAAACGTCTTGCATCAGCATCTGTTGAAAGCACTGCAGCAATAATGATTGCAGCAAAAATTGAAACAAGTTTTTTCATATTTCATCTAATTTTAAAAAGTTCGACCCGCAAATATAAAAAATTCGCGGGTCTAATACAATAACTAGTACGATTTTTCAACATTCCATACAAAGGCCCGGAGTCCGAGATCCGGTGTTTCCTCATCCTTTTCCCGGAGGATTCGAAGGATTTCATCCACCTTGTCGTCCGGCACGAAGGTCAGGATCGCATTGTTCATCACAGGCCACGCATGATTTCCCAGATGCGGTTCTCCCGTATATCCTCCGCGACCCGAAATATCCTGCCACATGGTGAATCCTCTGCAGCCGAGTTCTTCCAGAGCATCAGCGATCTCCATGTTGTATGCCTGGTCATATGCTATAAATATTCCTTTCATGATGATTCATTTTAACTGTTTTTAGCAAGCTTACGAGCACGGCGACGCTCCTGCCATGACGACATCGAAGCGTAGACGGTAGGGATGATGACGAGGGTAACGAGGGTAGACACCGAAAGTCCCCATGCCACTACCATACCGAGAGAACGCCACATTTCCGATCCTTCTCCACGTCCCACAGCCATAGGGATCATACCGAGGACTGTCGTGAGGGTGGTCATGAGGATAGGACGGAGACGGGACTTCGCCGCTATCACAGATGCCTCTGTCACGCTCTTTCCCCTTTCACGCATAAGTATTATATAGTCGATGAGCACGATACCGTTCTTCACAACGACTCCCATGAGGATGAGGATACCGATCATACCCATCGCTCCGAGCGCCGTATCTGTAACCCACAGACCGAGAAGCACTCCGACGAACGCGAACGGAATCGAGAACATGATCACGAACGGACTCATGAACGACTCGAACTGCGAAGCCATCACGATGTACACAAGGATTATGATCATCACAAGGAGCATGATGAGGTCTCCGAACATCTCCTGCTGGTCCTCATACGAACCTCCGATCTCGACAGAAAGTTCTGAAGGAATGTCGGTATCTGCCAGAATCACATCTGTAGTCGCAACCGCATCAGAAAGTGCGACTCCGTTTGCCACGACACCTGATACGGTAATGAGACGCTCACGGTTCTTTCTTGCGATCGAAGGAGGTGTAAGAGACTCTACAACAGTACCGAGGTCCTTGATGCGGACACCTTTTCCCATATTGTTGTAGATTATGATGTTCTCGATGTCCTCGACGCTTGTACGGAACTCCGGCGCATATCTTACGCGGATGTCGTACTCATCACCGTCCTCGCGGTAGAAAGACATTGTCGAACCGTTGATCGCTGAGCTGAGGTATGATGAAGCGGTCGTACTGTTCAGTCCGTTGACAGCGAGCTTCTCACGATCGAAATCCACCTGATATTCAGGGACATACTCATCACGGCTGATAAGCACCTGAGCAAAATCATCGCTTCCCAGCATCTTTGCCTGGATCTCCTTGGCAACCTGGTCTGTAGTCTCGAAGTCGTATCCGTAGATCTCGACATCGACAGTAGATGCGCCTCCCATTCCGCCGCCACCTTCAGTAACACGCACCTTCTTGAACTCCGGATAGTCTGCAAGTATACCACGGATCACATCAGCGATTTCTGCTGTAGAACGCTCGCGTTCCTCCATGCTTCCGACATTCATGTTATATGACATGACATGAGTTCCGTTAGTCTGCATCGAAGCGAAGGAATTGTCCGAATCCGCCTGACCGAGGGTATACGAGCAGTTAACGATCTCAGGAATCGCAGCCTCGAACTTTCCATATATTTCATGGGCGAGACTTCTGGTTATATCCTGTCCGGTACCTGCAGGGAGTTCGAGCTGCAGAGTGATACGGCCGTCGTCCGACTTTGGCATGAACTCAGTCTTCAGGCTCGGTCCTATAAGGCCGACCGTAGCGACGAATATAGCGACAGCCGTGAGCACAACTATTGTCCTGTGTCCTACGCACCAGTTGATAAGGCGTCCGTATCCTCTTGAAATCAGGTCGATGAACTTGTTGAAGTTTCCGAAGATAAGGTCATGGAGCTTTCCATGCTTAGGTTTGAAGCGCAGGAACTGCGAACAGAGCATCGGAATGAGTGTAAGGGCTCCGATCGTAGAGACGATCATGATGATGCTGACGATCCATCCGAGCTGCTTGAACATCAGACCCGCCATACCCTTGATCATTGTGAGCGGCAGGAATACTGCGAGCATGGTCAATGTAGATGCGATTACGGAGATACCCACCTCCTGGGTCGCATGCACGGCCGCTTCCTTCGGTTTGGCACCCCTTTCCAGATGGGTCGAGATGTTCTCCAGAACCACGATGGCGTCGTCCACGACCATACCGATGGCGATTGAGAGCGAAGCCATGGAAACGATGTTCAATGTGTTTCCGGTCGCCCACAGGTACATCAGGGACGCAAGGAGCGAGATAGGAATAGAGAGCACGATGATGAATGTCGCGCGCCACCTTCCGAGGAAGAGGTAAACGACCACCATCACGATGAGGAATGTCACGAGGATGGTCTCCTTGAGCGAGTTGAGGGTGTTGATGATGTTGTCCGATCCGTCAACTACAGTCCTGATCTCGATATCGGAAGGAAGGCCTTTCTCGATATTCTTCATCGCCTTCTTCACGCCCTTGATCACATTAACGGTATTCGCGTCTGCCTGCTTCTGGATCACGATCTGGGCACTCTGGGTACCGTTCAGATAAGACTCCTGGTACCTTTCCTCGACGCCGTCGATCACACGTGCGACATCACGGAGATATATCGTCTTGCCGTTTACGTGTCCGACAACTACGTCAAGCATCTCGTCAGCCGCGCTGAACTCCTTCTCCACGCGGAGCGAGTACGAGTTCGATCCTATGTCGATCGTTCCTGAAGGGACATTCCTGTTCTCCGAAGCGATGATCTGAGAGATTCCTGCGACGGTAAGTCCGTATGCCTCGAGCTTGTTAGGGTCACAATAGACCTGGATCTCGCGCTGAGGAGCACCGGCGATCGACACGGTACCTACGCCTGACACACGGGCAAGAGGAGTCGCCACCTTCTCGTCAAGGATCTTGTCGAGGGCCTGGTAGCTTTCCTGAGCCGTTGCCGCCATGATCATGATAGGCATGTCATCCGCGCTGAACTTGAAGATGACAGGAAGTGAGGCTCCGTCAGGGAGCACCGAGTTTACCATGTCCAGCTTGTCGCGGACATCGTTCGTTGCAACATCGATATCCACACCCTCGATAAACTCCAGAGTGATGAGTGAGATGTTTTCCTTAGATGTGGAAGTCAGGTTCTTGAGGTCGCTGACACCGTTGAGGGAGTTCTCGAGGACCTTGGTAAGGTTGGTCTCGATATCCTCCGCACTGGCTCCCGGATACGAAGACATGACCATGACCACGTTCGCATCGAACTTAGGGAACCTGTCCAAAGATATGTTAACCAGCGAGAAAACACCGAAGATCGCCAGCGCTATGAAGACAAGCGCCGTGGTGACCGGGTTGTTGACCGCTTTTCTGTATATGCTCATATTATCCTTATTCGTTTACTGTAACCTTTACTCCATCCTTGAGACGGATCTGTCCGCCTGTAACAATCTTTGCACCGTCTGAAAGGCCTTCGAGAACTTCGTATTCAGTTCCCATGCGGCGGCCGAGAACGACCTTCTGGTAGTTTACCGTGCCGTCTTCATTGAGCACATATACGAACCTCTCACCCGAACCCTGCTGCTTTACGACAGCCACATCAGGAATGACTACATTGTTGTTCGAGCCGAAGTTCACGGTCACGCGGGCGAACATTCCCGGACGAAGGGTACTGTAATTGTTGCTTACCACAACCTCGACTGTGAATGTACGGGTCGCAGGATCGATCGTAGGGTAGATCTTCTCCACCTTTCCATAGAATGTAGTGCCAGGAAGGGCGTCAGCTGTGATCTCCACAGAATCTCCCTTCTTCACCTTTGTATAGTCAGACTCTGAGATAGCGACCAGAAGCTTCACAGGCTTGATCTGCTCCACTGTATAGATAGGGGCGCTCATCGCGTACATGTCGCCTGCATCATAATTACGTGCAGTCACGACTCCGTTCACAGGGCTGCGGAGGACTGTATTCTCTTCAAGGTTCTCGACCTGTGTCTTCGCGACATTGTATCCGAGCTCTACCGCATCATAGTCAGACTTCGAGATGCCGCCTGCCTCGTAAAGAGTCTTGAGGCGCTCGAGCTCCACCTCCTGGTTCTGGAGCTGAAGCTGCGCCTGGAGAAGCTGCGCCTTGTCCATCTCGGCAAGGACCTGTCCCTTGGTCACGAAATCTCCGATCTCCACATTTATCTTTGTGATGCGTCCCGCCATCTGGGGAGCGATATTGTTCTTTACATATGCCTGTACTGTAGATGTATATGTAGCAAGCTGAGGGACTTCCCTCACCGAAACCTGCTCTACAGAAACCGTAGGAACTTCCTCAGCCACGACAACCTCTGCCTGCTGGGCACCTTTGCTTGCGCCGTTGCCGCATGATACCGCCACGATGGCAGCCATGAGAGCAACTGTTGATCTGAAAATAGTCTTCATTATTATATCTTGCATTTATTGATTACGAATTTATTCAGCGATGAAATCCTGGCCGAGGGTCTGCTCGAGCTGAGTCTTGGCAGTCAGGAAGTTAAGGATAGCCTGCGATTCCGCCAGACGTGACTGGGTAAGGGCAAGCTGAGCGTCATTGAGCTCTATCAGCGTGCTTCGGCCCACCTTATATGACGCCTCTGTGATGTCATATCCCTTCTGTGCGGAAGCTACGGCGTCCTGTGCCGCATAATAGCTCTTCATGCTGGTTTCCATGGTCGCAAGATTCTGACGGATGGCGATCTTGAGCTGACGTTCTGTGTTGATGGTCTGGAGCTTCACCTGCTCGTACTGGTTCCTGGCCTGACGTATCTGGTTGTAGCGCTTTCCTCCGGCAAAGATCGGAATGTTGAGGCTGAAGCCGACTACCGAATAAGGAGTCCAGCGGTATTCGCTGAAGTTGAAGTCGTTTGTCATCGCATTGATGCTGTAGTTGAAGACCATGGCGAGCGACGGGATGTTGGCATACTGCTGCACCTTTATGGTCTCGGAAAGCATCTCAGCCTGAATGGCAAGCTGCTTCATCGTGGTGTTGCGGTCAAGGGATATCTCTTCGTTCTCCTTGATGTCATAAAGCATGTGCTCAGCATAATCCGCAAGCTTTCCTGCCACGTCAAGATTCATGTCAAGGTCTACACCAAGAACAGCCTTGAGCTGCCACAAGGCAAGAATCACCGAACTTTCCGCATTGTATACGTTAGGAATCGCATTGGCCACTGTTGTCTTTGCACGGACAAGCTCCATTTCTGAGGCCTTCTGGGCATCATACTTCTTCTGGGTCTCGACAAGGTTCTGCATTGCGTTTTCGTACACCTGCTTATATACGTCGAATGCTTCCTTGGCCATCAGGGTCGAGAAGAATGCGCTCTTCACCTGGGTCACCATGTCAAGACGTGACGAGCGTGCCTTCTCAACGGCAAGCTCCACATCCAGTCCTGATATCTTGAGGCTCTTCCAGAGCTGGGCATTTACCAAAGGCATTGATGCAGAAACACCTGCGCTGAAGTTGTTCCAACGGCCCACTTCGAATCCTCCTCCGTTTGAAGAAGATGAACCGCCTTCTCCTGCACCTGCAGAACCGTCAGGAATCTCGACTCCATCCGGAAGGGTGGTGCCTTCGCCGCCTTCAGCCGAACCGTCACCGGCCGCACCTCCGCCCATCGCGCCACCTAGTGCGCCCATATCGAAGTCCATGTACATCACCTGCTTCTTGATGGTCCTCTGGAATGATCCCGACGCATCTATCTGCGGGAAGAGGGATGCATATGTGCCCTTCTTGGCAAATCCTGTCCTCTGAATCTCCATGTCGGCTACCTTCACCGACACATTTTCGCTCAAGCCGATCTTGAGCGCCTGTTCCAAAGTGATCACTACAGGGGTTTCCGCCGAATCTGCAGCTTCCAGAATGGTCTGGACTTCAGCATCTTGTGCCTTGTACTGCGCAGAGACAGGCACAGCAGCAAGAAAGCCAGCAATGACCGCTGTTGTTACCGCTAATTTTTTCATCATTTTAAATATACACTATAATACACGAATATCAAGGCGCAAAATTACAACAAAAATCACACCATCCCAACATAATTGTATGGTATAATTTTCCTTTTGTCTGGTACAAAAATACAATAATGGTAAGTATCAGAAATCCGCTGTCACATCCAGCCACTCGTATTCGCCTCCCCAGATCTCCAGAAACCTCATGAAACCGGCATTGGAAAGAACTACACTGCCGGTATTGTCGCACGGATGGAAGCTTATTCTTTCCGCATCCTGCAGGTCCTTGTCCAGAAAGAGCTTGACTCTGTGGCCGTCAGGGAAATGCTCCTTGGTAAGATCTTCAGTCTTAAGATCATGGATAAGGCCAAGTGGAGATACAGAACCGGGAAGAAGCCCCAGACAGCGCTCCATTCTTTCCGCTGACGCGAAAGAAAGCTTGCCCTGCCTGAGCATATGCTCCAGGGAATGGATGGCAAGTTCCTTATGGCATTCGAAGACCACAAGATAATGTCTGTTGCCCTTGTGGTTGCGGAAGAAGAGGTTCTTACAATGGACGGAATCAATGTCCTTCCAATACTCGAGCGCAAGCTCTATCGTAGGGAGCGGCGGATGGATATGGAGCTTATAATCAAGTCCGTGCTCTTCCAGAAAGGCGAGGACTTCGTCTATGCGCGGGTTCCCTGTCATTTATTAAGACTTTTTGCATAATTTGTAGGAGCGGCCTTCTTCTTTTCCGGATGCACGATCATCGCCGGCTGCTTCCTGATATGACTCCAGACAAGGAATCCGATGCCCAGAAGGATGAACGGTATGCTGAGCCACTGGCCCATATTGAGGACCATGTCCTGCTCGAAGCCGACCTGCGGCTCCTTGATGAACTCGATGAGGAAGCGCATGCCGAAACATCCTATGAAGAATGTTCCGATGAAGAATCCGCGATGGAGCTTCGGCAGACGATACTTATACATCAGGATCTGGAAGACGCCCAGAAGGAGGTAACTGAGGGCTTCATAAAGCTGGGTCGGATGCTTCGGCTCGGTCTCGTCACGAAGCTCGAAGATGAATCCCCAAGGCAGGTTTGTCACGTCGCCATAGATTTCCGAATTGCAGAGGTTTCCGAGACGGATAAATGTTGCCGCAAAGCAGACCGCGATTGCGAGATGGTCAAGAATCCATACGAAATCGAAGTCATATTTTCTTCCGTAATGCTTTGCAAACCACCACATTGCAATAAACAGAGCTATGGTTCCGCCATGGCTGGCAAGGCCGCCTTTCCATGGCATGAATATCTCCTTGAAGCCTTCCCAGCTGCCGAGATAATAGTCCGGCTGATAGAAGAGGCAATGGCCGAGACGGGCACCCACGATAGTACCTATCAGAAGAGTATAGAGCAGAGGATCAAGAAGAGTCTCCGGCACTCCTTCCCTTCTGAAGAAGCCCCTGAAGATGAACCACCCGAGTATGAATCCCGATATGAAAAGAAGCGAGTACCACCTTATAGGCAGCTCAGTTATATAAATGTTTCTCAGCTTGATCAATGCAAATAAATATATTGCTATAACTAGTAGAGAAAAGGGATTCAAGATGGTTTCTTTTCCGCTTCTGTCCTTCAGTTCCAGCCCTTTAAGAGGTTTAGGACCTTTTGAGAAATCAGCAACATTCTGATCATAAGTTGTTTTGAAGTAAACCCAGACAAGAAGAAAACCTCCCAGCACTATCAATATCCTAGCGAAGACAGGGTTTACCGGTATGACGAAAATCTCCGGATTAAAATTCCAATGTATTGCCAAAGTTTCAAACATATACTTTCATTTTAATCCCGCAAAGATAATAATTTCCTGTTCAGAAATTATATATATTTGCATGAAAGCAGATATTAAGACGATAATGAAAGAAATATATTTCGCAGGAGGATGTTTCTGGGGAACGGAACATTACATCAGGCAGTTCGAGGGAGTGGCAGAGACTGTAACCGGTTATGCCAACGGTTCCCTTCCTAATCCAGCATATGAGCAGGTCTATACGGACAGGACCGGTCATGTGGAG
>JAFTYS010000007.1 GCA_017461285.1 Bacteroidales bacterium | reverse complement strand
TGGAAACCTTCATATCAATGACGGCACAGGCGAAGTCTATATCTATGGCCTTACAAACGGCTGGGTTGGATATAATGACAAGTCATTCAACAGCATCGGCCTCAAGGTAGGCGACACAGTGACCCTCGGTACCCTCAGGGGCTCCTACAACGGTGAGCCGCAGGGAGGCGGAAGCAAGGTTCCTGCATACTATATCAGCCATGTTCCAGGCGAAGGCGGATCGACCGGAGGTGGAGACGTTTCTGACGCTTCATGGTCATATACATTCGCGGAAGGAGACCTTGGTTCTACAGGCTCATTGCTCGAAAACGTCACTTTGAACGGCGTTACATGGACATTTGTGATGAATGATGCTGATTTCCTCGGATATGATTCGCAGAATGGCCGTGGCCTCCAGATGGGAAAGAAAGCTGATCCGGCTTCATCTATCTCTCTGTCAACTGACGGCATCAGCGGAACAATCAAGAAGATGGTGATCAATACATCAGGCGCTTCAGGTACTGATGCAACGCTTGTAGTCAAGGTCGGCGGCTCGGAATTCGGTTCGCCGGTCAAGACAACCAACTCTGCTGCCGATTATGTGTTTGAAGGTTCGGCTTCAGGCAAGATCGAGCTCAACTGGACTCTTTCTGCGGCAGCTGTCTATATCAAGAGCATAGCAGTATATACAGAATAATGACAAGATTCATTTCAATATCCAAGGTTGCAGCGGTCGTGATGGCCTTCTGCACCTTGGCTGTATCTTCCTGTGCGAAGCCGGTGGAGGAAAAGGATGTCCTTGAGGTGTCCGTGAAGACTCCTTCCGTGGCTTCGGGCAAGGGACAGATGTTCGTGAATGTCAGGTGCAATACATCGTGGACTCTTATCCTTATGGATGCTGAAGACGACTCGGACATAGACTGGGCCAGCCTGAACATCGACTCGGGAAAGGGCAACATGAGCAATGTGATCCTTTCATATCAGGTCAATGACTCAGAGGACAGCCGCAGGCTCAAGATCGTTCTCGACAATGGCAGCAGGTGGACATCATGTATGGTTGAACAGGCAGGATCGGGCCAGCAGCCAGAGCCGGAACCGGATCCGGTTCCGCAGCCTGATACGGACCTGGCCAAGGTGTCATGGCTGGAACTTCCCGCTATGGACAATCCTGACCTCGGCTATTACAGCTACAGCTTCGAGATGAACGGGAAGGAGTACCGCAATTATTCATTCGGCTGGAGCCAGAAGGACCTTGTGGCGCTCTGGATGGCATATCCGCTCTGCTCGATGTATACCAACAAGACCGTCAGCCGTACCGATGCATGGGCATATGACCCTATTCTCGGACCGGAATATTCTCCCGCTCCTTTCGGCGGATACGGCGGCTCGTATGCAAGAGGCCATCAGGTCCCATCTGCCGACAGGCTCTGCAGCTACAATGCCAATGTCCAGACCTTCTATGGATCGAACATGACGCCTCAGCTCAATGCCCATAACGAGGGCATCTGGCAGACACTGGAAAGCAAGGTGCGTACCCTGGCCAATACATCCGACACTACATATGTGGTGACCGGATGTGTTGTCGACGGCAGCACTACATTCACCCAGGATTCCGACGGAAAGAAGATGACCGTGCCTGTGGGCTACTACAAGGTCCTTCTCCGTTACAGCAAGTCTTCGACCATAAGCACATGGGCGGCGATGGCGTTCTATACCGAACACAAGAGCTATAGCGGCAGCACTTCTCTCAGAAGCCTGGCCATGTCGGTGGATGAGCTTGAGGAAATGCTCGGGATGGATTTCTTCGTGAATCTTCCTGCAAAGCTCGGTGAGGAACGTGCTGCGGCATTGGAAGCCGAAGACCCTCTGACAAACTCCATCTGGGGTCTGTAAAACAGAAATTCAAATCAATGAAAAGGATATTATATACCCTGACAGCCCTGGTGCTTTTCTGCACCTGCGCTTATGCCCAGAAGGGCGAAAAGAACTATGTCATCGGATTCTACAACCTTGAGAATCTGTTCGACACATACGATGACCCTGCAAAGAATGACGAGGAGTTCCTTCCGGAAGGAAAGAACAAATGGACTGAAGCAAAGTATCAGAAGAAGCTTCAGAACATGGCCAAGGTCATAAGGTCCATGAAGGAGGAAAACGGTGCATGGCATGCTCTGCTCGGTGTTTCCGAGATCGAGAACAGGCTTGTGCTAGAGGATCTTGTCATGGAGCCGCAGATCGCTGAAGCCAATTATCAGATCGTGCATTATGACGGACCGGACAGACGTGGAGTGGACGTTGCTCTGCTCTATAAGCCGGAGGTGTTCAGATTCATTGAAAGCGAATCTATTCCGTTCACATTCGAGGGCAGCTCGATCGACTGGATCCAGACGCAGGAGGAAAGGGACTATTTCCGTACCCGTGACATACTCATGGTGCATGGAACCATCGACGGCGAGCATTTCGCGATATATGTAGCCCATCTTCCATCGCGTGCAGGCGGAAAGAAGGGCGGCAATCAGCTTCGCGACCGTGGCGGCGAGATCATGTATGAGCATGCGATGAAGATGCAGGAGAAATACCCCGGAATCAAGATCGTGTGCATGGGTGACATGAACGACAACCCTACAGACACATCGATGGCCGAGTATCTCCACGGCAGGGAGTTTAAGGAAGATGTTACTGACAAGGACTTCTTCTCTCCGTT
>JAFTYS010000064.1 GCA_017461285.1 Bacteroidales bacterium | reverse complement strand
TGACTTCATACATTTCGGGAGAGATGCGGTGCAAGACTGAAGAGAAAGAACGTGAAAAAGACAAATGATATGAAAAAGACTTACCACCTATGCCTTTCTGCAGGCAACGAGGTCATGTTCAGAGACCTTGAAGATTACAATCGCGGATTCAACTGCTTTGCTCTGGCCCTGTACAAGACAGGTTCGACCGGACTTGTGGAATCCTTCATGTCCACACATACCCATCAACTGGTACAGACAACTGATCCTGACGAACTGATGTACAATTTCCGACTGCCATACAGTATGTACTTCAACCACAAGTACCACAGAAGCGGAAAGTTGGGTGAGCAGGTACACTTCACCCTGGACGTTGTCGGATACCATCACATGGTGGCAGCTGCCAGCTATGTCCTAAGGAATTGTTTACATCACGGAGTCGCTCCAATCCCATATGCCTATCCGCATTGTTCTGTCAATGCCATCTTCAGAAAGGAAATGGGAAAATTTCTTGACGAGCCGATACTTCCAGCCAGATCGATTCCAAAATTCATAGGCAGACGTGCAGAATGTCCATCAAACTATATCATGAATGAGAGCGGTGTATTTTTAAGGGAAAGTGTCCTTGATATTCCGCAAGTGGAGAACCTGTTCGTCACGCCGAGGTCATTCAATTACTACATGAGCAGAAAATCCGGAGAGGAATGGGATGCAGAACAGAAAAAGGATGGAAACGGTGCTGCTCCGATAAACCTCCTGTCAATTGAGAAAGGTGTAGGCATGCATGATATTGAAAAGATGATCATATTTGAAAACGGAAAAGCCGACTACAGGAAGACATCAGACATCGACCTGTGTACGGAACTGGACCAGCTGGCCCGTGACAGATATGGAAGACATTCCGTATATCAGCTTACGGAAAATGAAAAAATAAGGATTGCCTCTGAACTATACAATGCCCGCCACCTGAACAAGGTGCAGATTAAAAGATGTCTCGCAATGCTATAAAGGATCCGGCAGATTAACACTGACGCACATGTAACTGTCCCAACTGCCATATCCAGACACCGAGCAGGGACTATTACCCTGTATTTCTTATGCTCCTACGGCAACAACCCGACACCTGTGACAGTTTTCGGGTTGAAAGTGACACAGGTGTAGTTAAAAAGACCCTTTTACCCGGGTTTCGTGAACACCTGTGACAGTTTTGAACGATTTTCTGACACAGGTGTGTTTCATAAACCTGTGGGAGATTCCTCCACTAACTCCGCTCGGTCGGTAATCAACGAAGTCGCTGAAGCAAATGCGGAAGAATGCCAATATAGAGAGCCCGGTCGGAACGACAGCTTCAGCGTAAGGCTCGGTCGGAATGACAGAGTTAGGCCCGTGCTAAATGACATAGTAAGGTCCATGCTAAATGACAGAGAGAAGGGACGGCAGCGAGGGAGCGGAGCATATCCCTATGCTCCTGCGGAGCGACCCGCCGTCCGTCCCGTCATCACCACCTGGTTACCTGTCCCCAAACCCAGCATCACCACCTGGCCACCCACCTGGCTACATGAATCATACAACTCTCAAACTATCAACACTTTACATTAAATCGCCTGCGTCATTTGTCGCAGGCGATTTAACACAAAGCATTGATAATAATCAACTTAGACACACGAGAAGACTGTAAAAGATTTCAGACCGGGCGAATCTCTATGAATCCGGTCTGCAATCAGACATCCGTAAAACTATTGTCAACTTCGAACAGCATTGTGTCGAGATTAATGTCGTGACGATTATTTGGCCAAAAATCACTCCTATAAAATACTCACCGTCAGCTCTTTACAAAAAGTGCGTGCCTCCAAAACGCGGCACGTACTTTCGGTAAAACACTACTAGTCAGTGTGTTATAATTCAAATTAACGAAGAACCGGAGAATCGAATGCGGCCTTCGCTTCTACGGTAAAGGCTATTTTCATATGCGAGGCTTCGAGATCAAGATTGTCGAAGAGGACATGATCTACAAAGGCGTCGTGGTTCGTATTCGGGAAGCCTGGAGTGTCCTTGATCTGGACCAGGGACCAGTTCTGAGTGTCCGGACTTGAGAAAAGGAATATCTTCGAAGGAGGGACGATGCCGTCCTTATGGCTGTTGAGCATGCGTACAAGCACGCTTTCCACCTTGCCGTCTTCTACCGTAAGTACAACCTCATGTGTTCCTGCCTCATAGAATTTCCAGAGAGGGTCATTGATGTCCTCTGTTCCGGCAGGACCGTATTTTCCGCACAATGAGGCCTCGACGCTCTTCCAGTACGGGTCGCCGCCGAGCCATGACATGTAGTCCTCATATGCCTTTGCGGACCAGTGCGGCTGGCCGAGCTGATACTTCGAAGAAGGATCTTCGAAAAGGCCGCAGAACACGAACGAGATGATCTTTTCCGCACCGCCGGCTGTTGCAGCTACCTGCTGCGAGAGGAACCGGCTGTACGGCGCAGGAATCAGAGCGGAAGAACGGTCGTTCGTACCCTTTTCCCATGCGAAGGACTCGCAGTTCGCCCACATCGCGATTCCGGTCTTGTCGTGGATCGCACGGAGCTTCTTCCAGTTCTCGCGGAGGCGGGTCAGCGGATATCGCTCGCGCACGCATCCTATCTCGTCCTGATATGCTATTATGTCGACTGTCAGACGCGCGATCTGCTGCTCGTAACGAGGGTCATCGAAGTCGGAATTGAAGATTCCGTATGGCGAGATCATGATCTTCGCGGAAGGGGTCAGCTCGCGGGCACGGGCAGTAAGTGCATTCACAGCCTCGACCGCATAGTCGGTCAGGACCGGACCGAAGCAGTCTTCGACCGGCAGATACCATCCGTACATCGCCGGATGGCTGCCGTAGATCCCCGCCAGTTCCTCCATCATCTGGATCTGGCGTCCCTTTATCTTAGGGTCACGCAGGTTGTCATCCTGGTCCCAGGCCCATCCTGTGCTCATGAAGACCTTCATCCCATGCTCTGCCGCGGCATCCATGATCGCATCCACAGGGCTCTGGCGCCACTCCGGATACTGCCATTCCATCATCTTCGACGGATAATATGCCTTGCCTTCATTGGCAACCGACATGAACACAAGATATTCCATGCCCATCTTCTTCATCTCGGCGATCTTCGCAGCCCACATCTGCGGGTCGGTATTGTCGATATGAGGAGGGTTTGTATACTTGTTGCGCACATCCTGATAAGGAAGATTGATGAATGTGCCGGTGACAGGAAGCACCTGGTCAATTTCGGTTGCCGAGGTATCGGAAGCGATCTTTACCTGAGCTGGATTTCCGCATCCTGACAGACAGAGAACGGCAGAAATCAGGAACAAATGTATTATTTTCATGGTCGTTGTGAATTCAAAAGTATACAAATGTACGTTTTAATTCTTAACTTCACGCAGTTTTATCATTTATATCAACTTCTATCAGGCATGAAAAATATCATTTCTGCGACATTGTGTCTTTTATTGTCGCTTTCTCTTGGGGCGCAGAACCAGCGCGAACATCTGAATTTTGACCAAGGATGGCAGTTTGCCTTCGGAGACGCTTCCGATCCTGCCAAGGATTTCGGCTGCGGAACGGAGTATTTCAACTACTTCACCAAAGCGGCATCCATCCACAATGAAGGACCTTACGTGATGAAGTTCGACGCTTCGGACTGGAAGACAGTCGATCTTCCGCACGACTGGGTTGTTGACCTTCCTTTTGCTGAAGAAGCAAGCCACAGCCACGGTTACAAGCAGGTCGGTTATGAGTATCCGAAGACAAGCGTAGGCTGGTACAGAAAGGTGTTCAATGTGCCTGCAGAAGACTACGGCAAGCATATCTGGCTTCAGTTCGACGGAATATTCCGTGACGCACAGGTGTGGGTGAACGGATTCTACCTCGGACATGAGAAGAGCGGATATGCGGCTCAGACATATGACATTTCGGAATATCTGAACTATGGAGAGGACAATCTGGTCTGCGTGCGTGCGGACGCCACCTTCGAAGAAGGATGGTTCTATGAAGGAGCCGGAATATACAGGCATGTGTGGCTCAACAAGGCTTCGAAGGTTCATGTGGCACCTTTCGGGACCTTCGTATACCCGACATTCAGACTGCCTGCCGGTGAAATAAGCAGGCACATGCCTATCCTCGACCAGACGACGATCTATATCGAGACTGCTGTACGGAACGCAGGGGTAAGTCCTGAGAAATTCGAGATGAAGCACACGCTTTACGACGCTTCAGGAAATGTCGCCGGCACCAGCAGGACGACAGAAGGATTCCTGATGGCGAAAGATTGCAATGAGGATTACGTAGATGTCATCACCCTGGACAATCCTCATCTATGGAGCTGTGAGGATCCTTACCTCTATACTCTGGTAACTGAAATCTATGTCGACGGAGAACTTGTCGACTCATACGAGACTGTGACAGGAATCAGGCATATCGCCTTCCACCACGACCTCGGATTCTTCCTCAACGGCAAGTCTGTGAAGCTCAAGGGCGTAAACATGCACCAGGACCATGCAGGAGTGGGAAGCGGAATTCCTGACGGACTTCAGGAGTGGAGGCTTCTCCAGCTGAAGAAGTTCGGATGCAACGCATACCGTTCGAGCCACAACCCGATGACGCCTGAAATGCTCGACGCATGCGACCGCCTCGGAATCCTCGTGATCGCGGAAAACCGCCTGACGGGAATCAACAAGGAACATACCGACCTGCTCGAACGCATGATCCGCCGCGACAGGAACCATCCTAGCGTCATCCTCTGGAGCGTCGGCAACGAGGAATGGGGCATCGAGTGGAAGGAGTTCGGAACACGCATCGCTGAGTCGATGCGCGAATACTGCCACCGCTTCGACCCTACCCGCCTGATGACAGTTGCGTCAAGCAGCGGTCCGACAATTCTGGTTCCTGCAGATGTGGCTGGCTACAACTATATCCTCCAGAACCCTGTGGACGAGCACCGCGCGAACTATCCTGAGCGCCGCGCCCTCGGTTCGGAAGAGACCACCGGATGCGGAACACGCGGAGTATATTTCAATGTTCCAGACGGCGCAGAGCGCACTGCAGTAGACGCCGGAAACGGCCGTATGGTCGCCCTGAACAGGGCGAAGCACGGCCCGGACAGCCTGTACAACTGCATCGAAAGAGGATGGAAGTTCTACGATGAGAGGCCTTGGCTCGCAGGTGTGTTCTACTGGACAGGATTCGACTACAGAGGAGAGCCTAATCCTATGGTGTTCCCTGCAACAAGCTCTGAGTTCGGTATCCTCGACTACTGCGGATTCCCTAAGGACGAGGCATACTACCTGAAGTCATGGTGGACATCGGAGCCTGTACTGCACATACTTCCGCACTGGAATCTTGACGGACACGAAGGCGAGAAGATCTCAGTCTGGGTATACAGCAACTGCGACGAAGTGCAGCTTATCGTGAACGGCAAGAAGCTCCAGCGCAAGAAGATGCCGAAGAACGGCCATCTCGAATGGGATGCCGTCTACAGGCCGGGATATGTGAAGGCGGTAGGATACCGCGCCGGACGCAAGGTGATGGAAACCCGGCTGGACACTGCCGGAGAACCTGTCGAAGCAGTATGGACATACGATACAGTCGGAGACATCACGGTGGCGAATGTGGAGATGCGTGATGCAAAGGGAAGATTCGTGCCTACAGCATGCGTGGAGATGGAATTCACCGCACCTGAGGGCAGCCGCATCCTCGGATGGGGAAACGGCGACCCTACATTCCAATACATCGAAAGACCGGTCAATGGAGAAAATTTCATAAAAATCACTACATTTAACGGTCTTGCACAAGTAATTCTGCAAAAAAATCCTATTTTTGTCCCAAATTAGATCAAATTTACTTTTTATGGATTTTACCGTTTATTAATTGATGAAGAAACTTTTTGTCTTTTTGGGGATTGCCTTGACGGCAATCGGCTCTGCAGCCAGCGCACAGGAAGCAGCGAGTACGGTGCCAATGCAGATGTCATCCTGGGGGGATGCAAAAACAAGTGAAATTGCCAGCTACATTCCGGATGTCTCCTTGGACATGAGAGGCGGACTGAATTACGGCAACAATGAAGGAACAGCCACGTTCATGGGCGACGGACTGTATCTGGACATAAACGGTTATATAAGCCCGCATTTTTCCTACAGCCTCAATCAGAGGCTTGCCTCGACATATTACGAGGACAATTCAGGTTTCAACGGAACCAACTGGCTCACGCTTACCTTTGAGGCGGGCGACTTTGCCGTTACAGCCGGCAAAGACGCCCTCCTGATGGGAAGTTTCGAGTATGATGCATACGATCTGGACGCATATTACGACATGAATTCGTGTTTCTACAACGAATTCGACTGCTGGCAGTGGGGAATTTCAGGAGCATGGTATCCCGCTGAAGACCAGGAAGTTCTGCTCCAGTTCGCGAACTCGCCGTTTTCATACGGCGAGCCGAACCTCTTCTCTCTCGCCGCAGGCTGGAGAGGAGCCTGGGACTGGTACGAATCATACTGGACAGCAAACCTATGGCAGTACAGCGATAAGGATTTCGTGAAGGCGGTCAACCTCGGAAACAGATTCTACCTTGGAAACTTCACCATCGACCTCGACCTTATGGGAAGGTTCGGCGAGGCAGAGTATCCGTTCTCCGGAGTGACTGTGGCGTTCTCTCCGTCATATGAGATATCTGACTGGGGACGCGTCTTCGCCAAAGGAGTCTGGGAAGAGGAAAACCTGATCTACGGAGCAGGTTTCGAGTACTTCCCTCTCAAGGAGAACCGCAATATCCGTCTCCATGCTGCATGGGCATACAATGAATACATGTATGGAAACACCATCAACATCGGCCTGACATGGAAGATGGACATGACCGGAAGCATCAAGAAGCTATTCGGAGCGACAGTGGACTAACCTGAAACCATAACGGAAATGAAACCTAACGACAAGATCATAGAATTCAAGAACATAACAAAGAGCTTCGGAGACAAATGTGTTCTTGATGACATCAGCTTTTATGTAAAGAAAGGAGAATTCCTTACCCTCCTCGGTCCTTCAGGATGCGGAAAGACGACGCTTCTGCGCCTTCTCGCAGGCTTCGGTACGACCGACAAGGGAGAGATCCTCATAAACGGAGAGAACATCACGGATGTGCCGCCGCATGAGCGTCCGGTAAACACCGTGTTCCAGAGATATGCCCTTTTCCCACATCTGGACGTGTACGAAAACATCGCCTTCGGACTTAAGCTCCAGAAGGTGCCTACAGACGAGATCGACAAGAAGATCCGCAAGGTGCTGAAGATGGTGAGCATGACCGACTACGAAGACAGGGATGTGGAGTCGCTCTCCGGAGGACAGCAGCAGCGCGTCGCCATCGCACGCGCCATCGTGAACCAGCCTAAGGTTCTCCTTCTCGACGAGCCTCTGGCTGCCCTCGACCTGAAGATGCGCAAGGACATGCAGATCGAGCTTAAGGAAATGCACAAGAAGCTCGGCATCACCTTCATATATGTCACCCACGACCAGGAGGAAGCCCTTACGCTTTCCGACACCATCGTCGTGATGAACGAAGGAAAGATCCAGCAGATCGGCACCCCTACAGACATCTATAACGAGCCGCAGAACTCATTCGTGGCCGACTTCATCGGCGAGTCCAACATCCTCAACGGAAAGATGATAAAGGACAGGGTCGTGGAATTTGCCGGCCATCAGTTCGACTGCGTCGACGAAGGATTCGGAGAAAATGTCGATGTGGACGTGGTTGTGCGTCCGGAGGATATCTATATAATGAACAACAGGACGGAAAGCGCGCAGCTCATCGGAAAGGTGAAGTCGTGCACTTTCAAGGGCGTGCATTATGAGATGTTCGTCGAGACCGACAAGGGATACGAGCTCATGATCCAGGACTACAACGCATTCGAGCCGGAGTCTGAAGTCGGACTTATCATCAAGCCGGTAGACATCCAGGTGATGAAGAAGGAGCGCGTCGTGAACACATTCGAGGGCGAGATCGTCGACGAGACCCACGTGAAGTTCCTGGAAGAGACATTCGAGTGCAAGCCTCAGGACAAGTTCGAGGCAGGAGAGAAGGTCTCTGTGGAAGTGAAGTTCTCGAAAGTCGACCTCATCGACCACCCTGAAGAAGGCATGCTGGCAGGAGAGGTCCATTTCCTTCTTTACAAGGGCGACCATTACCACCTTACGGTCGAGACCGACGACGGAGACCATATCTGGGTGGACACCAACGACATCTGGGACAAGGGAGACCTTGTAGGTATTAACATAGCCCCTAAGGACATCAAGATCGTAAAGCGAAATGACTAAGAGAAGTACATGGGCTCTGCCTTATGCAATATTCCTGGTGCTGTTCGTCGCATTGCCTCTGATCCTGATCATGGTCTATGCGTTCCAGGACGGCTCAGGCAACTGGACGCTTGGCAACTTCACCAAGTTCTTCAGGGACGCAGATGCGATCGGAACATTCGCCCTGTCGCTTGAGGTGGCCATCGAAAATACGCTCATATGCATCCTGCTGGGATATCCTGCAGCATGGATACTTGCAAACAAGAAGCTGAACAAGAGCGCTGTGACCATCGTGCTGTTCATCATGCCGATGTGGATCAACGCCCTCATGAGGACCCTTGCGACCGCCGAGCTTTTCCACATGCTCGGCATACAGCTCGGCAAGGGAACCCTCATAATCGGTATGGTGTATGACTATCTGCCGTTCATGATCTACCCTATCTACAATATCCTCGACAGGATGGACAAGTCGTATGCAGAGGCTGCGGCTGACCTCGGGGCAACGCCTTGGCAGGTGTTCTGGAAAGTCCAGGTGCCGCTTTCGATGCCTGGAGTGATCAGCGGAGTCATGATGGTGTTCATGCCTACAGTGAGCACATTCGCCATATCGGAGTTCCTTACCAACAACAAGATAAAGCTCTTCGGTACCATCATCCAGGAGAACATAAACTCGTCGATGTGGAACTACGGAGCGGCACTGTCGCTTGTAATGCTCGTCATCATAGGTATGACAAGTCTTTTGCAGGACAATAAGAAAGAGGTCAGCGGAGGGATCGTATAGCCATGAAGAGATTTTTTGCACAATGCTACATATGGCTGCTGCTCATAGTGCTCTACGCGCCTATCGTGTTCATCGCAGTCTTCTCGTTTACCGAAAGCAAGGTTCTGGGCAACTGGACAGGATTCTCGACCAAGCTGTATGCAAACCTGTTCACAGGTGACATGCAGGGAGGCGGTTCCCTGATGCATGCCATCCAGAACACCATCGTCATAGCGCTCGTCGCTGCCACAGTTTCGACCATCCTCGGAACCATCGCCGCCATCGGCCTCCACAACATGAGGGGAAAGGGAAAACAGGCCATCACCTTCCTTAACAACATCCCTATGCTCAACCCTGACATAATCACGGGTGTCTCCCTCTTCCTTCTCTTCGTCTTCATGCACATAAGCCAGGGATATACCACTGTGGTTCTCGCCCATATAACATTCTGTACACCTTATGTGGTATTGAGCGTGCTGCCGAGGCTTACCCAGATGAACCCTAACATCTATGAAGCGGCCCTTGACCTGGGAGCAACGCCTTTCCAGGCATTGAGGAAGGTCCTGATACCTCTCCTGAAGCCGGGAATGATCTCAGGCTTCATCCTGGCGTTCACGATGTCGCTCGACGATTTCGCCGTGACATTCTTCACAAGAGGCACCATCGGACTGGATACCCTCTCGACCTACATCTATACGGACGCGCGCAAGGGAGGTCTTACCCCAGAGCTCCGTCCTATGATAACCATCATGTTCGTCGGAATCCTCATCCTGCTGATAATCATCAACATGAGGAAGATCCGCAACTCAAAGACAACTGCAGAATAAGATGAAGAAGATACTGTACATCGTCCTGGCGGCCCTGACGGTACTGGGCTGCTCGGAAGACAGAGCACATATCCTGAAGGTATACAACTGGGCCGACTACATCGACGAGGAACTTCTCGACGAGTTCGAAGTATGGTACGAGGAGCAGACCGGAGAGCCTGTGGAGATCATCTACCAGACCTTCGACATCAACGAGACCATGCTCTCGAAGATCGAGCTCGGACACGAGGACTACGATGTGGTCTGTCCTTCGGACTACATCATCGAGCGCATGCTTGCCAGCGACCTTCTTCTGCCTCTGGAAAGGGATTTCGGCGACACTCCTGACTATATCGGCAATGTGGCTCCGTTCTTCACGGAAAAGATGAGCCAGATAGAAGGTCATGGAAAGGACGCCAACGACTACAGCGTCGGTTACATGTGGGGAACCGTCGGACTCATCTACAATCCTAAATACGTTTCCGACGAAGAGGTAAAGAGCTGGGAAGTGCTCAGAAATCCTGCCTACAAGGGCAAGATTCTCATGAAGGACGCGTTCAGGGACGTATATACCTCTCTGCTCATAGCCCTCAACAAAGAGGCGCTGGACGCGGGAGAGAAGGATCTCAGCACCCTGACCTTCGACACATCGGAAGAATCCATAAAGCTCGTGGAAGACTATCTCAATTCATTCAAGGAGTCTGTATGCGGATGGGAGGCCGATTTCGGAAAGGAGCAGATGACCAAGGAACTCGCATGGATAAACCTTTCATGGAGCGGAGACGCACAGTGGGCCATCGACGAGGCGGCTGAAATAGGAATGGAGCTAAGATATGCCATTCCTGAAACAGGAAGTTCAGTCTGGTTCGACGGATGGGTGATTCCTAAATATGCGAAGAATACCAAGGCGGCAAGATATTTCATCAACTTCATGTGCAAGCCGGAAAATGCCATCCGCAACATGGACATGACCGGCTACGTGAGCGCCATCGGAGGCGATGGAATCCTTGAAAGCATGTCGGATCCTGAGGCTTATGAACCTATCGATGTAAGGTATTTCTTCGGCCCGCAGGCCGACAGCGCATGCGTCAATCCGGTGATGTATCCGGACCAGTCCATCATAGACCGCTGCGGCATGATGCACGATGCCGGAACGGAAGACCTTCT
Organism: Bacteroidales bacterium; assembly: GCA_017461285.1. Next base: position 4,395 of record JAFTYS010000064.1, on the reverse strand, counting down.
GAAGATGTGGTCCAGCGTGAAAGGAGACAGCGCATCTGCATGGACCTATACCATCATCGGCATATTCTTTGCCTCGCTCCTGCTTGCCATCATCCTCAAGTACACGAAGAAGAGCCACAGAAGGAAGAGATACGCCAAAAAGAGAAACCGTAAATAAAAACATAAAGTCATGAATTACCTTTTGATACTTCTGCTTGTCTCACTGGCAGTTTCAGCATTGGGATGGATCTATTTCATCTATTTCTTCAGCATCGGATACGGTTTCAGCATCTCTGCTCTTGCCGTCACTCTCGCAATCGTGTTCAGAGACGTGATCACCGTTCCTACAGCGCTCCTGTGCGCGGTGATGTTCATCTTCGGATGCCGCCTCGGCCTTTACCTGCTCACCAGGGAAAAGCGTTCTACCGAGTACAGGAAGATTCTTTACGGTCCGGATGCGGCAAAGAAGAAGCCTCTTTTTGTAGTCATCATGGTATGGATATTCTGCGCCCTCCTTTATGTAGGCCAGGTCAGCCCTGTCGCATTCTATCTTGCAAATGCTGCTGAAGGAGCACCTGTAAACGAGGTATGGACATGGATCGGAGCAGTCCTGATGGCTGTCGGCGTGCTGCTTGAAAGCGTTGCTGACGCACAGAAGAAGGCCGCAAAGAAGGTCAATCCGAAGAGGTTCGTGGACACAGGCGTGTACAGGCTCGTACGCTGCCCTAACTACCTCGGAGAACTCGTTATCTGGACAGGTTCGTTCATCGTCTGCTTCGGCGCATGCTGCACCGTATGGCAGTGGATAATCGCAGCAATCGGATACATCGGAATCGTATATGTGATGTTCAGCGGAGCACGCAGGCTCGAAGTCCGTCAGGCAGTCACCTACGGAGCCGACCCTGAATTCCAGGCATACATAAAGAAGACCCCTATCCTTCTGCCTTTCGTCCCTATCTACAGCGTAGCAAAATACGAATGGCTCAAGGCGTAAGTTTTTCTGAAAAATACACAAAAAGAGGCAGTGAATAACTGTCTCTTTTTGTATATTTACATGCCTGGTCCACAAATGAACCATTGTGAACTTGAAATAACATGTGGTAAAATGTAGTTTTGTCGGACAAACTAATAACTATCATCATGAAAAAGATTCTATTTGTCATTGCGGCAGCTGCACTTCTGCTTTGCGGCTGCAAGAAACATGAACCGGAACAGGAACCGACACCTCCGCCTGCACAGCAGGTCAGGATTCCGATAACCCTCAGCACGGACATCTGGACAAAAGCGACAGACAGCGGCTATGAAAACGGTGACAAGGTCGGAATCTATACCGTAAACCAGGTCAACGGAGCTTCCGGCACTCTGGCAAATTCAGGCAACCACCTGGACAACACCAAATTCTCTTACAACGGATCGGCATGGAATCCCGACAGTCCTGTATACTGGAAGGACGAAACGACTCCTGCAGACTTCTATTGCTATTACCCTTATGTGCAGACAGTCAGCGACGTAACAGCTCTGCCGTTCTCCGTCAAGGCTGACCAAAGCACGCTGAACGACTACAAGGCAAGCGAGCTGCTCTGGGGAAAGACAGAAAACGCAAAGCCGTCGAAAGATCCGGTAAACATAACCACGAAGCATGCGATGAGCAATCTGCTCATATATGTGAAGCCAGGCAGCGGATATACGGAAGAGTCTCTGGCCGCTGAATCCGTTTCCGTAAAGATAACAGGAGTAAAGACTTCAGCCAAGCTCAACCTCAGCACAGGCAAGGTGACTGCTGACGGAGCGGCAGAAGATATGGTTCCTTATAAGGAAAACGGCTACTGGAGGGCCCTGGTCGTGCCTCAGGACATCGTCGGCACCGAGCTCATCAAGGTAACGGTCGGAGAAAGAGAATATTCTCTCGTACAGACAGTAACATTCCAGTCAAACAGGCAGCATAAATGCACAATGACTGTGAACAGGATCGGTGAAGGCGTCAATATCGGCATCGGAGGATGGGAGACTGACGACACGGATTTTGGTGAAACACTGCAATAAAACCAACATATACAGATGAAGACAATCAGAAACATAATAGGGGCGGCAGTCCTTCTGGGGCTCGCATCCTGCTCCCTCGACGAACAGGCGTTCGACCCTGTCGTTGAAGATTCTGAAAGAAAGCCTATCGTGATATCCGGCACCATAAGCCAGGAATATGCGACCAGAGCTAATGACACAGGATTCTGCAACGGAGATGTCGTGGGAATCTATATCGTCGACTACGACGGAGAGACTCCGGGAACACTCCTGAACGAAGGAAACCGCGCAGACAACCTGCGCTTCACCTTTGATGAGGCTGCATATAAATGGAATCCGGCATATGAGATCTACTGGAAGGACAAGAACACTCATATAGACATCTACGGATACTATCCTTGGGGCTCACCTGAAGATGTGGAGAATTATGCCTTCGAAGTGGAGAAAGACCAGCGCAGGGAGGCTGCGAACGGCCAGATGGGCGGTTATGAAGCCAGCGACTTCCTTTGGGGAAAGGCAGAAGACAACGCCCCTGCCGCTGCCGTCATCCATCTTGGATTCAACCACATGATGGCTTCCGCACGCATTACCCTTGCCGAAGGAATAGGTTTTGAAGCAGGCGAATGGGCTGCGGCACAGAAGCAGGTCATAGTGCTCAACACTGCGCGCAAGTCCAGCATAAACCTCAAGACAGGATCAGTGAAGGCTTCTGATGAGATTCCGACGACCGGTACGATCCCTTACAAGGACGGAGACGACTACAGGGCGATCATTGTTCCTCAGACCGTACCTGCAGACGCCGAGCTGATCAGCGTGACGATCGATGGAGAATCATACTTCCTCAAGAAGAGCGAAGACTTCACATATTATCCCGGAAAGCAGCACAACTTCACTGTAACCGTGAACAAGAGGGCTGCAGGCGGTGGACTCGAGTTCGTCCTTACTTCCGAGAGCATCACCGTATGGGAGAACGACCCTGTGTCGCATGATGCGATCGCAAGGGAATATGTGGTCATCAATGTGCCTGAAGCAGGAACCCTCGACAAATGCATCGAGGAAGCGGGCAAAGACCTTACGAAGGTAAGAAACCTCAAGATCACTGGTCAGATCAATTCGAGGGACTTTGCTGTGATGAAGTATCTTATGACCTACTTGAGTGCAATAAACATCAAGGAGGCAATCATAGTAGCCGGAGAGGGAGGCTGTTTGTCTGAAAGTGACAAATATACTTATGGCCCTAACGTTGATGATGAGATTCCGGCTGGAGCCATGTACAACAAGGAAAGCCTGACAGCATTGGTGTTACCTGACAAGCTGAGACTTATATCAGGAGTCTCCGGAGGCGGATATGGCGCATTCGGCGGATGTCGCAACCTTTCAGGCTCACTGATAATCCCTGAAGGAGTTGAAGAACTCGGATATGCCGCATTTGCAGGATGTACAAGCCTGAGTGGAGAATTAAGTCTTCCATCAACCTTGAAAAGAATAGGTCATGCTGAAGGATATACCAGCTACTGGGATGGCGTATTCAACAGTTGTAACTTTACTTGCGAACTGCGTATTCCTGACAGTGTGGTCGAGATCGGTTTAGGTGCGTTTGAAGGATGTAAATATCTTTACGGAGAACTCCGTCTTCCTGAAGGTCTTGAAAAAATTGGAGAATCTGCATTCAACGGATGTGAGAATCTGTCCGGTTCTTTAGTGATTCCTCAGGGTGTGACAACAATTCCGAACAATTGCTTCAACGGAACATGGCTTGGAGGAACATTGTCACTTCATGACGGCATCATCGCCATCGGTGACGGTGCTTTTGCCAACACCGGATTAAAAGGAGAGCTTCGTCTGCCGAAAGATCTGGAAGGAATAAGCCACAACGCTTTCTACAATTGCGACTTTTCCGGAGAGCTTGTACTTCCAAAGTCACTGCGCAGCATCGGAGACAGGGCCTTTGCATACAACTGGAGACTCATGGGAGTCGTGGAAATCCCAGAGAATGTAATATCAATCGGAGCAGGCTCTTTTGCAAAATGTCGCAGCATTGAAGGACTTATTTTCCCGGAAGGACTTGAAAACATCAGATACGAATCTTCGTGGTTTGAAGACGGCGGTGCTTTCCAGGACTGCTTCGGCATCGGACGCATCGTCTGCAAGGGAACTATTCCTGCGTATGTGATGGAAGGAGCTTTCCACGGAGTGGCAAAGGACAATTTCACCCTTGAAGTGCCTGAATCTGCCATCCAGCAGTACCAGACAGCTGTCGGCTGGAAGGATTTCAAGAGGATTTCAGCTTACCGCAACCTTGTGATCCGTCCTTCCATGGCAACAGCAATCAACACCACCGTGACCCGCGACCTCGTTCTGACTGCAGACGACGAGTGGTATGTGGAGAGCCAG